>JAWLFT010000042.1:0-21600 GCA_041685435.1 Roseovarius sp.
GTGCCCGTGAAAGCCCCGGCACCCAGTGCGAGGCCCGTCGCCGGTGCCGATTGCAGCAGCGCACGGCGCGTCAGGCCGGGGGGCGGCGTTGAATTTCGCATATTCTTGGACGTCATCTCATATCTCTCCGGATTGACTTGGCGAAACCAGCACGATCAAACCGTCATGGTCTCATTTTTCATCGTAGCCACCACCGGAGTGAACTTTTGAAGAAACACGGGCGTACGATATGCACCGGCAATGACTGCTGCGAGTTATCAAGCGGCCAGAGAATTTGTCTAATGCGTTAAAAGTCGTCTGCGATGCGTTGATGTAATTGCAAGCACGCGGCTCCGTGCTCATTCGTCGAGTTCTCTGACCGATCAGGGCCGGCAAACAGGGCTCTCATGATTATTGACGCACCACATCCTCACATCGCCCGGCATGACGCATTGACGCAAAGATCAAGGCGCTCGAAAAATGACGCCCGAAGCCGTCTTGAGCCGCCCTTTGAAAAATGTTCAGCAGCCGGGAATGGGCGACGGACACCGAACCGGACGTCACGCCCGGTCGCGGCGGTGCCGGACGAGAAGCCAGCCGGCGACCGCAAGATAGGCGAAGATGCCCAGCGTCAGCAGGGCGTGATCAGGTCGCGGGTTATGCGCTGTAGGTGTCGCTGGTGGTTTCGATGTGAGTGCGGGGGCCGTGCGAAGACTGGCACCGACATGCGGATGGATGCCAAGCGCCCTGTCGATCGCGCGCACCGTCGTATCACTGAGAGATTGCACGCGGGTGTCGTAGGAAATCGGCCCCTGCCGCCCGAGTGTGGTCGCCTCGGGTGATGCCGCGCCGGTGATCACCGTCTGCATCGACAGGACCGAGACGGTGCGGTCTAGGTTCGAATGGCTTTCCGGGCGCAGCACCGCTTCTCTCAGAAAGGGCAGAGCGAGGCGGGCTGTGCCATGCCACCACGCCGAGGCGTCCACGAGCCGCAGATCCGGCTGTTCGCGGAGCAGCCCCACGACGTCACCGCGCTGGCGGCTCGCGATCACCAGCCCGGCATCGGCCGCGCCGCTCCCGATCGCCGCGCCGATCGTCGCGGCGTCGCCGGCCTCCTGCGGGGCAAGGGTGATGTCGGTGTCGGCATGGCGGGCGACAACGGAGGCGATCAGATGGCTTGGCGATCCCTCGGGCCCGGTGGCCACGATCCGGGCCCCACCAAGGCGTGCCGGCCCCTCGTCTGCGGCGATGGCGTAAAGCACGGATCTGCCGACCACGGCGACCGCTTCCACGCCTTCATCGCGCACTGCCCCGTCAGGTGTCAGCCGGAAATGCGCTGCGGCCGGAACGACGGCCATGCGGGCCTCGCCGCGGGCCAGCGCCTCGAGCGGGCGCGGGCTGGGGGTCAGCGCGACGGCGCGGCCCGGCATCGCCGTGCGCACCGCCGCGAGGCTGCGATTGGCCGGGCTGCTGCCCAGTTCGTGGGACTCAATCGCGACCGCCAGCGGAATCTCGGGCGGTGTTGCCGCGCCACCCTCCGCGATGCCGAGGCGCGAGAGTGCAATGGCCGCGACCGCGCGTGGCGTTCGCCCCGCGACCTGCACCTGCCGCACCATCTCGCGCAGCATCGGCGCGTCAATCGCCCCGACGAGCGGTTCCAGCGCCTCGGACAACGCCGGAGTCCGTTCGAGCGCTGCCGTGCTCGTCAAGGGCGCGGCCTCGTAGGCGGGAAAGAACGCCCGGTCCATCTTGAGCGGCACCAGGCCGAAATCGACGATCTGGGGATCTGTCGAGAACCCGATCATCACGTCGATCCGCTCATCGACGAGTTGCTGGTAGAGGCTCTCGCGCTGCTCCTGCTGCACCACGACAACGTCCCGGAAATCGAGGTCAAAACGCGCGAGAAAGCCGGACAGCCCGTCACGCGGGCGTTCCGCGAAGCTTTGGCTGACGCCGAGGCGTAGTTCGCCCGCGATAGGGGCGAGGTCGGTCACGCCGGCAAGCTGACGACCCCGGGCCAGACTGCGGCGCGTCACCGGCACGAAGTGCGATTCGAAGCCGAAAGGCGGGAGGAATTCGAGTCCAAGCGCGCCGAAGGGCGCAGCGAGGCGCTCGCGCACCACGTCAGGATCGGATTCCGGCGGGGCATCGAGCATGGCGAGCGCGGTGCCCGAATATTCGGGGTAAATGTCCACGCCACCGACCTGCAATGCCTGAAATACGTCGGAACTGTCACCAAGCCCGATGCGGCGTTCCACGTCGATGCCGCGTGCCTCCAGCGTCAGCGCCATCATCTCGGCGAGGATGCGGTCCTGGACCGTGTCCTTGGATCCGACGATGACCGGCGTGCGCGCACAACCCGAAAGCGCCAGCGCAGCGAGCAGGCAAAGTACCGCAAGCCCCCGCATCACGCCGGCCCCTCGGCCTGGGTCCGACCGGTCGGCTCGTTCGCGAGCGCGCGCAGGAAGCCGACGATCTGCAGCACGAGGACGGCCGAGAACGGGATCGCACCGAGCGTGGCCATCGCGCGCGCCACCTCCACCGAAGTCGACAGCAGGGTCGCGGCGGTGATCACGGCCGCCAGGCTGCCCCAGATGATCTTGGCAGAGGCCGGCGGTTCGAGCCGTCCGTCGGTCGTCATCATCGACAGAACGAACGTGCCGGAATCCGCCGAGGTGACAAGAAAGATGAAGATCAGCGCAAGCGCCGCGGCGCTGAGGACACCTGACAGCGGAAAGTAGTCGAAGAATGCGAAAAGCGCATCCGATACGTTATCGGCCACCAGCGCCGAAAGCCCGCCCGGGCCGAAAAGCTCCACGTAGATCCCTGCACCGCCGAACACCGCGAACCACAGGATCGAGAACAGCGTCGGCACGAGGATCACGCCGGTGCAGAATTCGCGGATCGTGCGTCCCCGCGAGATGCGCGCGATGAACACGCCGACGAACGGCCCCCAGGCCAGCCACCAGATCAGATAGGTGAGCGTCCAGCTCGCCGACCACTCGGTCAGGCCCTCATAGGGGAACAGGCGAAACGAGAGCGTCACGAACTGCGACAGATAAGCCCCCAGCGTGTCCACTGCGCTCTCGATTATGAAGGCGGTGGGCCCGACAAGCATGATGAAGAGCATGATCGCCAGAGCCAGCACCATGTTGATGTTGGAGAGCAGTTTCATGCCCTTCTCGACGCCGGTGAGCGTCGAGATCATGTAGGCCGCAAAGAGGACGGCGAGGATCGCGAGCGCGACGCCGATCGTCTCGGGCGCACCGATCACGCTTGCAAGGCCGGACCGTACCTGCAGCGCCCCCATCGCCAGCGACCCGGCAAGGCCGAAGACAACCGCAACCACGCCGAGCACGTCCGCCGCCACCAGCACGCCGCGCTCGGCCCGCCCCCCGATCAGCCCGACGAGCGGCGTGGAGATCAACGGCTTGCCACCCCGCCGAAAAGTGAAATAGGCGATGACCAGCGCACAGATGCCATAGATCGACCAGGCGTGCAGACCCCAGTGCAGGTTGGTGATCACCATCGCGGCGCGGGCGGCTTCGGGCGTGTCGCCGTCCAGGCCCGGCGGTGACGCGAAATGGGTGACCGGTTCAGCCACGCCCCAGAACAGCAGCCCTGCCCCCATCCCGCCGGCAAAAAGCATCGCGATCCACGACACGGTCGAGAATTCCGGCCGGTCATCATCTGATCCCAGACGAATGCGGCCCCACGGCCCGATTGCCAGAACGGCTGCGAAGATCACGAAGCCCGAGCAAAGCGCGAGCCACCACCAGCTTGCGCCAACCATGAACCAGGTGGTGAATCCGAGCACCGCACCCGCCATCATGTCCGGCGCGGCAACGCCCCAGAGCCCGACGGGCAGGCAGATCGCGAGTGCGAGCAGGAAAACAGGGTTCTGTTTCATCTCGCCCCCTTTGAGATTGAAAGATCGTCATGGCTTGCGCATCCTATGGCGGGAACCGGCAGGACGCATCGAAAGGCCGGATCTGATTTCGCTGCATCGCAAACGGCACAAAGCCCTGCGGGCCATTGTCGCGGCACCGCCTGCGCCCCATGGGCGGCGTCTCAGTGGTAGACGGAATCCTTGCCGAATTGTCTGGTGAGCATGTAGTAGACCACGGCGCGATACTTGTTGCGCTCGGACATGCCGTAGGTTTCCATCACATTCTGGATCGCCTCCATAAGCGCCGGACTGTCGGTGAGACCAAGTTTCTTGATAAGGAAGTTGTTCTTCACCGTTTCCAGCTCATGGGGCTGGCTGGCGGCGACTATGGCAGCATCAGCATCATAGATCGCTGGTCCGCAACCGATGGTGACCTTGGTCAGCAGATCCATGTCTGGCTCCATTCCGCATTTATTGCGCAGATCGTCGGCATAGCGCGCAACAAGATCGTCTCTCTTACCCATGAAATTCTCTCTGCTCCGTGAAACCCGGCCAGGACCAGATACTTGCAACTGGTCAGCCGCTGGATGGTAAATTGGCGTCGTTTCGTCTGATGCCTGGGCGCCTTGCACACCGACTGGCATGGGCGGTCGTTGGATACCCCCGAACGCTGACCGACCACGTCATGCATCTTGGTCCGGTGAACTATCAGATGATAACCACGGTATGTCCAATGCGCTTTTGTGGTTCTGTGTTGCTATTGCTGCATCATCACGGGTTCGCAGGGGCCGCCGATTTGTCGACGAGCGACCACCGCCGCTCGTCAGGAAACATGATCGACACCCGCCCGGTCACTTGAAGAAGTTGAACGGCGGCGCCGGCGGCATGCCGCCGTCGAGCTTGCGCGGCAAGTCCTCCCGCATCGGCTTGTCGAAGCCGCGGGGAATGTAATACCACGGCACAATCATGTTCTCGTGGTAAGCGCGACCGACGATTGGCCCGTCCAGCGATCCCTCATGCAGATACATCGCCCCCTCCCAGAGCGCTGTATAGTCGGCAAAGCCGATCGCCTGCTGCTCCGGATATTCCGGGGCGACGTAGAAGGTGCCCTGCGGGGTTTCCAGCTTCCCGTAGAGCGGAATGTCGACATTCTCGACGACATTCGAAGGCCAGGACTTGATCGTGGTCCAGGTCACGGACCCGCCCAGAGCGTATTCCATTCGCCCATCGGCATGGATGTAGGCGTAGTTCGTGATCTCCTCGGCGATCGAAAGGTCTGGCTTGCGCCAGAAACGCAACCGGAACATGTCGCCGTTGTCCAGATAAGCATTCTGCCAGATATAGTGGCCTTCGAGGTGATCGGGCGTCCGCAGGTTGCCCCACTGGTGCTCCCACCAGGCGAGGCCCTCGACCTCCATCTCTTGCCCATCCACCGTGATCGGGCCGGAGATCATCATCTTGGGCGCGATCGTGTAATACGAAATGCCGTAAACGGTCTCAGGGTTGTGGCGTCCCGTGCGCGAAACGTCGTACCCTTCGTTCTCGAGACCCCAAGGCGTATTGAAGATGTAGCCGGGCGCGTAGACCTTGCCGGTGATGTCCATGCTCATCGGCACCGAGTTGCGCGCCGGAACCGCGTTCACGACGCTGGCCTTGAAATTCCACGTCTCGTCGGAGGCGCGGTAGCTTTCTTCCTGTTCGCCGTGCTCTGGCGTGCCGACGCGATAGCGAAACCAGAAATCTTCTTTTGCCGCATCACCGGGTGACCCCTCGGCGGTGAATTCACCCGGATACAGGGTGACGGCCGGCTTGAATTCACCCGTCTTCAGGTTGTGGAGCGCGAAGAACATGTTTTTCGTTGGACGCTGCAATCCTTCGTCCCAGCCCGCGAACAGGGTCATCCAGAAGATCGTGTACGGGTCGCCGGTCGCCTTGTCATAGACAAAGGCGCTGAAATAATACCACTCGCAGTATTCCGGGCCATGATAGATGGGACCATAATGATAACGGTGATCGCGTGGGAACTTGTAAAGCTCATGCCCGCTTTCGGTCTCGATGCCACTCATCGCGCCTTCACCGAAGGGCGTGGCGTTACCGGTGCCTTCAGGCGTGGCCGGATAGTCCGGAAAACCCCACTCGTAAGACCGGGGAGACGTTTCACCTTTGAGCTGCGCCCAGACAGTCGCTGGTGCTGCAGACAAAACAGTACCGGATGCCATCAATTTCAAAAGGAGTCTGCGATCCATTTCTGTATCCTTTCCCGATATCCTTGGTAACCCGAAATTTGTAGCCGTAGCGTCCTGTCAGTTGACTGTGGGGAAACACAAAAGCATGGAACACAGGACACCACGACTAAAACCGGTTTTAATTGAGACTACGAAACCCTGTCTATTGCGTAATGAGTGTCCTGTGATGCAGAAAGGTCAGTCGCCACGCAGGTTTTCGATGCGTCATGCAGACGCGCAAGCTGTGCCGGAACGGACTTACAGGATACCGGAAAATCATCACGGGGCGACTTGCCGTTTGCCAGCCTGCCGCTGATACTGCGGCATGTTTCGATGGAGGACCTGTCATGCAATGGCAAAAAAAGATAGCCTTGGGGGCTGCAGCTTTTGCAACTCTGGCCCTGCCGGTCTCTGCACTGGCTGACGAGACCGTGGTGGAAAGCTTTCGCCTGTCGGATGCGCGGGCGCTGGTGACGGCCTGCAGCGTGCCGGAGGATCACGCGCTGCACCCCAGAGCGAATGCGTTTTGTCTCGGCTACATGACCGGGGCGATGCAGTTCTACGGGGCCGCGATAAAATCCCCCGATGTGGATCCGTTCGTCTGCGCGCCAGAAGACCTGTCGCGCGCATCCCTGCGTGACGTATTCCTTGGCTGGGCAGAGACCAACCCGCAAAGACTGGACGAGCCGGCCATCGAAGGCCTCGTGCGTGCCGCCGTCGCTAAATTTCCCTGCAAGCGGTGAGGACCGACATAATGACAAATTGCGATGCGATGCGCGTCAATACACGAGTCCAGTCCCGCCGGGCCGGACTGATTGGCATGGCCATGATCGGCCTTGTTGCGCTGAGTGCCTGCGATAATGCAGGCCGGAACTTGGCTGTGGGCGCTGCCGCCGGTGCCGCCGGTAGCGCCACTTCGGCCGCCATACGTGGCGATGATGTCATGGAAAACGCCGCTGTGGGCGCGGCCACCGGTGCGGCGGCCGGCTTGGCCGGCTCGTTCGTGGCAAGCTTTTTCTAGCGGAAGAACCCGTGTTGCAATGCGGATCGGGACAGGGCTGCCAAATAGCCGCACCTAACGGCGTGGCCCCTATCGGAGGCGCACCCCGAAACGGGGTGCGCGGTACCACTCCAAGAGTTCAATGTCATGCAGCCTGGAGCTTTCTTGTGCATTCACGCGCTTCATAAATGGCGTTGCGAACCCCTCCAGTCAGATCCACCGTCACGGTGTAGGGAGACTCCGGAAATACCACCATTTCACGCGCGCGTTCGAGGTCGAGGCGAACCTGTTTGTCATTCGCCATGATGTAGCCACCCTTGTAATCGCCGGATGCGCCATGCACCAGTTTCCTCGCGCTGCCGACATAAAGGTTCTCGTTTATAAAGACCTCGACCATCTCATCACCTTCGGTTACGTCGGCCCCTTTCCTGAATATTCCGATATATCCATATTCGGCATTCTTTGTGAGGCCCATCTGGACAAGGTTACCCGAGTCGTCAGAGCGTGAGATAAAGCATGTCCCGCGCGTCCGGTTCTCATGGACCGTCCATTCACCAACGTTGCGGTGCTTGGCTATCTCATCTGTATTAAGGGGTAGAACGTCCTCGTCCGCTGCCAGGACGGGGGCTGCTGCCAAGATCATAATGGCAGTCAAGGCTTGGCTGATCTTCTTCATGTTACGTCTCCATCTGGAAAAGGCTGTTGCGGTCATGATTGAAGGAAAAACCAGGACGAGATCAGTGCGCACGCTTGGCGGGTAATGTCCGATTCTTTCCTTCGACCATGTGCCCGAGATGACTTAGGTGAGAGTTACAATCGCTGTCTAATGCGTTTTAGGTGTCGTGTGATGCAGGATCGGACACATGCGCTCTCGCGTATCGGGCTGCTTTGACCAAAGGCGCATCTCCATTTCGATTCAGCCGGATAATAAAATCAGGAAAATGATGTATTTATCTGATGCAGGGCGAGTTTAGAGGATCGAAAGATCCTTGCCGAAGTTCCAGCCGTTGGACAGGCCTTTCGGATTTGCAACGCGCCAAAAGCTGTGACAGCGTTTGAGCATCTGATCGGATGTTTCAGACCGGTCGCAAACGATGATTGAAGGCAACGGGTGTTCGGATGCAACTTTTTTTGACAGCACTCCTGACAGGGTACTTGATGATGACATCGGCGGGCCATGCTGCAACCGTCTCAGGCACGGCGTTGCACAGCGAGCGCATCGCGGTGCCGCCGGACGCCCGCTTTGTGGCTGTCCTGGAGGATACATCGCGCGCCGATGCGCCGGCCATAGAGCTTGGCCGGGTCGAGAAGGAAAGCCCCGGCACCCCGCCCTACGAGTTCGAGATCGAATATGATGCGGAGGCGATTAAACACAATCATACCTATACTGTGCGTGCGTCTTTACTGTCTGTAGAAGGGCGGCTTCTGTTCGTCACGGATATGCACACACCCGTGATCACGCGTGGCGCTCCGAAAGAGGTCGAGATCATGATGAAGCGCGTCGTGCGCGCACCTGCGCCAGCATCCTCATCCGTCGGGGCGCACGGGTTGCGCCTCCCTGCGAGCTTTACCGGAACACTGCCCTGCGCGGATTGCGCAGGGATTGCATACCATCTCGACCTGTGGCCGGATCAGACCTATCACATGCGGCGGGTCTATCTTGGGGTGCCCGACGGGCAGGACGGGGATCAAGGAGGTGAATTGGGGCTTTGGTATGCCGATCCTGCAGACAACAGGATCATTTTGTACGGTGCATCCGAAATGCCGCTCCATTGGCAGGTGAAAGGGCCTGATCGCCTTCGCAAGATGGACATCGAGGGCAACCCGATCGAGTCGGAGTTGAATTACGATCTTACAAGCGATGGACACCTGACCCCAACCGATCTAGAGGGGCTCTTCCTGCTTGGCGAGATGACCTACATGGCCGACGCCGCGAGTTTCAGGGAATGCGTCACCGGGCGCACCTATCCTATTTCGCAGGAGGGGGAGTACCGCGCGCTTGAGCGTGCCTATCTCGCCGATGCTGACGGACCTGGCGACCCATTGACGGTGCATGTCGAGGGCGGCCTCGTGATGCGTCCCGCCATGGAAGGCCCGGACCGTCGCAGCCTCGTGGTGGACCGCTTCATCCAGACGCTACCCGATCAGAGCTGCGAGCGCCAACGCGCCAAGGCCGATCTTATCAACACCTATTGGCGACTCGATGAAATGCACGGTGAAAGCATCAAGGGGCTGCCTGACAGGCGCGAGCCGCATCTGGTGCTGCAGGATGCACCCGCCCCGCGCATCAGGGCGACGGTCGGATGCAACTGGATGTCGGGCTCATATGACCGGCAGGGCGAGCGCCTCACCTTCGGCCCATTGGCCGGAACGAGGATGGCCTGTCCAGCGCCCCTCGACAGGCTCGAAGACGCGCTCGTTCGGATGCTTGGCGCGGTCCGCGGATATCGCACGACCGGCGAAAGCCTGACATTGCTCGACGGACAAGGCGAGATAATCGCACTCCTCACTGCAGTCTACTTTCGGTAAAGCCGTCGCCCCGGCAGAACGCGGCAACGCGCAATTCTGGAATTTCAGAAACGACAGGGATCGGCAGCATGACATCGCGCGGAACATCGCGCGGACCCATGCGTGGCCGTATGACGCTCGCAATTTTCTAATGCTTGGCCAATGCAGCCAGTCTGGCCGTACGCGACATCAGGGCGACAAGCGGAAAAAGCAGAAGCAATGTCAGCGAACCGTATACCGCAGCGGGCGTGGCATAGATTGGAAAGCCCGAAGCCCCCTGCCAGATCGTTGCGCCAATCGCTATTCCAAGGGCGCTGTTCTGTACTGCGATTTCAAGGACAAGGGTAATACGTTGTGGCAGGGCGATCATGCCCAACCGGGCTATACCCCCGCCAATCACAAGCAACAGGCAAAGCATTGCGAGAAGCTGCCATCCGAGCGCAATCATCGCCGCATAAAAGACATTCATGCTTTCAATGATGGCCCATCCCATGATGAGGATGAAGGCGGCGAGCGAGACGCGAAAGAAAGACTGCCCATGACGCTCTGCGAACGCCGGTGCCATATACCGCAGACACATGCCCAGTAGGACAGGCACAGTGCCAATCATCGCCACCTGCACCGTGAGGGCCTGAATTTCGGACGCGTTGACGTCGGTCCCGAGGAAATGGCTGGCCGCCAGCAACGACAGGGTGGGCAGCGTCGCAACTGAAAAGACGTTCGTGAACGCAGTCATGGATACGGACAGCGCAACGTCCCCACCTGCAACCTTTGTCAGGATATTGCTGAGCGCCCCACCCGGGCAGAGCGCAAGGATCATGATGCCGAGTCCGATCTCCCCCTCCGGTGGAAACAGCATCAGAAAAAGAAAAACCAGTGACGGCACTAGCATCAACTGTGCTGTCACACCTGTCAGAAAGGCTCTCGGTGCGCGCAGAGCCTGCCGGAGATCGCGCCCGGTCACGCCGAATCCGATACTGACCATGATGATGAAGACCGCAGCGGGAATGGCTATGTCGAGAATTGTGTCCAAAAGTCCGGCCTTGCCACCATTGCACCAAGAAAAGCGACTGTCGTGGAGGAAAACCGGCGCGTGGCGCGACACGGACGTGATACCGCACAGGCTCGGGTCCCCTTATGTCCCGGCGAAACACCCACTAAGCTGACCTCTAGTTTCCAAACGCTCATCACAAGGAGCATATTATGCATTGGACAGCGCACCAAGCATAATCGAGAAAGCATAGCTGAACGCAGCTTTCCTGAGCCTCCCATCTGGTCGGGGTCCATGGGCGGCAACGACACAGATGGCAAAAACCCCGTATCGGGGCCGCCACAACCCCGAAAGCAAGGACCTTGCGTGATGAGGTGATGACCCATCAAGAGCCCGCCGAAAAGGCCCCTGCAGGCGGCAATTCAGTGTTGCGCCCGCGCGGCACCCTTATCTGTGGTCGATCTTTTCACAGGATCAACCGGTCGGGCCTTTCCTGCCACTGCGACAAACGATCAGAGCGCCAGCCGACACCCTGTTTGCCCGCCTGAACCATTGAGGATCCAAGACCGACATGATGACCCTTTACCGCCGTGTGATCCTTTTTCCGGTCGCCCTGATGCTTTCCCTGCTGATCCTGGCAATCCCCGTGGCCGGACAGACCCAGACATCCGACACCGATGGGCTCGCGTCCGCGTCCACAGACGCGCCGACCTACCCGCCCCGGCTCGACGACCCGGACATCGGGTTGAGCGAGTTCCGCTTACGGCTTCTGCCACTGACGGCGGATGAACTCCAGCCGCTTGCCGAAGCATGGCGCGACAGGGCAAAGGATGCCACACAGGCCGTGGTCGAGCAGATCGTGGAGATACGCGAGGACGGATCGGAGGCGACCGAAGAGCAGAAGCAGGCTCGCAACAGGCTCGTGGACCAACGCAAGGACATGTTCGACAGATATGCGGCCGTTATCTCCAGCCTCGAGACCAAGGGGGGCGATCCAGACTTGGTCTCGCAGTTGCGCACCTATCAGACCGCTATCGCGGTCGAGGAAAAAGCCAATTTCACAGCTGCCGAGATCATGAACGACGCGCTTGACTGGGTGATCTCACCCAAGGGAGGTATTCAGGTTGCGTTGCGCGTCGCCGTGGTCATCGCGTCTTTTCTTGGGTTGCTTGTCGTGGCGCGGATCGTGCGACGCTGGGCAAGGCGCGTATTCGAGCGCGTCCCCACTCTGTCCAAATTGCTGCAGGGCTTTCTCGCGATGGCGGTCTATTGGATCACGCTCGCATTCGGGTTGATGGTCGTGCTGGCCGCCCTCGGGGTGAACGTCACGCCGCTTTTCGCGCTGGTCGGCGGGGCCTCCTTCATCATCGCCTTTGCCATGCAGGACACTCTGGGCAATCTGGCCGCCGGGCTGATGATCATGATCAACAGGCCCTTTGACGAGGGGGACTACGTGAACATCGGCGGCAAGGGCGGTACCGTGAGCAAGGTGTCCGTGGTCTCGACCACGATCAGCACTCCGGACAATCAGCAGATCGTCATTCCCAATTCCAAGGTCTGGGGCGATGTCATTATCAATGTCACCGCCTCGGATACGCGGCGCATCGATATGGTCTTTGGTATCGGTTACGAGGATTCGATCGAGAAGGCCCAGGAAGTTCTGGAAAATGTGCTTTACGAGCATCCCGATGTGCTAACCGATCCTGCGCCTATCGTCCGGGTGAACCAGCTTGCAGAAAGTTCCGTCAACTTCATCGTGCGGCCATGGGTGCGGGCCGAGAATTACTGGGAGGTCTATTGGGACTTGACGGCAAAAGTGAAAGAGAGATTCGACGCCAACGGCCTCACGATCCCGTTCCCGCAGACCGAGATGCGTATCAGGGGCGATGCCTCCGGCAACATGGCCCCCGCCTTGAGCCGGTAAAGCAAGCCGACGCCTTGCGACGGAATGCGTCTTGATCGTGCTCCACATCCAAGGCTGATACCAAGGTACAATTGCACGGTCACATCGCCAAATCATCGAATGGCGACGCTTTCTGCGTTTGCCTGAGCGTGTCCACAAACCGGCGCAAGCCGGCAGACCATGTTTGATTTCGACGCCAGACCAGACCGTATTCCATGGTCAGCCAGGGTTCTGAAAGCGGCAAGGTGACGAGATCTCCGCATTCAATCTCATCACGAATGAAGGCAGGCGGGGCCACACTGATTGCACGGCCTGCCCTGACGGCCGAAACCATCGCCGGGAAGCTGTCGAGGCAGATCGCGGGCACGAAATCCCCGGTTACAGGATCGACCCGCCCGGCGGCGTCAAGATCTGCGGGCAACAGGTCCAGCCACCTCGGCTGTGCCACGGTGGCGGCCCAGGGAAAGCGCATCACGTCGCTCCAGCTTACCGTATTCTGCAGTGCAAGCGGGTGTTGTCGCCCACAGAAGAACAGGGCCTTTCCGCCGCCAAGCGTTTCGACTTCAAGCTCCGGATGATTTTGCGCTGACCGGGTGTCGGTAATGGCGATGTCGCTGCGGCGTTCGATCACGTCCTCAAGGCATGTCCGCCAATCCCGGATAACCAGCCTGCCATTGAAAGTCCGGTTTGCACTGGCATGCGTGGAGAAACCCGATAACCCTATGGCCTCGGCCGCGTAGGGGCCCACAGAAACACGAACGCCCCGCCGATCCTGTTGACGCTTGGCCTCTATGGCCTGCAACATATCGTCAAACCCTGCGATAAGTTCGTCACTGCGTTGCAAGACTATTTCGGCATAGATCGTCGGGATGACAGAGGTGCGCGTGCGTTCGAACAGCTCGACGTCAAGCATTGCCTCGATGCGTACCAACGCGCGGCTCAATGCAGACTGGCTCATGCCGAGCGTCTCTGCAGCCCGCGCGAAGTTGCGATGCGTGTCCAGAGCCTTCACGATCCTCACATGCCTGATCTCGCGCATTCAGCCCCCTTCACGATAATTTGATCGTAGCACATAACTCAACTGCCGCAAATGTTCTGCGAGAACCGGGATCTCCGGTCTTATTGCAGCATCCAAGACCGGACGAAATTGGAACGTGATCCTGCTTGGTTCACGGCCAAGCAGTCATGCCCTTCAGGTCAGGGCGGAAGACAGCGAGGTGTCGTCTCCACAGGTCTGGCAATCCACTTGAGGCGCGGGCCATGTGCCTCTGCCGGGGCACGCCCGGGGGAAGCGCGTTTGGAAAACGCTGCGGTCACCGGCGGTCTTGCGGCACAAGCCGCCTTGCGGCACCGCGGCTTGCTGACCGCCGCCGCTTGACGGGCGCCGGCAAATCATCGGGTGAGCCCAGTCAGGACCGAGCGGACGGACGGTGTGGGCGCAGATAAGAGCCGTGCCGGACAGGGTCAGCCCGTTGTCGCCTACCCGTTGTCAGTCGCATTCATTTACCAGATACACCAGTATCTTCCACGTTTTGATCGCGCGAATTCTGTTGCACCCCGCAAACATCGCGCAGCGTGTCGGTGAGCATGGCGGTCATGAGACCAAACATCAGAAAACCATTCGCCCCCGTCATGCCCCCGAGCAGCCGTTGCTCTTGTGGAATGATCACATCGGCATCGCCAATGCCTAAGGTCGTGTAGGCCACCAGCGAAAAGTAGACCGCTTCCTCCAGGGTGCTGAAAGCGCCGATCTGCCTGAAAAGGATTGCCCACAGCCAGACGCCGAAAGTCATCACCAACATGGTCGAAAAGACCACCATCAATATGACAACCAGTGATGTCAGCTGTCGCGGAAAGCGCCGCAGCCACGGTTCTATCCACAAGAGAACCCCGTTCAGGGTGGCCCAGATCGAGGCGCCTACCGCCAACGAGACAAACGTGATGACAGACCCAAGCAGCAATTGGTCAAACATTATCCGCCAATCCTTGTTTGTGACCCTGTCGATCCGGCCACCTTAGATCATCGCATTTCACGAGCAAGTTCTGTTGTTTTGAATATCCCCCGCATCAGGCGAGACCGCGGTGACCCCTGATCCGTTTTGGCGTCACGCGCGGCAAGAGGCGCGGCGCTGGTTGAGGGTGACGAGATGCAGGCGCGGCGGGTCGAGCCGGGCGGCGAAGATTTCGGCCCCGTCTACCTTCGCGAGGCAGTCGATCCTGTCCTGATGACGATCAGGCCCTGAAAGCGTCGCGACAGGTGGCGCTCGGCCTTGCGGCGGGACAGTCGACCGTGTTCACGTCGGACTGAAATGTTGTGGTCGGGGCGGCCAGAATCGAACTGACGACCTGACGCTCCCAAAGCGCCCGCTCTACCAGGCTGAGCTACGCCCCGACTCTTGTGTACGAGTATTGCATACAAACTCGTAACCCCTTGAAAGAATACACATAGTATATCTTCCGGGGATAAGAAAACCCAAAACCGGTACGCTACCAGACTGCGCCACGCCCCGGACCATGTGTCGGGAATAGCCGTGATCCGCCGGCATGAAAAGCGAAAACCGATGCGCCGCGCGGCTTACTCTGCGGGCCCACAAGGCCAGGCCGCTTGATCCTGATCGATCGCCGGATGACGCAACTGCCAGCCCTCGGAGATGCCGATCCGGCGCGCCAGCCCGCCATTGATCTCCAGCACGCTCTGGATGCCGTCGCCGCCGGAAATCGGCGTCTCGTCATGCGGGACGGCCTCGTGATGCACATGTCGCACCGTGCCGCCCGCGTCGAGAAAGATCATGTCCAGAGGGATGCGCGTGTTCTTCATCCAGAACGCGACCTGCTGTGGCTCGGGGTAGACGAACAGCATGCCCGCGCCGCGGGCGAGCGTGTCGCGATTCATCAGCCCTTGCGCGCGCTCGGCCTCCTCATCGGCCAGTTCCACCCGGAACCGCGCCTGATCGCCGTCGCCGCGCAGCTTGACCACGTCGTCGCGGCACGGCTCGGCGCCGGCGATGCCGGCCAGCGCGATCACCGCCGCGGCCAGACCTATTCGGACGATTTGACCGCCGCTTCCCATCCGCACACCTCCGTTGCCATGCGTCCCCGCTTGCCGTCGATCACCCGGATCGCCAGTGCCTCGCCGGGCTGCACATCCGCAAGGCCCGACCGGCGCAGCACCTCGATATGCACGAACACGTCCTCGTCGTTGCCGAACGTGTTGGCAAAGCCAAACCCCTTGGCCTTGTCGAACCACTTGACCCGCGCGGGCTGCAACGGGGCGTTCCGCATCACCTCGGGGTCGATATCCTGAAGATCGCTCAGCACGCCGATCTCGATGTCGTCGGGTGGCTCGATCACATGCACCTCGACCGCCTGCCGGCCGCGCTCCGTTTCCTGCACGTCGATCTCGACTGTTGCACGATCGGCAACCGAGCTCTGACCGAAATTGCGCAGGACATTGGCGTGCAGCAGGATGTCGGACCCACCCTCATCGGGCACGACGAACCCGAACCCCTTGACGGGGTCGAACCATTTCACCCGGCCTCGCAACCTGCGAGTTGTCTCTTCGTTTTCGGACACGCCAACTTACCCTGAGATGCAAAGAATTGCGGGCGCACTATGGCATCTTGCCACACCACACCAGCCCATTTCATCTCAGATGATCACAGAATTCATCTTTCGCTACAACACGAAACAACATGTGATTCAGGGGTTAAGACGCTGTACTGTCCACTCCTGAGCAACACTTCGCCGAAGCCAGACGAACCTGTCGTGAAGACGAAACGCTCCATCGGCCCAGAACTCGATCTCGACCGGGGTGATCCGGAATCCGCCCCAGAAGTCGGGGCGCGGCGGGTTGGGCCCCTTGCGGGCCGACACCTTCGCCACCTCCGCCATCAGCGCGGACCGCGATTCGAGCGGCCGGGACTGTTGCGAGGCCCAAGCGCCAAGCCGGCTCTTGATGTCGCGCGAGGCATAGTACTCATCGGCCCGCGCGCCGTCCTCGCGCGTCACATGCCCGCGCACCCGGATCTGGCGACGCAGCGATTTCCAGTGCATCACCAGCGCCGCGCTTGGATTTTCCGCCAGTTCCCGCCCCTTGGCCGACTCGTAATTGGTGTAGAAGATGAAGCCGCCCTCGGCGATCTCCTTGAGCAGCACCACCCGCACATTGGGCAGCCCGCCGTCGTCCACGGTGGCCAGCGCCATGGCGTTGGGATCGTTGATCTCGGTCGCCTCGGCCTCGGCCATCCAGGCGCGCGCGATCTCGAACGGGTCGTCGCCTGCAAATATTCCGTCACGTTCCATCGCGGCACCTCTTGCCCATCGCCGTGCTGCGGCGCCTCTCGAAGGTAGGGCCAACGGCACGAATTGACAAACCGCTTCTCTCTTCGGCCTCTCTGGGCGACCGGCCCTTGATGCACTTCGTGCAATCGCCTAAAGGTCGATGAAATCGCTGTGGCGGGGGTCGGGAATGTCGAACAATCTGATGAGTGGAAAGCGCGGGCTGATCATGGGCCTCGCCAATGACAAGTCGATCGCCTGGGGCATCGCGCGCGCCTGCGCCGATGCGGGTGCGGAACTGGCCTTCAGCTTTCAGGGGGATGCGCTGAAGAAACGCGTCGCCCCGCTCGCGGCAGAGCTTGGCTCCGAGATCGTGCTGCCCTGCGACGTGGCCGACATGGCCTCGATCGACCAGCTCTTCACCGATCTGGGGCAGCATTGGGACAGCCTCGATTTCGTGGTCCACGCCATCGGCTATTCCGACAAGAACGAGTTGCGCGGGCGCTACGTCGATACCAGCCGCGAGAATTTCCTGCGTACCATGGACATCTCTGTCTATTCCTTCACCGCCGTGATGCAGCGCGCCGAGAAGATGATGAACGCCGGCGGCTCGGCGCTGACGCTGACTTATTATGGCGCCGAACAGGTCATGCCGCATTACAATGTCATGGGCATCGCCAAGGCCGCGCTGGAGGCGTCGGTGAAATACATGGCCGAGGATCTGGGCAAGGACCGGATCCGCGTCAACGCGATCAGCGCCGGCCCGATCCGCACGCTGGCCGCCAGCGGCATCGGCGATTTCCGCTACATCCTGAAATGGAACGAGCTGAACTCTCCGCTGCGCCGCAACATCACCATCGACGATGTCGGGCGCTCGGCGCTTTACCTGCTGTCGGATCTGGGCAGTGGCGTCACCGGCGAGAACCTGCATGTCGACGCCGGCTATCACATCGTCGGGATGAAGGCCGTGGACGCCCCCGATATCGACGCCACCTGAGGGCGGAGCGATGACCCCCGACCGCCTGCCGCATGAAAAGGGCTTTCACGTCAGCTGGGACCAGCTGCACCGCGATGCGCGCGCCCTGGCCTGGCGGCTGCAGGGCGAGGCCCCGGCGTCGGGCTGGCGCGCGGTGGTGGCGATCACCCGCGGCGGCATGGCCCCGGCGATGATCGTCGCGCGAGAGCTTGACATCCGCATGGTCGACACGATCAGCGTCAAATCCTACAACCACCAGACCCAAAGCGCGCCGGTGGTCATCAAGTCGCCCGATCCGGACCTGATGGGCGATGGCGCGGGCGTGCTGATCGTCGATGATCTGGTCGATACCGGGCAAACGCTGGACGTGGTGCGCGCTCACCTGCCGCGCGCGCATATCGCCACCGTCTACGCGAAACCGATGGGGCGCGACCGGGTCGACACCTTCATCACCGAGGTCAGTCAGGACACGTGGATCTTCTTTCCGTGGGACATGGCCCTGCAATATGTCGAGCCCTATCGCGGCGCCTGAGGGCCTGATCCGGTCGCGGCGCGGACCTATTGCCCCGTCATGCCGGAGCGCGTAGACACAGGTGCGACACAGGGATTTTCCAAGCGACGCACAGGAGGCCGGCACCGTGGGCAGAGGGTTATCAAAAGGCGCGATGTGGGTTCTGATGGGCCTGCTGATCATCGGGCTTGCCGGCTTCGGCGCAACCAACCTGTCGGGCACGATCACCAGCGTCGGGTCGGTGGGCACCGCCCAGATCGACGTCAACGCCTATTCCCGTGCGCTGCGCAACGAAATCCGCGCGCTCGAGGCCGAACGCGACACAAGCATCAGCTTCGCCGAGGCCCGCAACGCGGGGCTGGACCGGCAGGTGCTGTCACGGCTGGTGTCGCGCGCGGCATTGGAACACGAGACCGACCGGCTGGGCATTTCGGTAGGCGACGACACCTTGCGCGACGAGATCCTGTCGATCGAGGGGTTTCGCGGCATCAATGGCGAGTTCGACCGCGAGGCGTATCGCTTTGCATTGCAGCAGGCCGATCTGAACGAGAGCGACTTCGAGGAAAGCATCCGCGCCGAGACCGCCTCCAACCTGCTGCAGGCGGCGGTGCTGTCGGGCATCCGCGTGCAGCCCGTCTATATCGACACGATCATGACCTATCTCGGCGAACGGCGCAGCGTCACCTATGCCACGCTCGACCGCAGCGATCTGCAGACCGGCATGCCCGAGCCCTCGGACGAGGATCTGCGCCGATATTACGAGGAAAACAGCGCCGACTTCACCACGCCCGAAACCAAGTCGATCACCTATACATGGCTCACGCCCGAGATGCTGCTCGACAGCATCGAACTGGACGAGGCCACGCTGCGAGAGGCCTACGAGGACCGCGCGGACGAGTTCAACCAGCCCGAACGCCGCCTTGTCGAACGTCTGGTCTTTTCCGACCGCGCCGCGGCCCGCGCCGCGAAAACCCGCCTCGACGAAGGCACCTCCTTCGAGGCGCTGGTCGAGGAGCGCGGGCTTGACCTTGCCGATGTCGATCTCGGCGACGTGTCCGAAAATGACCTCGGCGCGGCCTCCGATGCGGTCTTCGCCGCCGATACGGGCGAGGTCGTGGGGCCGGTCGACACCGATCTCGGGCCGGCGCTCTTTCGGGTCAACGCCGTGCTCGACGAACAGGTGGTGCCGTTCGAAGAGGCGCGGCCGCAATTGCGCGACGCGCTGGCACTGGACCGCGCGCGCCGCATGATCGAGACCATCGGCGACGAGGTCGACGACCTGCTCGCCGGCGGTGCCACGCTGGAAGACGTCGCGCGCGAAACCGATCTGCGGCTGGGCGAGATCGACTGGCATTCCGGCATGACCGAGGGGATCGCGGGCTATCCCGACTTCCGCGAAGCCGCCGCGGCGGTCGAAGAGGACGATTACCCCCGCGTCGAGCGCATGCAGGAGCGCGGCATCTTCGCGCTGCGGCTCGACGGCACCCGAGAGCCGCAGGTGCAACCCCTCGACGAGGTCCGCGACGCGGTGCGCGAGGGCTGGCGCGCCGAGGCCGCGGTCGAGGAGTTGCGCGATCAGCTCGACCCGCAGCTCGACCGGCTGCGCGACGGCGACAGCTTCGCGGACCTCGACATGGACGCCACCGAGGTGATCGATCTGACCCGCCGGGGGTACCGCGAGGACGTGCCGCCGAACTTCGTGGACCGTGTCTTCAGCATGGACGAGGGCGATGTCGCGGTGATCGAGGGCGACGGTCGTCTCACCGTCTTGCGTCTCGACGCGGTCCGGCCCCCAGCCGAGGATGACCCGGACCTGACAAGCCTGCGCGAACGCTTGCGCGATCAGGTCGCCTCGGATCTCGGTCAGGACATGTTCGAGGTTCTCGCAAGCGACATCCGCGACCGTGCCGGCGTGACCATCGATCAGGCCGCGATCAACGCCGTGCATGCCAATTTCAACTGAGGATCGCATGTGGAACTGACCCCGTCCTTCGACGCCTTCGCGCGCGCTTTTGATGCGGGCGAAAATCAGGTGGTGCATGCGCGCCTTGCCGCCGATCTCGACACGCCGGTCTCGCTGATGCTCAAGCTGACGGGCGGCGCGCGCGACAGCTTCCTGCTGGAATCGGTGACGGGGGGCGAGGTGCGCGGGCGCTATTCGATCATCGGGATGAAGCCCGACCTGATCTGGCACTGCGACGGGCGCACCAGCCGCCTCAACCGGCAGGCGCGCTTCGACACAGAGGCGTTCGCGGATCAGACCGGCGATCCGCTGACCAACCTGCGCGCCCTGATTGCCGAAAGCCGCATCGCCCTGCCCGAGGATCTGCCCGCGGCCAGCGCCGGGCTGTTCGGCTATCTCGGCTATGACATGATCCGGCTGGTCGAGCATCTGCCCGACATGCCGCCCGACACGCTCTGCCTGCCCGATGCGGTGATGCTGCGCCCCTCGGTCGTCGCGGTGCTCGACGGGGTCAAGGGCGAGGTCACGGTCGTCGCTCCCGCATGGGCCGGCAGCGGACAATCCGCCCGGGCCGCCTACGCACAGACCGCCGAGCGGGTGATGGACGCGGTCCGTGACCTCGAACGCGCCCTGCCGCAATCCAGCCGCAATCTGGGGGAAGCGGACGAGGACGCAGCGCCGGTGTCGAACTTCACCCGCGAAGGCTACAAGCGGGCGGTCGAGACGGCCAAGGACTACATCCGCGCCGGCGACATCTTCCAGGTGGTGCCGTCGCAACGCTGGACGCAGCCGTTTCACCAGCCGCCGCTCGCGCTTTACCGGTCGTTGCGGCGCACCAACCCCTCGCCCTTCATGTTCTTCTTCAATTTCGGCGGGTTTCAGGTGATTGGCGCCTCGCCGGAGATCCTCGTGCGGGTCTTCGGGCGCGAGGTCACCGTGCGCCCGATCGCCGGCACACGGCCCCGCGGCGCGACCCCCGAAGAGGATCGCGCGCTCGAAGCCGATCTGCTGGCCGACGCCAAGGAACGCGCCGAACACCTGATGCTGCTCGATCTGGGGCGCAACGATGCGGGGCGCGTCTCGAAAATCGGCAGCGTCCACCCGACCGAGAAATTCGTGATCGAACGCTACAGCCACGTGATGCATATCGTCTCGAACGTGGTGGGCGAACTGGCCGAGGATCAGGACGCGCTCTCGGCGCTGCTCGCGGGCCTGCCGGCGGGCACCGTCTCGGGCGCGCCCAAGGTCCGCGCCATGCAGATCATCGACGAGCTGGAACCCGAAAAGCGCGGCGTCTATGGCGGCGGTGTGGGGTATTTCAGCGCCGGCGGCGACATGGATGTCTGCATCGCGCTGCGCACCGCCGTGGTCAAGGAC
>JAWLFT010000125.1:0-5215 GCA_041685435.1 Roseovarius sp.
GCAAGCACCTTTACGAAAAGCTCTACTGCGCCCGGGGTCAGGCCGAAAAACATATCAAGGCGTGGAAAACCCATCTCGCCTCGAACCGGACCTCGTGCTCGCAGGCCCACGCCAACCAGATGCGGCTGATGCTGCACGGGTGCGCCTATACCCCGAAACACGGCTCATGGGTCAATATCGCTGGGTGCGAACCGAGCACCCTTGCAACTCAGCGCCTCGACCGCCGCATCCCCGTTCACGGAAAGTTCGCAGAGCAGGCCAAGGCATTGGAACCACCCCGCGACCAAGGCGGCACATCCGTCCCGTGGCGATTCTCAACCGGGAACACACGCTTGAAACTCGCACAGCTCCGCTGACAGATGAGCCGAACGCAGGACTACGCCCGCTTGCGCCGGCGCCGTCCACCCTCTGCGCCGCTGTCGCCACCGGTGTTGAAGTGCGGATGTGGCAAGGTCACGATCCTCGCGAGTTCCGGGAACGGGTCGGTCTTGTGCGGGATCGCGTTGGCGGCGACGAAATGCTCCTGGAATCTGGGCTCGATCGCGGTCTCGACCTTGGTGATCTCGCCCACCACGCGCTCGATCTCGCGGCGCGCGGCGACATTGCACAGCGCGATCCGCGCGCCCGTGCCGGCGGCGTTGCCGGCTGATGTGACCTTGTCGAGCGGCACGTCCGGGATCATCCCCAGCACCATCGCATGCAGCGGCGAGATATGCGCGCCGAAGGCCCCGGCCAGCACCACACGGTCCACCTTGTCCACGCCGCGCTCGTCCATGAGCAGACGCGCGCCGGCGTAAAGCGCCGATTTCGCAAGCTGGATGGCGCGGATGTCGCCCTGGGTCACGGTCACGCGCGGCCCGCCATGATCCGTGCCGTCATGAATCAGGTAGGCATGGGTGCGCCCCTCGGCCTGCATGCGTTGCGTGCCCGTGGCCTCGGCAGAGCCCATGAGCCCGCTGTCGTCCAGCAGTCCCGCGATACGCAGCTCCGCCACCGCCTCGATGATGCCTGATCCGCATATGCCGGTGATGCCGCCCGCGCCCACCTGGTCGCCAAAGCCCGGCGCGTCCGACCACTTGTCGCAACCGATGACGCGAAAGCGCGGCTCTTTCGTGTCGGGATCGATGCGGATTGCCTCGATCGCGCCGGGCGCCGCGCGCTGTCCCGAGGAAATCTGCGCGCCCTCGAAGGCCGGCCCCGTCGGCGAGGAACAGGCCAGCACGCGGGTCCGGTCGCCCAGAAGGATCTCGGCATTGGTGCCGACATCGACGATCAGCGCCAGATCATCGGACTTGCCCGGTTCCTCGGACAGCGCGACGGCGGCGCAATCGGCCCCCACATGGCCCGCGATGCAGGGCAGGATATAGACCTGCGCGCGCGGGTTGATCGCGGCAAGATCCAGATCCTTAGCGCCGAGCGTCAGACTGCTCGAGGTGGCAAGCGCGAAGGGCGCCTGCCCCAGTTCCAGCGGGTCGATCCCCAGAAGCAGGTGATGCATCACCGGATTGCACACGAACACCGTCTCGACGATCAGATGCGCGTCGATCCCGGCCTCGGTCGCGATGTCCGCGGCCAGCGTGTTGATGGCGTCGCGCACGGCGGCCGTCATCTCGGCATCGCCGCCGGGGTTCATCATCGCATAGCTCACCCGGCTCATCAGGTCCTCGCCAAATCGGATCTGCGGGTTCATGATCCCCGAAGACGCCCTGACCTCGCCGGTTACCAGATCGGTGAGATGTGCGGCGACCGTGGTGCTGCCCAGATCGATGGCCAGCCCGTAAAGCCCGCCCTCGTGAAACCCGGGCCAGATCTCCAGCACCTGTGCGGGATCCTCGGCGTGGCCGCGATGCAGCGCGACTGTGACCTGAAACTTGCCCTTGCGCAGCACCGGCTGCACCTTCGCCAGCAGCGACAGGTCGGCGCGGATTCCGGCAATGTCCCATTCCCGCCTGAGCGCCCGCGCCAGCCGCTCCAGATCGCCGGTCGGCTCGTGCATGTCGGGTTCATCCACCTCGACGAAATAGAGCTTGGTGGCCGGGTCCATCTCGATCACCCGGGCCGAGGCGGCCTTGCGCACCACCTGCTTGTGCACCTGCGATTCCGCCGGCACGTCGACCACCACATCGCCGAGGATCTGCGCCTGACAGCCCAGACGGCGCCCCGGTTTCAGACCGCGCTTCTCGTCATAGCGCGCCTCGACGCTGTTCCAGGCCGACAGCGCACCCTCGAGCACCGTCACACCATGCTTGGAGAACGTGCCGTGGCCCGGCGAGACCTGGCATTTCGAGCAGATCCCCCGCCCGCCACACACCGAATCGAGATCGACGCCCAACTGCCGCGCAGCGGTCAGAACCGGCGTGCCCGCGGGAAACCGGCCGCGCTTGCCCGAGGGGATGAAAACGACAAGAGGATCCTGCGGCATATGGGGTGTCCTGTTTCTGAGGCGCGGTCTTGGGACAAACCATAGCCATTCCCGCGCAGGAAGACGGCCTGCAAACGTCAGAAAATGTCCGTCACGCGGCATCGCCCTTGTCTGCAGCGCCAGACACGACAGGACAGCGGCACGGATCGGACGCGCGAAAGGGATCATCCTGCCCGACGCGCTGCGGGGGAAGGAATTGATGAAACACGCAGCGTGACTGGTGGGCACCTGTCAAACCACGCGGGCGGGTCCGTGAAGGCCGGATTGCCTTGACTGCGGAAACCTGAATATACTGGGTCCAATATGGATCTCGGTCTGGCGGCGGTTGGTCCGTCTCCAGCGATGGAAAACCGGGATCGCCACACGGCCTGCAAATCGATGGGAGCAAGACCATGGACGGCAAACTTCGCGAAAATGACATCAGCCACGTGGTCGAGGCCGATCGCGCCCATGTCTGGCATCACCTGATACAGCACGCGGCGTGGACCGGGCCGGACGCCGCGAGCGATCCGCGCATCATCGTCGAGGGGCGCGGCATGCGGGTCTGGGACCAGAAGGGGCGCGAGCATATCGATGGCGTCTCGGGCGGTGTCTGGACGGTCAATGTGGGCTACGGGCGCGAACGCATCGCCAACGCGGTGCGCGATCAGCTGATCCAGTTGCCCTATTTCGCGGGCTCTGCCGGATCGATCCCCGGCGCGATGTTTTCGGAAAAGCTGATCTCGAAGATGCCGGGAATGAGCCGGGTCTACTACACCAATTCCGGCTCCGAGGCGAACGAGAAGGCATTCAAGATGGTCCGCCAGATCGCGCACAAGCGCCATGGCGGCCGCAAGCACAAGATCCTCTACCGCGAGCGCGATTATCACGGCACCACCATCACCTGCCTGTCTGCGGGCGGTCAGGACGAACGCAACGCGCAATACGGTCCCTTCACCCCGGGCTTCGTGCGCGTGCCGCATTGCCTCGAATACCGCGCGCAATGGGATCTGACGGGCGAGGCCTACGGCGAAGCTGCGGCCAACGCGATCGAAGAGGTCATCCTGCGCGAGGGGCCCGACACGGTGGGCGCGCTGTGTCTGGAGCCTGTCACGGCAGGCGGCGGCGTGATCGTCCCGCCCGAGGGCTACTGGCCCCGCGTGCAGGAGATCTGCCGCAAATACGACATCCTGCTGCATATCGACGAGGTCGTGTGCGGCATCGGCCGGACCGGCACATGGTTCGGCTACCAGCATTACGGGGTCGAACCCGATTTCGTGACGATGGCCAAGGGCGTGGCGTCGGGCTACGCCGCGATCGCCTGCTGCGTGACCAATGAGAAGGTGTTCGAGATGTTTCGCGACGACGCGGGCGATCCGATGAACTACTTCCGCGACATCTCGACCTTCGGGGGATGCACCGCCGGCCCGGCAGCGGCCCTGGAAAACATGGCGATCATCGAGGAGGAAGACCTGCTCGAGAACACCGTTGCCATGGGCGATTACATGCTCGACCAGATGCGCCGCCTGCAAGACAAGCACGCGGTGATCGGAGATGTGCGCGGCAAGGGTCTGTTTATCGGTGCGGAGCTGGTCTCTGACCGGACGACAAAGGAACCGGCTGCGGAAAAGATGGTGCAGGCCGTCGTCGCCGACTGCATGGCGGCGGGCGTGGTGATCGGCATGACCAACCGGTCCTTGCCGGGCTACAACAATTCGCTGCTCTATTCACCGGCGCTGATCGCGACACGCGACGACATCGACCAGATCATCTCGGCCACCGATCAGGCGCTCACCCGGGTCTTCGGCTAGTTCCCGCACCGGTCGCCGGGGCCTGCGATCCTTGTTACAAGATCGCAGGCCGCCCGGATCTACCGCTGATCCGTGTCATCCTCGTCGTCCTCATCCTCCGAGGGTTCCGGCAGGTTGAAGAAGCTGTCCGCGTCGTATTCCTGTTGCGGCGCATCCTCGCCTGTCGTCTGCCCCAGCGTGAAGGTCTCAAGACCCTCGATCGCGGTCGGGATGCGCGGCTCTGTATCCGCATCGAGGCTCTGCTCGGTGCTCAGCAGCTTGCGACGCTCGTTATCGGTCAGGGTCTCGCCCTCGCGCGCCTTCTTGCCGGCCGCCTTTTGCACGGCCGTGTCCAGTTCTGACTGCTTGCACAGGCCCAGGGCCACCGGGTCGATGGGCTGCATGTTCGCGATGTTCCAGTGTGTGCGTTCGCGAATCGAGGTGATGGTGGGTTTCGTCGTCCCGACAAGCTTCGAGATCTGGCTGTCGGCGAGTTCGGGATGGAACTTCACCAGCCAGAGTATCGCGTTCGGACGGTCCTGGCGTTTCGACAGCGGCGTGTAGCGTGGGCCGCGCCGCTTTTCCTCGCCCTGTGCTGCGGCATAGTGCTTGAGCCTCAGCTGGTGCAGCGGATCGGCCTGCGCGCGGTCAATCTCTTCCTGGCTCAGCTGGTTGTTGGCGATCGGGTCGAACCCTTTCACACCCGCAGCCACATCTCCGTCGGCGATGCCCTGCACCTCCAACTCGTGCAGACCACAGAAATCCGCAATCTGCTTGAAACTTATCGTCGTGTTATCCACCAGCCACACGGCTGTGGCCTTGGCCATGATCGGCTTTGACATCTTTCAGGTCTCCTTCACCCAAATCTTCTCCGGCGCCTGCAGGGCGGTCCCGGCCGGGCCGGAACGGGTTTCCATTGTTGGGGAACTTACCGTGCATATACTTATTGCGACGAAAAAATGAAAGACCAAAGAATGGGTCGCGCACTTTTGATTGCGTGGCCTTGCTGTCGCTTAGGACGCCC
>JAWLFT010000043.1:0-21221 GCA_041685435.1 Roseovarius sp.
CCCGCCTTTCAGACGCGGTCGCGCAAGGATCCGCTCGATATGGGGCGCGCCGGTGAAGACCCACAGGAAACACGGCACGAACGTCACCCACAGCGTAAGGGCCGCAGCCTGCACGGCCATCCATGGCCCACCGCCAAGGGTCAGCAGCGCCTGCAGCACGATCACCACCACCGCCGACTTGATGCCCATGAAAAGCGCCTGCACCAACGGCATCGCGCCGTAAAGCGCGCACCCCATGCCAAGCGCGAAGATCACCACAGCCCCGGGCAGCACGAAGAGCAACCCCGCGATCAGCTTACCGGGCACCCCGCGCAACTGCCAGCCCACATACCGGGACCCCCGGGCACCACCAGTGACGAGGTTTCCAGCGCGGCCCGGGAACGTCCATCGCTCCGGTTACGGCGTCTGTCCGCCGGGCTCAGCGCGCCTTGGCCAGCATCGCAAGCCGGATCAGCGCCCGTTCGACAAGCGCCATTTCCGGCGCACGTTGCGCCGCGGAGCGCAGGTGAAGATCGGTGTCGGTGAGGATTGTCAGGGCCTGCTGCAGGCGTTCGCCGCCCCACATCTGCGCCTGACGCAACATCCGGTCGCGGCGCGGACCAAAGACCGGCGGGCGCAGGCGGGCAATGCCCTGCCCCGGGCCGCCTGGATCCGAGGCGGCGGTGTAAAGCGCTCGGAAATGCCGGGTCGCGCCGATACAAAGCCCGACGGGCTGCACGCCTTGCGCCTTCAGTCGGCGCAGCACCGGGCCGACCTCGCCCGCACGGCCCTCGGCCACGATGTTGAGCACATCATCGAGATCGGCCTCGGTCGACGCGGGCGCGCAGGCGGTGATATCCTCGGACGACAGCGGGTTGGCATCGTCCCATTTGTAGAGCGCCAGTTTCTCGATGGTCTGGCGGAAATCCCCGGGATCGAGATCGCGCGCCATCGCCGTGAGATCACCCATCACCGGGCTGGGGACATTGCGCAGACCGGCCCGGGCGAGCGTCGCCTCGATCTCGTCGCGGCCTGGCGGCTCGTCATAAATGGCGGCGGCATAGGCGTTGCGATGGCTCTCGAACGCCTTGCGGATCTTCGAGGTGGGTTTCAGCGGTCCGGCGGTGACGATGATCTGCGCATCGCCCTCGTGCCAATCCTTGAGCGCGGCGAGGATCGGCTCGGCCACGCTGTCATTGGCATCCTCGACAAAGGCGGCGCGCGGGCCGGGAAAAAAGCCCTGCGCCTTCACTGCATCCATCAGACGCGCGGGATCCTTGCGCAGGTCGCCGGCCGCCATTCGCGTGAGGCGCATTTCCTCCTCGGCCCCGGACCCCAGAAGCGACGCGATCACCTCCTGCCGCTTGAGGGCGACGCGCATGGCGTCAGGGCCGTAGATCAGCAGACCGGTACGCTGCGGCTCTGGCTTGGCGAAGTATCGCGGGGCGTCGCGCGGGCTCAGCTTCATGGCGTCGCGTCGGGACCGGTGGCCAGCAGCCGCGTGACCAGTTGGTCGGCGAGGATGGTCATCAGCCGCGCTTCGGCATCGCGCTGCGCGGCGCGGGTCGCGACCGGCGTGCCCCGCGCCGAATAGGCGGTGAAATTGTCCACGAGGCCGGTGGTCACGGTCCGGCCGGTCTGCCGGTCGGTCAGGGTGTAGCGCACCGATCCGAGAATGTTGAACCGCCCTGCGACGTTGCGCCGGTCGATCGCGACCGCCTCGGTATCAAGCGAGATCTCGGGGACCAGCATGTAGCGACCGGACGCGTTACGCCCCAAGCGCGATTCAAGATCGCGGGTCAGCAGGTAGCCGGCCCGCGTGTCGGGCTCCTGGACCTCGACCTGCCCGCGCAAAGCGGCCCCGCCCCCGCCCGGCCCGTAGGCGGGCGCGAAGCCGCAGCCCGCCAGTGCCGCGAGCCCGGTCAGCAGAAAGAGGCGCCGGTCAGATGACGACATTCACGATCCGCCCGGGCACGACGATGACCTTCTTGGGCTGTCCGCCATCGAGCGCCTTTTGCACCGCGGCATGGGCCAGCGCGCGTGCCTCGACCTCGGCCTCGCCCATTTCGGCGGGCACCTGCAGTTCGCCCCGGCGCTTGCCATTGATCTGGATGGGCAGGGTCACAGAGTCGTCGATCAGCATGGCGGGATCGGGTATGGGCCAGGGCGCCTTGGCGACAAGGCCCGGCCCGTCCAGCAGCGCCCAGACATCCTCGGCCAGATGCGGGGTCATCGGCGCCATGAGCTGCGCGAGTATGCGCGCCGCCTCGGCTTTTGCCCCCTGCCCGGCCTGCGATTTTCCCAGTGTGGCGGTAAAGGCATAAAGCCGCGCAATGGCCGCGTTGAAGCCGAAGCTGTCTATCCCCTTTGTCACATCGTCGATGGTCTTGTGCATCTCGCGCCGCAGGGCGTCGTCGTGATCGTTCGGCGCGGTGTCCTCCACGGCAATGCCGGCCGCCAGACGCCAGACGCGGGCCAGATGCCGGTGCGCGGCCTCGGCACCCGAGGCGGTCCATTCCACGTCCCGCTCGGGCGGGCTGTCCGACAGCACGAACCAGCGCGCGGTATCGGCCCCGTACTGCGCGATGATGGTCGAGGGATCGACGACGTTCTTCTTTGATTTCGACATCTTGGCCGACGGGATCGTCTCCACCACAGTGCCATCGGCAAGCTTGCCGTCGGTCACCTCGTCGGGCAGGTGATAGACCGGGCGGCCGTTTGCGTCGCGCGTCTGGTAGATCTCGTGCGTCACCATGCCCTGCGTGAAGAGCGCGTCGAAGGGCTCTATCGCCTTGTCGGGCAGGTGGCCGGTGATCTGCATCGCGCGGGCGAAGAACCGAGCATAGAGAAGATGCAGGATCGCGTGCTCGATGCCACCGATATACTGGTCCACGTTCATCCAGTACTCGGCCTCGGCCAGATCCGTGGGGGTCTCGGCATGGGGCGCGGTGAAGCGGGCATAGTACCACGACGAGTCCACGAAGGTGTCCATCGTGTCGGTTTCGCGCCGGGCGGGCTGACCGCAGGTGGGGCAGGCACAATCGCGCCATGTCGGATGCCGGTCGAGCGGGTTGCCGGGCTGATCGAAGCTGACATCGTCGGGCAGGCGGATCGGCAGGTTTTCCTTGGCTTCCGGCACCACGCCGCAGGTGTCGCAATGCACCACCGGGATCGGGCAGCCCCAGTAGCGCTGCCGCGACAGGCCCCAGTCGCGCAGGCGGAACTTGGTCACGCCCTGCCCCACGCCATTGGCCTCGCAAAAGGCAATCGCGGCCTCGATGGCCTGCTCGCCGGTTTGCGCCTCTTTGCCGGCAAAGCCGCGCACATAGCGCACGGTCTCGGGTTTGGGGGGGACATAGGCCGGGCCGCCCTCCTCGGGCATGATGAAGGTGCCCTCCTCGCCCATGGCCGGCACGAAGACGGAGTAGACCGGCAGATCGTATTTGCGCGCGAACTCCATGTCGCGGCTGTCATGCGCGGGCACGCCGTAGATCGCGCCGGTACCATACTCCATCAGAATGAAATTGGCGATGTAGACAGGCAGCTCCCACGCGGTATCGAACGGGTGGCGCGCCTTGAGGCCGGTGTCGAATCCGAGCTTCTCGGCCTTTTCCAGTGCCTCCTCGGTGGTGCCGCCGCGCCGGGCCTCGGCGCAGAACGCGGCCACATCCCCGCGCTCGCGTTCCAGCTGGCGCGCCAGCGGGTGATCGGGCGAGAGGCCGATGAAGGAGGCGCCAAGCATCGTGTCGGGGCGGGTCGTGTAGACCTCGACCCGGTCGTGGCCCTCGGGGCCGTCGGTGAGGCCGAAGGCAAATTGCAGCCCGCGCGACTTGCCGATCCAGTTCTGCTGCATCGTGCGGACCTTGGCGGGCCAGTCGTCGAGCCCGTCCAGCGCATCGAGCAGCTCCTCGGCATGGTCCGAGATGCGGAAGAACCACTGCGTCAGTTCGCGCCGCTCGACCTCGGCGCCAGAGCGCCAGCCGCACCCGCCCTCGACCTGCTCGTTGGCCAGAACGGTCATGTCCACCGGATCCCAGTTGACCACGGCATTCTTGCGGTAGACGAGACCCTTTTCCAGAAAATCGAGAAACAGCGCCTGTTGCTGGCCGTAATATTCGGCATCGCACGTGGCAAACTCGCGCGACCAGTCGATCGAAAGGCCCAGAGGCTTCATCTGGTCGCGCATCGTCTCGATATTGGCGTAGGTCCAGTCCTTTGGGTGACCGCCGCTTGCCATCGCGGCATTTTCGGCGGGCATGCCGAACGCGTCCCAGCCCATCGGGTGCAGCACGTTATGCCCCGTGGCAAGCTTGTAGCGCGCCACCACGTCGCCCATCGTGTAGTTGCGCACATGACCCATATGGATGCGCCCCGACGGGTAGGGGAACATTTCCAGCACGTAATATTTCGGGCGGCTCTCGTCGCGGCGGGCGCGAAAGATATCCGCCTGCGCCCATGCCTCTTGCCATTTCGCTTCGATCTCGGCTGGTGAATAGCGCGACATGGGCCGGGCCCCTCTTGCTCTGTCTGGTGTTGGAGCGGGTGATAGGCGCTCAGACGCGGCTGGTCCAGAGGGCGGCGCAAAAATGCGGGGCTTTGCGGGGCGTTGCCGCGTGATTATAAGCCGGACCCAGAGGCAAAAGACGGGCGCGGGCATGAAAATCCTGTTCATCCACCAGAACTTTCCGGGGCAGTTCAAGCATCTGGCCCCGTGTCTGGCGCGGCAGGGGCATGACTGCGTGGCGCTGACATTGCGTGTCGCCAAGGCGCAGACATGGCAGGGCGTGCGCGTCCTGCCCTATACGCTGCCCAAGCGCGACGCCCAAAGCCTGCACCCGTGGCTTGTGGATCTCGACACCAAGGTGACCCGGGGCGAGGCCTGTTACAGCGCTGCGGTCGCGCTGCGCGACAAGGGCTATATGCCGGATCTGATCCTCGCGCATCCGGGCTGGGGCGAATCGCTTTTCCTGCGCGACGTCTGGCCCGATGCGCGGCTGGGGCTTTATTGCGAACTTTACCACCTTGCCGACTGGCCGCATCTGAATTTCGATCCGGAATTCGCCAGCCAGACACCCGCGACCGAGCCGCTGCGCCTGCGGCTGAAAAACCTCAACGACCATCTGCATTTCGCCGTGGGCCATGCCGGGATCAGCCCGACGCGGTTTCAGGCCGACACGTTTCCCGCGCCTTTCCGCGCCCGCATCACCGTCTGCCATGACGGCATCGACACGGCGACCGCCTGCCCGCAGCCGGATGTGCGGCTGATGCTGGAGGGGGTCGGCGAGGTGAGCCGCGAGGACGAGGTGATTACCTTCGTCAATCGCAACCTCGAGCCCTATCGCGGTTATCACGTTTTCATGCGCGCGCTGCCACAGCTCTTGCGGGACCGGCCTGATGCCCGCGTGCTGATCGTCGGCGATGACGGGGTCAGCTACGGGCGGCGCCCGCCAGAGGGCCAGACATGGAAGCAGATCTTCATCGACGAGGTCCGCGGGCAGATCCCGGATGCGGACTGGGCGCGCGTGCATTTCCTCGGGCGCGTGCCTTATGACCGGTTCCTGCGGATGTTGCAGGTCAGTCGCGTGCATGTCTACCTGTCCTGGCCCTTCGTGCTCAGCTGGTCCCTGCTCGAGGCAATGAGTTGCGGCGCGGCGATCGTCGCATGCGACACCGAGCCGGTGCGCGAGGTGATCCACCATGACGAGACCGGACGGCTGGTCGATTTCTTCAATGCCGGGGCTTTTGTGGCGGAGGTGAGTGCGTTGCTTGATGACGCAGCTGCCAGAGCCCGCCTTGGCACCAACGCCCGCGCCCTGATCCGGTCACGCTATGACCTTCACACGCTTTGCATCCCGCGTCAGATGGCTTGGGTCACCGACCTAGTCGGCGGCTGACGCATGCGGGCGAGGCGATCAGTACCGCGCGGCCTGAATGCGCAACTGCCGCGCCCGATTGAGGATCGCATCTTCGACCGCGCGCTCGGTCGCGGCATCCACCGGCCCGCGCTGTGACTGAAGCGCCACGTTGAGCGCGCGCGCATCAAGCGCGGGATCGCTGATCAGGATCGTCGCCCGGTAGGGCTGCCCGCCGCCAGGCGGCCGGCCATACCCGGTGGAGATCACGCCGGTGAACGGGTCTGCGGCCTCGACCGGAAGGAAATCCAGCACCTGAAGCGAGGCGGTCCACAGGTAACGGTTGACCTTCACGCTGTCGTCGCCGCCACGGAACAGATCCAGAAGCGAGCCGTCCTGCGGGTCCGGATCACGATCCCGGCCCCCCTGCACGCGCGTCGCCTCAGGGTCGTATCTGGCGTTCTGAAAGGCTCCGCAACTACTGAGAATACCCGTCACGGCCAGTAAAACTCCGACAGATTTTAGACGCGAATGGATCATGGCACCGTCCGATACTGTTTTCCCCCTCCTATCCAAGCATCGCCGCCGGGGCAAGCCGTTTGCGGCGACGCGCGCACTTGCGCCCGCAGCGCAGGCCGTGGCATGACCCAAGCCTGCGCATAGCGAGAGGGCCGTCATGGGACTGCAAGACATCAGGGATCGCATACACGCCGCCGCAATGGCGTCCGGGCGAACATCCGACGAGATCACGCTGATCGCAGTGTCCAAGGTGCAGCCCAATGAGCGGGTCGAGGCGGTCCTGCAGCAAGGGCATAGGGTGTTTGGCGAGAACCGCGTACAGGAGGCGGCGGGCAAATGGCCGGATTTCCACACACGCTTCGACGGGATCGCGCTGCACCTGCTGGGGCCTTTGCAAAGCAACAAGGCGCGTCAGGCGATGGAGTTGTTTCAGGCCATCCATTCGCTCGACCGGCTGAAGCTGGCACAGACACTGGCGCGGCTCGCGCAGGAGATGGGGGGCTGTCCCGATCTTTTCATTCAGGTCAACACCGGAAAAGAGCCGCAAAAGGCCGGGATCATGCCCGCCAAGACAGATGATTTCGTGGCCGAGTGCCGTGCGCTCGACCTGCCGGTGCGGGGTCTGATGTGCATTCCCCCCGTCGAAGAGGATCCCAGCGTGCACTTCGCGCTTCTTGCGGAGATGGCGGCGCGCAACGGGCTGGATGGTCTGTCGATGGGGATGAGCGGCGATTTCGAATGTGCCATAGCGCAAGGCGCCACGCATCTGCGCGTCGGCTCGGCGATCTTCGGGGAACGGGAATACGGCTAGGATACCCCCCGGTTTGCGTCTCCCGAGCAGCACGTTGGCAAACCTGAAACGCCGTCAAGCCACGATCAAGCGCGTCGCGTAACGGATCTCTTGCGCGACCCGGTGCAGGTGATCCGGGCGTAACGCGATGCAGCCTGCCGTGGGATAGCCGGGCCTGCGCCAACGGTGCAGGAAGATGCACGACCCGTGCCCCGGCTTGGCGCTCGGCCAGTTCCAGTCTGTCACGATTACCAGATCATAAAGCGGATCGGCCCGGCGCAACGCCTCGTGACTGTGCGGATAGGGCGCGCGCACCATGAGGTTGTAATCTTCGTGCTGCGGATCGTCGGACCACAGATCGCCCGGTCGGATGGGGACAGCCCAAGACACGGGGCGCGCCATCCGGTCGGGACGGTAGAGCAGGCCGACGATCCGATGCGTGCCCATGGGCGTGGCGCCGTCGCCCTCACGCTTGTCGGCGCGCAGACCGCCACGCCCGATCGAGCAGGGGTAGCGCCGCCCCCGAAACCTGAGGCCAAGCCGTGTCAGAACCATGTCATTCGGCGTCATGGCATCTCGATACCACGCCCCGCGTTCCGGTCCAGCCATTTCGAAACATCCGCGCCTGCCAAATCCTTCACCGCAAGACCGCGACCGGGCGAATCGCGCCCCACCGCCGCAAAGGCACCCGGCCTCGCATCGGTGGCCGCCGATAACGCAATATTTCAGTCTGTGGCGCGCGCCGGGATTTTCGCTTTTTTACGCTTTGACATCCTGCTCAAGCCTTGCACAAGGCTGCCTTTCACGGTGGCGGCACGGGTCGAGATCCATCTCTCGCGTTCACAATATGCTTAAAGAATCATTCAAGTGCCTAACGTTAGGTCAGTTTCCTTATATGCAAATGCTGCATGGCAGCATTGCTGCAGCGGGGTATTGTGCAACTGCAGAAACGCGTTATCTTCAATGCAACAAAGGGGCGCAACGAACTGAAATGCTCTCGGGAACGAAGATATCCGAAAGGACGTGAAAATGCCAAATACGGTACATATACGCCGATCGGCCCTGCACGTTCTCGGCGAGGAGGTAAGCGCATGTTTCGAAACGGCAAGGCGGCGTTTCGCGGATTACCGCGTTTACCGGCGCTCCATCAACGAATTGTCTGATCTGAGTTCGCGTGAACTGGCCGATCTTGGCCTGCATCGCAGCGAGATAAAGCGGATCGCATATGAAACAGTTTACGGCCAGCGGTCGTAATCACGAGATCGGGTGCATCTTTTCCTCCTCCCTAGGTGCATCCGTTACGGTCAAGGGCTCTTCTCCTCCTCCCTGGAGTTCTTGATCGGAAAAGCGGGGCCGTAAAGGTCCCGACAGTTTGCGAAAAGCCCCTCTCCTCCTCCCTGGGGCTGGACGTACAGAGAACGGCGGCACCCTCCTCCTCCCTGGTGTCGCCGTTTTTTGATTCAAACCCTCCGGATGCGGATCGCGCCACGTCCTCGAGGGTGTCACGCAAAGCGCGCTCAACGCCGTGCGACCCTCAGCCATATCCCATCGCGCCCGCGCACGGTCAGATGTGCGACCGGCATCGCGGGCCGTTCGGCGTCCGGCATGAACCGGTAGGCCAGCACCAGCATCGCCAGCAAAAGCGGTCCCTCGATCATCGCGAACCCTGCACCCGGGCACACGCGTTGCCCCGCCGAAAAGGGAATGTAGGCGTTGCGCAGGCACGCCGCACCATTTTCCGTTGCATAGCGCGCGGGGTCGAACCCATCGGGATTGGTCCACAGCCGGGTATGCCGGTGCAGGTGCCAAGGGCTGATGACCACCTGCGCGCCGGGTTTGATCTCCCTGTTGCGAAACCGTTCCGGGCATGTGGTCTCGCGCACCATCATCGGCACCGGCGGATAAAGCCGCAGCGTTTCGCGAAAGACATCGCGCGCGATCCGCAGCCGCCCCATGTCGCCAAAGCGTGGCCGCGCGCCACCCAGAACCGTCTGCGCCTCACCCGCCACGCGATCCTGCCAATCGGGATAACGCGCAAGCAGATACAGCGCCCACGACAACGCCGAGGCGCTGGTCTCGTGACCGGCCAGAAAGAAGATCGCCACCTGATCGACCATTTCGCCGGTCGTGAAACAGTCCCCGGTTTCGGGATCGGGCGTCGTCATGATCTTGGTTGCCAGATCGTCCGGTGCAGAACCCTCTGCGATCCGGGTCTTGCGGGCATCGGTGAGATCCGTGATCAGCGCGCGAATCGCGCCTGCGGTCGTCCGCGTGCGTCGGCTGTGAAAGCGTGGAAACCAACGGGGCAAGGGGACGAAGGCGGCGAGGTTCAGCATCGGTTGCGTACGCTGATGGGCCTTGAACGCCGCGAAAACCCGCGCCGCCGTGTCATTCTCGATGGGAATCGAGAAAAGCGTGCGAAAGATGACGTCTGCCGCCGCGTGGCTTGTATGCGCCTCGATCTCCTGCGGGCTGCCATCGGCCACCGGCGCCAGCCGGTCCACCGCGCCCTGCCCCGCCGCAACCATCGCCGGAAAGGTATCGCGCAGCCGCCCGCCCTCGAAAGCCGGGTCGATGATGCGGCGCTGACGCTTCCATGTCTCGCCATTGGTGACGAACACCGATTGCCCGAGCAGCGGGCGCAATCCCTCGGAGACGCGCGTCGATTTCGGAAACGCATCGGGTCGCGCACGCAACACCTGATCAACGAGCGCGGGCTGATTGCACAGGTACGACCGAAAGAACGGCGTGCGGAACTCGGCCATCCACGCATGATAGAGCCGCGCGGGATGCGCTGACAGGATATCGGCCCGAAACAGCCGCACATACTTCCAGAGCGAAACGCGCCCGACACGCGCGGGGGGCTTGGGCGGGATCATGGCGCAACGCTCGTGTGGCGCGAGGCGGGCTGTTCGATCCGACTTTGCGAGGGTTTGCGCCCGGCAAACCGCGCACCAAGCGTCTTTGGACCCGCCGTGATCCGGAAATAGTCATAGTCATGGGGATTGTCGAAGGCGCAAAGATATTGAAAATGCAGCCTGAAAAATCGCCAGCGCAGGGCGCGCCAGCGCGCAGGGCTCAGCGTCCGAGAGAACGCGGCCGAAATCACCAGAGGCCAGCGCTTGTCCCTGGGGGCGACGCCGGAAACGCTCACCGGATCGCAAAGCGCGAACGAACACCCATCGCCCGGCGCACTGACATCAAGCCAGAAGAGTTCCGGCCGTGTGGCGAGATAGGCGAGAGCGGCGCGCAGACGCCACGCGCGGGGCAAAAACGACACCATCGGCACGACCTGCCCGAGGCTGAGAAACGACAGCGCCGGTCCGCCCGGGGGCACTTGCCCGGCACGGATCAGGTCGGCGAGCACGATCACCCCCAGATGCGCCCCCGAGGAATGACCGATCACCAGCACCTCGTCCCGATCCTCGGCCAGGGCCGCCGCGATTTCACCCGTGAACTCTGCCAGCCGCGCCTCCAGTTCTGGTGATAGGGCGCCATTGTGATGCGCGGAATACGCGTAGTCATGCATCAGATAATAGGCAAAAAACCGGCCATCCTGTCGCCGGAACCATTCCAGCACGACCGGCACCACGACAAACCCGCCCCACGCGGCCAGCGGATGCCAGAACGCCAGAACGTACCCCAGCCCCCAGGCCGCAAGCAAGGCAAGCGAAAGCTGCACCAGCAGAAACCCGACCGGATAAAGGGCTGCAGTCAACGGTCCCTTGCGCAAGCGCATCAGCCGAAACAGCGCGCCGGTGCCGATATAGGTCGCGGATGTTCGGACAAGCTGCGCATAGGTGGCAAGAACACCGCGATCCATGCTGTCCTTCACGATGTCGGACCAGGTCAGCACGCTGAGCTCTGTGGCGGTCGTGGCCCCCTCGATCCGGGCCTCGATGCGCCAGCCGAACTGCCCCGTGGCACGGCCTGCCATGACCCTGATCTCGTAGCCCGAGATGGCCGCCTGTGCCGCGCCTTCCTTGCGGTAAAGCTCGCGGTAGCGTCGGGGCGGGACGGGATCGTAGCCCGGGATGTAGAACACGCGCCTGCGCCGCACGGGGGTTTCACTGCTCATGGTCAACCTCTTTGCGGGGCAGCCTAGGCAGTAAACATCTGTATGGAAAGCCTTATCCGAGCACCGCAAGCGCCGGGAACGTCTCGAGCAGCCAGAACGAGAAATCCGAGAACCCGCCGGTCAGCATCAACAGGCCGATGGTCCACAAAAGCAGGCCCATGACACGCTCGATCTGTTGCATATGGCGCTTCATCCACCCCATGAGCCCTTGCAGGCGCGGCAGGAAGGCCGCGACCAGCAGGAACGGCACGCCAAGCCCGACGGCATAGACCGCCAGCAGCGAGGTGCCGCGGGTCACATTGGCCTCGGACGCGGCGAGCGACAGGATCGCGCCGAGTTGCGGACCGATGCAGGGCGTCCAGCCGAAGGCGAAGGCGAGCCCGAGGATATAGGCCCCGAACGAGGTGCCGCCCTGATCGCCCGCATCCAGGCGCGCCTCGCGATCAAGAAATCCGAAGCGGTAGACACCCACGAAATGCGCCCCGAATCCCATCACCAGAATCCCGGCTACAGCATTCAGATAGTCTTGATATTGCAGGAAAACCGTGCCGATGGCAGAGGCGGTGAAGCCGAGGAAAATGAAGACCGTCGAAAGCCCCAGAACGAAAAACAGCGCCGGCACCACGGCCCGCGCACGGTGCGTTGCGTTTTCGGAAAGGTCGTTGAGGCTAACACCGCTTATGTAGGCCAGATAAGGCGGGACGATCGGCAGCACGCAGGGGCTGAGGAACGACATGATCCCGGCGAGCAGCGCCACGAACATCGCGGGGAGGAGGGCGGCGTCTATGATTTCGATTCCGAACATGGACCCCAGATAACCTGCAACAGGTGCGGCGTCACGCAGCAAAAGGTCACAACCTTGTGGACAGGCTGTAACACCGCCGCTATGCCTCGCCCATGACCCAGAAAGACACCCTCGACGCCTGCGGGCTGCTATGCCCCCTGCCCGTCCTCAAGCTGCGCAAGCGCTTGAAATCGTTGAATATCGGTGACGTGATCGCCCTGACCGCCGATGATCCGGCAGCGGTGATCGATGTGCCGCATTTCTGCATGGAATCGGGTCATGAACTGGTCTCGACCGAGGATGCGGGGCCTGTGCGCACCTACCTGATCCGCAAGACCGGCTGACACCGGGCCACCGCGCCCCACTGATCGAGAGGGCAGCCTGCGTACGCGCTGTACCTTGCGTACGCGCATTGCGTACGCAAGGCGTTGAGGCGTTTTTACCCGACGGACCACCAGCCGCGCCGCTTGCGCGAGGCCGGCGTGGCGTCCTCTTCGGCGGGGTCCGCCTCGGGGGTTTCCGGGGTCTCGGCCACCGGGTCGGGCTCGGGCGATTCCGGAACCTCCGTCAGCGGCGCGGGCGCGGTCTCTTCAGTCTCCGGGACCTCCTCCGCTATGGGCTCGGGTGCATCCGGTGTCTCTGTGACCGGTTCGGGCTGTGCCTCTGCCACGGGGTCCGGGCTGGTCTCGACGGCCGCCGCCGGTTCGGGCGCAGGCTCCGCGGCATCCGCCGTCTCGGGCTCGGCCTCGGGCGCTTTCTTCTTGCGCGACACCGTGCGCCGTCTTGGCTTGGGCTTGTCGTCCGCGGCGGCCGCCGGTGCGGCCTCGGAGGATGACACCGCCGGAGCCTCGGCCGGTGCATCCGTGGCGGCGTCTGCCTTGGGCGCGGCCTTTCGGCGGCTGCGCCGTTTCGGCTTTGGCTTGCCCTCCGCCTCGGCCGTGTCGGGCTGTGCCTGTTCCGCGGCGTCGGTCACGGTCGTTTCGGCGGCCTGCGCAGGCGCCTCTGCCGGATCGGCCTCGGCGGAGCTGTCTGCACTCTCCTCGGTCTGGCCGTCCTGACCCTCGCCGGTCTCGCCGGTCTTGGATTTCCGACGGCGGCCACGGCTGCGGCGACGCTTCTTGCGGGGTTTTTCGTCGTCCTCGCCGGCCGCTTCGGGCGCCGGGGCGGGGGCTGGGGCTGGGGCAGGCTCTGACGCGACGGGGGCCGGCGCCGCCTCGGGCTCTTCCTCCTCGTCGATTTCGGCCATGAGCGAGGCCCCGGCGGACACGAACTGTGCCGGGTCGGGCTCTGCCACGGTTCGGGTCGCGGTCTTGAGCTTGTCCATGGTGAAATCGGGATTGACCAGCGTCGGGTCGCCCTCGATCCGCACCGACAGACCGTAGCGCGCCTCGATCTGCGCCACATGCTCGCGTTTGACGTTGATGAGATAATTGGCGATGCTGACCGGGCACTTGACCACGACCTCGCGCGAGCGGCCGCGCACGCCCTCTTCCTCGACCTCGCGCAGGATCGACAGAGCGAGATTGTCGTCGGACCGGATAAGGCCGGTGCCGTGGCAATGCGGGCAGGGCTGCGTCGTGGCCTCGATCATGCCGGGGCGCAGGCGCTGGCGCGACATCTCCATCAGGCCGAAGCCCGAGATCCGGCCCATCTGGATGCGGGCGCGATCGGTCTTGAGCGCGTCTTTCATGCGCTTTTCGACGGCGGCGTTGTTGCGCCGCTCATCCATGTCGATGAAGTCGATCACGATCAGGCCGGCAAGATCGCGCAGCCGCATCTGGCGGGCGACCTCGTCGGCGGCTTCGAGATTGGTCTTGAGCGCGGTCTCCTCGATCGAGCCTTCCCGCGTGGCACGCCCGGAGTTGACATCGACCGCGACCAGCGCCTCTGTCACGCCGATCACGATATAGCCCCCGGATTTGAGCTGCACCGTGGGGTTGAACATCGCCGACAGGTAGCTTTCGACCTGATGGCGCGCGAAAAGCGGCTGCTGGTCGACGTAATGTTTCACGTTCTTGGCATGGGACGGCATGATCATCTTCATGAAGTCCTTGGCGATGCGGTAGCCCATCTCGCCCTCGACCATGACCTCGTCGATCTCGCGGTTGTAGAGGTCGCGGATCGAGCGCTTGATCAGGTTGCCTTCCTCGTAGATCTTGGCGGGCGCGATGGATTTCAGCGTCAGCTCGCGGATCTGTTCCCAGAGGCGTTGCAGATATTCGTAATCGCGCCGGATCTCGGCCTTGGTGCGCTGCGCGCCGGCGGTTCGGATGATCAGCCCCGCGCCCTTGGGCAGGTCGATCTCGGACGCGATTTCCTTGAGCTTCTTGCGGTCGGCGACATTGGTGATCTTGCGGCTGATGCCGCCGCCGCGCGCGGTGTTGGGCATGAGCACGCAGTAGCGCCCGGCCAGCGACAGGTAGGTGGTGAGCGCCGCCCCCTTGTTGCCGCGTTCCTCCTTGACGACCTGCACCAGCATGATCTGGCGGACCTTGATGACCTCCTGGATCTTGTAGCGGCGCGCGCGCGGCTTGCGGGCCGGGCGCAGATCCTCGGCGTCATCCTCGTCGGCGACCGATTCGATGGTGTCGTCATGGCTGGCATGATCGCGGGTATCGGGGGCCTCGGCGTCGGGCGTCGCGGCCGCTTCGCCGGTGGCGTCCGAGGTGTCGTCATCGGGATACTCGGCGGGCTCCTCGACGGGCTCCTCGACCGGGGTCTCGGCGACGCGTTCCATCGGGGAAGAGCCTTCGGGCACCGCCGCATCGCCATTCTCGCCGTCGAGGTCGATGGTTTCCATGCCCGAGATGTCGCCCTCGGTCACGGCATCCTCCGAGGTGGTCTTTTCCGGCTTCGCGCGCGAGCGCGCGCGGGTCGGCCGCCGGATGGGTTTGGGCTTTTCGTCCTCTTCCGCCTGGGCCTGGGCGAGGGCCTCTTCCTCGGCCATCAGCGCCTCGCGGTCGGCGACGGGGATCTGGTAGTAATCGGGGTGGATCTCGGCGAAGGCCAGAAATCCGTGCCGGTTGCCGCCGTAATCGACAAAGGCCGCCTGCAGCGACGGCTCGACCCTGGTTACCTTGGCGAGATAGATGTTGCCAGCAAGCTGGCGCTTGTTCTCGGATTCGAAATCGAATTCCTCGACCTTGTTTCCGTCAACCACCACGACGCGGGTTTCTTCCGCGTGGGTGGCATCGATGAGCATTTTCTTGGCCATGTTATCCGTTCGCATCGCGCCTGCACGCACGACCCCGGCGGGGCGGCGCAGTGCGGCGGATGTCTGGTAGGGGCGACGGTCGCGCGCGCGGGCGGCCCTGAGGGGGCCCTGTCCCGTGTGACGATGATATGTCTCGCGCGGTTCATCGCGGTTTTTATTCTCCGGCCCCGGCGGGGCCAATTCAGCGCCGGATCGCCCTTTTGTCGGGGTCTCTGGCAGGTATCCGGTCCCCTGTTGATCCAGTGGGGTCCAATCGGTCTGTCTCGCCACGCAGCGGAGGAGTTGGTCCTCGATTTGGGACGAGACAGCGAATTTCTTGCTGGCAGGCGCGGGTCATCGCGCGTAACTGCCACATGACAATCCTAATGCCTCGCGGGCGGAAATTACAATGGTGAAAACGCGTTGCCCCGGCGCGGCGGCGCGTTTCAGATGTAGTCGGAGCGTTGCAGCCCGTATTTTGCCATCTTTTCGTTCAGCGTGCGGCGCGGCAGGCACAGCTCGTCCATCACCGCCGCGATCGATCCCTTGTGCCGGCGCATGGTGTTGTCGATCAGCATGCGCTCGAAGGTCTCGACATATTCCTTGAGCGGTTTGCCTTCGGTGGTCATCACCGGCTGCATCTCGTCGTGATCGGCCATCAGAAGCGAGGTCAGGGTTCCGGATCCGCGCCGCGCCTGCAGCACCGCGCGTTCGGCCACGTTGAAAAGCTGGCGCACATTGCCGGGCCACGGCGCCTGCAGAAGCTGCGTCGCCTCCTGCGCGGAAACCTGCGGCGCCGGGCAGCCGTAATCCTCGGCGAACTGCTCGCTGAAGGCCGAAAACAGCGTCAGGATATCCTCGCCGCGCTGGCGCAGCGGCGGCACGGTGATGCGCAGGTTGGCGAGGCGGTAGAACAGGTCGGTGCGCAGCGCGTCCTCGCAGGTGCGGCCCTCGTCCTGCATGTTGGAGATCGCGACGATGCGGGTCTCGGGCGGCGTGCCCTCGTCATTGACGAAGGTCAGCAGCCGGGCCTGCGCGGCCTCGGGCAGCGCGTCGATATCTTCCAGCACGAGAGTGCCGCCGCGCGCCTCTTCGACCGCCGGCAGGCGCGGATCGTCGGCCGTGACCGGGCCGAAGAGGCGCGCGATCAGCGCCTCCTCGCCAAGCGACGCACAGGCGACCGAGACGAACTTGCGCCCCGCCCGCGCGCCCACCGCATGCAGGGCATGCGCGACCAGCGTCTTGCCGGTGCCGGTCTCGCCCTCGATCAGCACATGGCCGTCGGCCTGCCCGAGATCGAGGATATCCTCGCGCAGCCGCTCCATCGCCGCGGAGGTGCCGATGAGCTTTTTCATCAGCTGCCCGCCATCCGACAAATCCCGGCGCAGCGCGCGGGCATCGAGCACCATGCGGCGGGCAGTGGTGGCCTTCTTGGCCAGCTGCGTCATGCGGTCGGGGTTGAACGGCTTTTCCAGAAAATCGTAGGCACCGATGCGCATCGCCTCGACCGCCATCGGCACGTCGCCATGGCCGGTGATCATGATCACCGGCAGCGAGCTGTCTGCGCCCATCAGCTTTTTCAGGAAGGCCATGCCGCCCATGCCCGGCATCTTGATATCGGTGACCACGATCCCGGGATAGTCCGGCCCGAGCGTCTTGAGCGCGTCCTCTGCGGACGCGAACGCCTCGGTGTCATACCCCGAGAGCGCGAGCCACTGGCTGATCGACTGGCGCATGTCGCGTTCGTCGTCGATGATGGCAATCTTCATGGCAGTCGGCATGTCGGGTCACTCCGCGGCTTGGGTCTCTTCGGGCAATATGGGCAGTTGTACCTCGAATACAGCCCCCCCGTCAGGCGCATTCCGGGCCAGCAGTCGCCCGCCGAGGTCGTTGACGATCCCCGAGGAAATTGCAAGCCCCAGCCCGACCCCCTCGCCGGGCTGTTTGGTGGTGTAGAACGGCTCGAACAGGGTCTCGAAATTTTCTATGCCGTGGCCATTGTCGCGCACCGTCAGCACAGCGGTCTCGCCGGCGGCGAGCAGGATGTCGATCTGACCGTCCGGCTCGTTCTGGATGGCGTCGATGGCGTTGCGCAGCAGGTTGATGATCACCTGCTCGACGCGCACCCGGTCGCCCATGATCATCACCGGATGGTCCGGCAGCGTGCGGGTGATGGTGATCTTGCGGCTGCGCAGCTGCGGTTCCATCATCGCCAGCGCCGAACCGACCGCATCGGCCATGTTCACAGGTGAAACCGCGTCGCCCGGCTGGCGCGCGTAGGATTTGAGCTGACGGGTGATGGCGCCCATCCGCTCGATCAGGTCGTCGATCCGCTGGAACGAGGTCAGCGCCTCGTCGGGGCGGTTGCGCGTCATCAGCATGCGCGCGCCGGCGAGATAGGTCTTCATCGCCGCGAGCGGCTGGTTCAGCTCGTGGCTGACGGCCGCCGACATCTCGCCCAGCACCGCGAGTTTGGAGCTTTGCTGCAGCGTCTGTTCGGCCTGCGCGAGGTTCTCCTGCACGCGCCGGCGCTCGGCGATTTCCCGTTGCAGGCGCGCGTTGAGCGCGCGAAGCTCTGCCGATTCGCGCTGGAAGACCGCCAGCCGCAGAGCCGCCTTGCGGTTGAGGAAATAGAAGGCGAGCGCGAGCAGGATGGCAAAGGCCATGATTTCGACGGCAATATAGCCGAGCACCTTGTCGCGCACCGTGGCATAGGCGGTGAAGCTGGCGATCCGCCAGCCGCGAAACGCCACGCGCCCCTCGACCCGCATCACCGCCTCGCCGCTGAGATAGGCGTCGGCGGGCAGCGCCGTCCAGTCCGAGGTGGCCTGGATGGCGCGGTCGATGGCGCTGCTCGCGGGCTCGCGGGCCAGCGCCTCTTCCTCGGTCAGGCCACGCCAGCGCGGTTCCGTCGCAAGGATGATCCGGCCCTCGCTGTCGGTCACCATGACCGCGTCCGAAATCCCCGCCCAGGCGCGTTCGTACTTGCGCAGATCGACCTCGACCACGATCACGCCAAGCACGTCGCCACCATCCTCGATGCGCCGCGAGTAGGTGAAATTATACGATCCCGCCTCTTGTTGCAGGACCTCGAAAACGGTGTCACGCGACTGCAGCGCATCGACGAAATAGGGCGCCGTGTTGTCGGTCTCGCCAAGTCGGTTGCGTTCGGTCGTGGCGACCGCGCGCCCCTCCATGTCGAGCAGCGTCAGAGAGGCCGCGCCGATCTCTTCGACGAAGGACAGAAGGCGCTGTGTCGATTGCGCGTAATCCTTGCTGTTCAGCGCCGAAATGAGCGCCGGATCCCGCGCCAGAAGCTGCGGTACGATGGCGTTCTGGCGCAATTCCGACAGAAGGTTGCCGGAATAGAGCACGAGCCGCAATTCGGCGCGGTTGCGCGTGGTCTCGGTGAAGCGGTCGGTCAGCAGGCGGTGGGTGGTGACGATCACCCCCACGGCGACGATAAACAGCCCCACCAGCACAAGCCGTGCGCGCCACGATATGGCACTGGCGCGTTGCGCGTCGGGTTTGGTGCTGTCCGTCATGATACCAGATTACGCCGCAACGCGGCCGTGCTCAAGCATGCCCGCTCAGGCGGGGGCAAGCTCTTGCACCAGACCCGCGAACATGGCGGCACCATCGCTGCCGCCATGCAGCGGCTCTGACATACGCTCGGGGTGCGGCATCATCCCCAGCACGCGGCGGTTCTCCGACAGGATGCCGGCGATGTCGCGCATCGAGCCGTTGGGATTCTCCGCATAGGTGAAGGCGATGCGGTCCTCGGCTTCCAGCCGGTCGAGCGTGGCCGCATCGGCGTAATAATTTCCGTCGTGATGGGCCACGGGCACGGTGATGGTGCGGCCGGCGGTATAGCCGCGGGTAAAGGCGCTCTGGTCCGTGGCGACAGTCAGATCCACCGGCTTGCAGATGTATTTCAGCCCCGCATTGCGCAGAAGCGCGCCGGGCAGGATGCCGGTTTCGGTGAGGATCTGAAAGCCGTTGCAGATGCCCAGCACGTAGCCGCCGCGACCCGCATGCGCCACGACCGACCGGCAGATCGGGGAATTGGCGGCGATCGCCCCGCAGCGCAGGTAGTCGCCAAAGGAAAAGCCGCCCGGCACCCCGACGATATCGACGCCCTCGGGCAGCGCCGTGTCCTTGTGCCAGACCATCGACACGCGCGCGCCTGCGCCGCGCAGCGCCACCGCGAGATCGCGGTCGCAGTTGGAGCCGGGGAAGACGATGACGGCGGCGTGCATGGCGAGGTCTCTCTGTTGATGCTGTGGCCCTGATGCTGTGACGATGCCCTAGCGCGGTGGGGCGGGCTTGTCCATGATGCGAGTTTTGGTCGAGACGTGCCGAACGCGACCATGACATGAAGGGCCTGAGGGCGATGTGCGGCGGCCTGCGGCCTTGCTGCCGCGCGGGCGCAGGCCGCGAAAACATCGGCAGCTGGCAGCGCCCTAGCCCACCTCCACCGAATAGCTTTCGATCACGGTATTGGCGAGCAGCTTTTCGCACATCTCGGTGACGACGGCGCGCGCGGCCTCTGCGTCGGTCTCGGCCAGATCGATCTCGATCACCTTGCCCTGCCGCACGCCCTCGACCCCCGAAAAGCCGAGCGATCCGAGCGCGTGGCGCACCGCCTCGCCCTGCGGGTCCAGAACGCCGGATTTGAGCATGACATGCACGCGTGCCTTCATGGGTGCGGCTCCCTTCAGTTGATCAGCGTCGGGCGGGTGACGGGCGCGTTGGTCTTGGGCATCACGCCAAGCCGCGTGGCGACCTCGGTGTAGGCATCCGTGAGACTGCCCAGATCGCGGCGAAACACGTCCTTGTCGAGCTTCTGACCGGTCTCGATATCCCACAGCCGGCAGCTGTCGGGGCTGATCTCGTCGGCCACGATCAACCGCTGGAAATCGCCGTCGAAGACACGGCCCACCTCGATCTTGAAATCCACCAGCCGGATGCCGACGCCGAACATCACGCCCGACATGAAGTCGTTGACCCGCAGCGCGAGGCTGAGGATGTCGTCCATGTCCTGACTGGTGGCCCAGCCGAAGGCGGCGATATGTTCCTCGGTGACCAGCGGATCGCCCAGCTTGTCATCCTTCAGGCAGTATTCGACGATCGGGCGCGGCAGTTGCGTGCCCTCCTCGATGCCCAGCCGTGTGGACATCGACCCGGCGGCGTAATTGCGCACGATCACCTCGAGCGGGACGATCTCGCAGGCGCGCACGAGCTGCTCGCGCATGTTCACGCGGCGGATGAAATGCGTGGGCACTCCAACCGCGTTGAGCCCGGTCATGAAATACTCCGAGAGCATGTTGTTCAGCACGCCCTTGCCCTCGATGGTGGCCTTCTTCTCGGCGTTGAAGGCGGTGGCGTCATCCTTGAAATACTGGATGATGGTGCCCGGCTCCGGCCCTTCGTAAAGGGTCTTGGCCTTGCCTTCGTAGATTTTCTTGCGCCGCGCCATGTGACCTCCGTCGCTGCGGGTGGGGTCGGGTGGATCTGCACGCCCCGGACCGATGCGTTTTCATAGGGCATGGCCCGCCCTGTCGCAAGGTCCGTGAGCCGATCCTGCCCTTGCTCTTTGACGCCGCAGACGGCATATCGTCAGGGTGACAGCAACGCTTTGCGAAGGGACCGGCCCGATGAGCAGTTTTGACGAGCGCGAACGCGCATTCGAGAGCAAGTTCGCCCATGACGAGGAAATGAAATTCCGCGCCGAGGCACGGCGCAACAAGCTTCTGGGGCTCTGGGCGGCAGAGCTGATGGGCAAGACCGGCGAGGACGCCCACACCTATGCCATCGAAGTGGTCAAGGCCGATTTCGAGGAGGCCGGCCACGAGGACGTGGTGCGCAAGGTGGCGGGCGATCTCGGCGATATCGCCGATGCCGACACGGTCCGCGCCAAGATGGACGAGCTTCTGAAGACCGCCAAGGCGCAGCTCGTCAACGAAGCCTGAGCCAGCGGCGGCCCCCCTTGCGGGGCCGCGCATTGCTACCCGACAGATCGGATC
>JAWLFT010000126.1:0-5175 GCA_041685435.1 Roseovarius sp.
GTATTGCCGCATCCAGGAATGCTCCCGAGGGTTCATGTCGTTGCCTCACCCATGTGTTCCCGAGGATCTCCACCCTTTTCGGTCTCAGCTTGGCACTGCTCACACGGCATTATGAATCCGCCCATCCCGGTCCAATCTTTCCTGACGCGTTTCACCGTCGGTGGGTGAGACGAACCGGCCAGAGACAGGCTCGCCCAACAACCTGAGCGTGATGAAATCCAGTGGCTAAAAGTTCAGAATGCCAAGTCCGACCAAGCCAGAGAAAATCAGATAACCGGCTACGATATAGTTCAGAAGCTTCGGCATGATCAGGATGGCGACCCCGCAGGCAAGCGCGACGATAGGCTGAAGGCTCGACAGTTCGATGGTCATCTTTGAGTGTCCTTTTTCGTTTCGCGGGCTGCATTGCGTCTCATCGTCCCAACGCTAAAGCCTCCTTTACCGAGATTTCAACCAGTTTCAGGCACGTGTCGATCGCTGGCGGCAACAGCCGGCCAGCGGTCCGCCCCGCCAGTTTGAGCCCGGGACAGTCTGATACGCCCCCGGTCAAACAGCCGGCGCGTCCCCGTGCAGCTGATCGATGATGCGGCGCACAAGGGCAAGATCCTCGATAGCAGCGGGCAGATCGCCCTCAATATCCGCGGCCGAACCGTCACATCACGAAGGCGTAAATCACCACCCAGATCGACAGGACGACACCGCAGACCAGCGTATAGACGCCGTTCCACGCCCAGCCGACGCGCAGCGCGCTGATACCCGCGAAGGAGCCGATCAGCAGCGTCGTCGCGGTGAAGGGCGAGCTGGCCCCGCTCAGCGCCCATCCGGCGGCCAGCGCCACGACGATGGCTGCCGGCGTCACACCCAGACTGTCGGCGCCGGGAATGAGCGGCGCGATCAGCGTCACGGCAAGGATCGGGTTCATCCCGAGCTGCCCCGCAAGCGGGATGAGCCAGACAAACGCCACGAGGATCACCCAAGGCGGCAGCACCGACAGATCGAGGCCCGCGCGCTGCATCAGCGGCCCCAGCAGGGCCGAGCCCACGGTGCCGATATAGCCCGCCATCATCAGCAGCGTCAGCTCTTCGCGGTAACCCGGCAATTCCCTTGTCACGTACCCCCCGATCCGGTCCGGCACCGACCGCCATGGGGCCTGCCCCCAATGCTGGATCACCATCCAGACCAGCGCGATCACCGGCACGATCACCACGACCAGCCCGACGATCCGCACATCCGCGATCGCGTTCAGGCCGAGCACGCTGACGACCAGCACCCCGAGCAATGCCAGCAGCGGCAGCATCAGCGCCCAGGAGCCGTCGGGCGCGGATCTTTGCGGCGTCACGCTCAGGCTTGGCTTGAACGCGGTGTCCAGCCCCCATCCGACCCCGGCGAGCAGCGCCGAGGTGACCAGCCCCGGCACCATCGCCTGTGCCCAATTCGTCCCCGGCACGACGCTGACCGAGATCGCCATGGCAAAGGACAGCGGCGACCATGGCAGGGTCGACACGAAGCCGCGCTGGATCGCCAGAAGCATCCGCCGGATGCGGTGGCCGCGGATCTCTGCATTGGGCTCGGACCCGGCATTGGCCAGCGCCAGCGCCCCCAAAAGCTGGATGGCCCCGTAATTGAGCAACAGCGCGAAGCCCTGCCCGCCGACGGTCAGCGCGGCATAACGCCGCCCGGGCGGCTGGCCCGAAAGAAACCGGCCCGCCGCCTGCACCGCCGGCGAGGTCTGCGCGACGTTGCGCAGGGTCGACAGCGCCGAAAAGAACGCCGCTATGAACGCCGCCGAGCGCAGCCCGTCCAGCGCCGTCCCCTGCCAGTCTGGCACCGTTGATACCAGCGCCAGCGTCAGCCCGAGCGCCACCGCGACGAACGCCTTGCGCGACACCCGGACTTGCGCCGCAAGACAGGCTGTGAGCACCACCACGAGCACCGGTTTCGCCGGTGCCATCCAGGCGGCGATGTGCCATTCGTGAAAGATGACGAGACCGGTGATCGCGACCAGCAGGAGGCCCGTCAGAAGATCGACCAGACTGTTATGTTGCGTAACCATCCCCAAAACCACCTGACAGCCTCCATGGCTCTTGTGCCTGCCGGCGGGCTGGGCGGCAAGGCGCAAGGGGGATAGGCGCGCAGGGTGCCCAACGTCACGCAGTGGCCCGCATTGAAAACCTTCAAGTAAGCGGACGGCGCAACGTCAGCCACAAAGTTGATTTCCGATGTGGAAAGGTCCCGATGCCTGCCGCACTGCCGCGCGCCGAAGCGGACATTCGCCACACGTGCAGCATTCTCAACCGGTCGGCCGACAGCAGTGCGGTCGTACAGGCAATGTTCGACCGTATCGCGGTCATTCCGCGTCGGCAACATTCTGTCGCCCAGAACAGCATTGACGCCGGAAGGGCCGGTCTTGAGATACCCGGTGGTTCAAACGCGCCGGCCACGGAAATCTCGCCCGATACGGTCTTTATCCTCGACCTTGGCCCCGGCGAGCTGACGCCGACGCACCAGGTCGTCCCGGGTGAAGGCAGCGTAGGCCCGTGCGGTGACGCGCAACCGATCCCGGATGAGGGGGTGAAGCGCGGGCAGGCGGTGGACGGGAACCTGCGGGGCCAGGTGATGCTCGGCATGATCAGGCGGTCAACGGTTGCAGGTGCGATACATTTGCGTTGACACAGTGTCGCGCCGCAGTGGGCAATCCTATTGGCAAATTTCCGCCAGAAGATGCGCAACTGTGAAAAATCGCGCTCCCGGCACCGCCGACGGGATGCGCGGCTTGCCTTTCATCGCGCTGCGCTAGATCGTAGGTGTGAAGGAGAATGGACGGACAACCGATGAGCCATGCGACCGACACACCGTCACCGCGCTATGCCGCGACTACGCGCGCTCTGCACTGGATCAGCGCGGTGCTGATCATCGCCACCCTGCCCATCGGCACCGTCATGGTACGCGAGGATCTGGAGAGTTCGACGCAGGACCTGCTCTTCATCCTCCACAAGAACGTGGGCGTGATCATCCTCGCGTTGGTCGTGATGCGGCTGATCTGGCGCAGACTTCAACCCGCCCCGCCGATGCCCGATAGCCTGCCGGGCTGGCAGGCAGGCGCGGCGCGGCTCACCCATTGGGGGCTTTACGCGATGCTGCTTGTGATGACGATCAGCGGCTATGTGCGCGTGCGCGCCGGTGACTTTCCGATCGAGATGCTCGATGCGATCAGCATGCCCACGCTGATACCCGAATCCGAGACGCTTGAGGCGATTGCGAAGAGCGTCCACTTCTACGGCCGCTTCGTGCTGGTGGCGCTGATCGCGCTGCATGTGGGGGCCGCGATCCGGCACTTCATCCGGCGCGACGGCGTGGCCCAGCGTATCTGGCCGCCGGTGGGGGGTGCGCGATGACATGGCTGAGCCCAACGCGGTATATCAGGCGTTTGCCGTGATCGCGCTGACCGCGGCGCAGGTGGCCGTGTGGATCCACAGGCCCTGATGTTCGCTTCCAGGACCAGTGCGAGCCATGTTCAGTCGGTAAAGGTGTGGATAACTGGACCTCGCTTGGATCGGATGGGACGGGCGCGCGAGATTTTTTTGATGCCCCGCGCGCCCTCACGGCACACCTGCAAGCCGGAGGCCGTTGAGAAACAGTTCCAGGTGCGCGGGGTCGCGCACGAAGAAAAGCCGCGAGCGGGCAACGTCGCGGGAAAAGCCCGGGCGCGCCCGCAGCAGCGCCGGAACGTTTTCGCGCGATTCCTCCAGGCGGCCGGCATGCGCCAGCCAGGACACCAGCTTGGCGCGCGCCCAGAAATGCGCGTTGGGCACCAGTGTTGCGCTCCGCGCCCAATGCACGGCGGTCTCGGGATCGCCAAGGAACATGTGTGCCAGCGAGCCGTAAGACATGAAGGCCCACCGGAACGGATTCTGCGGACTGAGCGCGAGCGCATGCTCGAAGCATGGAATGGCGGCATCCGGCCGACCATCGGAGACGAGGGAATCCCCCAGACCGCAATGCGACAGGGCGTGCCAAGGGTTGAGCGCGAGCGCGGTCTCGAGCGCCTCGATTGCCAGATCGTAGGTGCCTCGCGCCAGTTGCACCCGCCCCAGAGAGAAAAAGTTGTTCGCTTCCTGATCGTCCAGCGCCACCGCGCGGTCCGCCAGCCGCAAGGCCGTGTCGAGATGCGCGCTGTCTGTTGGCCCCTCGAAATAGACGCTTTCAAGGATCATCGCATAGGCCAGCCGGGCGTATGGCTCGGAAAATCCCGGGGCGCGTGCGAGCGACTGGCGCATCAGATCCTGGCAGCGCCGGTTGCTCTCGCTCGTGAAGCGGTGGAATTCGGCGGAACCGAGTTGATAGAGTTCCCACGCGCCAAGAGTTCCGGGCTTCAGCCTTGCGGCGCGTTTCTGTTCCGTGATCCCGAGCTGGCCGGCGATGCGCGCGGCGACGAGGCCCGAAAGCTCGTCCTGCAGATCGAACACATCGCTCAGCCTGCGGTCGAACCGCTCCGACCAGAGGCAGCGCAGGCTCGGCGTCTCGATAAGCTGGACGGTGACGCGGATCCGGTCGCCGGCAAGGCGCACACTGCCCGCCACGGCGTAACCGGCATCCAGCCGGTGCAGGATCCCGTCCAGAGGCTCGCCCGATTGGCCGAGGGCAAAGGCAGAGTTGCGGGTGACAACGCGCATCCAGCGATTGCGCACGAGCGCGTTGATCAGGTCTTCGGTCAATCCCCCGGCTATCACGCCGCCCCGCCCATCGTCGCCCGAGGCAGAACAGGGCAGCACCGCGACGCAGGGCGTGAGGTCGCCGGCGCTCGTCGGCGCATGACCTTCATCCGGCGAGGCCGGCCCGGCCTCACGGCCGGCGAGCGTGCGCCGTAGCCTGAATCCGCGACCATGCACCGTGGCGATGACATCCTGGCGGCTGCCATCATCGCCAAGCGCCTTGCGGGCCGAGCGGATCTGGCTGCTGAGCGCCGCGTCCGACACGAACCGAACGGGCCAGATTTCGCGGAAGATCTCGTCACGCGTCACGGTCCGTCCGCGATTGCGTGCGAGCAAGGTGATCAGATCCAGTGTCCGCGGCTCCGCGTCCACGTGGGCACCCTGATGCCGCAGCTCGCAGCGGTCGAAATCCAGATCGAACGGCCCGAACCGAAATATTCCGGCCGCGTCGCGGCGCAGGCCG
>JAWLFT010000127.1:0-5168 GCA_041685435.1 Roseovarius sp.
GCGTGCCAGCCCCCCTCACCGCATCTTCGCCTTCATGATCCCCAGCCGTTCCATCCGGTCGCGGTGGCGGTGTTCCATCAGCTCGGCGTTGCGGTTGGTGACCGCTTCCAGCGCGTCGAAATCCTCACGGCAGACCAGCGCGGCCACCTCGTGGCCGTGGCGGTAGATCAGCACCCGCTCGCCGGTCGTCATCACGTGATCGAGGTAGGCGCGAAACTGCGTGCGGAAGGTGCGGCTGTTGACAGTGTGGAACATCGGCGCTCTCGTTGGGTCATGGCGGGTCGGACCACGATGGGGCAAGCCGGTTAACGCCCGCTTTCCGCGCCGTGCGGATGTGTCCCCGCCCCGGCGGAGATCCGCGTACACAAACCGCGTACGCACGGTACACCCTGTACGCGTCGCTGTCGCCTCAAGGGCGTCGCATCCGGAATGCTGCGCTGCAGCGAATCGGAGTAAAGGACGCGCTCACACTTATACTGGACCCTTTCCCATGTGCCGTAACCCGAAAATCATCCTCTGCCCGATCAACCTGCGCCACGTCAAACTGGACTACACTGCCTATACCGAGGCCGCAGAGATGGCCGCGCGGCATGGCGCCAAGCTCATAATCATGACCGTCGCGCCCGAGTTCGAGCGCAACATGAACATATATGATTCAGATGCTTACTGGGGGGAAGAGCTGAAGAAATTCGTCGCCGCCCACCGCCCGGAAGGCGTCGAATACGAGACCGTCGTGCGCAAGGGCGCGGTACATCGGCAGATCGTCAAGCTCGCCAAGGAGCGCAAGGTTGACGTGATCGTCATGGATTCCGCCAACCCCAAGGTGCAGGACTATCTGCTGGGCACCAATGCCAGCCATGTGGTCACCCATGCCGAATGTTCCGTCTACGTCGTCCGCAGCTAGGCGGGCAGCGTTCCCTGCAGAACATATCGAATGATGTCAACGACTTGCTTCGGCTCTCGCGCGACTGCGAGGGCCGCGGCATCGACCTCTTTCAGGGCATGATCGTGCTCGGGCGGCTGCAGGATGATCAGGGATTTGCCCAAGGCCGCCGCATATCCGGCGTCAAAGGCCGCATTCCACTGCTTGTAGCGGTCACCAAAGCGGACAACCACAATATCTGCCTCCGAGAGGCCCTTTCGGGTGCGGATCGCGTTGACCATCGCGCCCTTGTGGTCATGCCAATACTTGTCCTGTTCCGGTCCCAGAATCGTCACGCCGCAATCGTCGCTTGCCGCATGATCCGTCACCGGACCGGTAAATGCGACATCAAGCCCTTGAGATCCTTTGACAATCTGGTCTCGCCAGTCTGTGTGTATCTCGCCTGACAGATAAATGTTCAACATTGTGTCCTCCTTGTTCAGCCGCGCAGCGTGCCGCCCGTGGCCTTTTGCACCTTCTCGACAACCCTGGCCGAGACCGCCTCGATCTCGGGTTCGGTCAGGGTCTTTTCCCGCGGCTGCATCCGGACCGTGATGGCCAGCGATTTCTGACCGTCCCCGAGACTGCCGCCGGTGAACTCGTCAAACACCCGCACATCCGTGATCAGGGATTTGTCCGCCCCGAGGGCGGCGTTCACCACTGTCATCGCCTCGACATCGGCGTTGATAACAAACGAAAAATCGCGTTCCACCGCTTGCAGGTCGCTGATCTGGAGCGCCCCGCGAGAGGCCTTGGATTGACGTGGCAGCGGGACATTTGCCGGGAAGATCGTGAAGGCCACCGCCGGCCCCTTGACGTCAAGCGCCTGCAAGACGCGCGGGTGAAGCTCGCCAAAGATACCCAGTGTGGTTTTGGCACCAAGGCAGATCCGCCCGTGCCGGCCTGGATGAAACCAGCCGGGCCCGTCCCGCAGGATCTGCACCTTCGCCGGAGCGCCGATCGCGTTCAGGATCGCCTCCGCATCCGCCTTGGCATCATAAAGATCGATCGCGCGCGAGGTGCCATGCACATCCTTCGGACCGGTGCGCCCGACCAGAAGTCCAGCGATTTGAAGATGTTGCTCACCCGGTTCGCCGCCCTGAAAGGCATGACCGACCTCGAACAGCGCCAGATCCATGATCCCGCGCGCCTGATTGCGTGCCGCGGCCTGCAAGAGACCGGGCAGCAGATCAGGGCGCATGTGGCTCATCTCGGTGCTGATCGGATTGGCCAGCATCGTCGCGTCATCCCCGCCGCCAAAAAGGCTTGCCGCCGCCTGATCGATGAAACTGTAGGTGACGCACTCGTCATAGCCGACCGCCGCACCGGTGCGCCGCGCGATCCGCTCGCGTTTCTGCATCGGGCTGAGGATCGGCTTGGGCACACCCGCCTCGCTGCGCGCGAGGGGGCGGCCCCGCAGCTTGCTCAGCGATGCGATGCGCGCGACCTCTTCCACCAGATCCGCCTCGCCCTGAATGTCGGGGCGCCAGCTTGGCACATGCGCCGTGTTCCCTTCGAGCTTGAATCCGAGGGCGGTAAGTGTCTGACGTTGCTCGCTTTCCGGAATATCCATGCCCACCAGCGACTGCACCCGCGCGGGATCGAGCCGGTAGGAACGGCTGGTATCGGGCGTCTTGCCGGCCACTACACGGTTCGACGGCGCCCCGCCGCACAGGTCGAGGATCATCTGCGTCGCGAGGTCAAGCGCCTCCATGTTGAACTCGGGGTCGATGCCGCGCTCATTGCGATAGCGCGCGTCCGAATTGATCTTGAGCGCGCGACCGGTCTTGGCGATCTGGATGTGGTCCCAGACTGCGGCCTCAAGCACCACATTCTGCGTCGCTTCGGTGCAGCCCGTGGCCAGCCCGCCCATGATGCCGCCGATGCTCTGGATACCCGCCTCATCGGAAATCACCACCTGGCCGGCATCGAGGGTGTATTGCTTTTCGTCAAGACCCGTAAAGGTCTCTCCGCCGTCGGAGCGATGCACGCGCAGGTCGCCCGACAGCTTGTCGGCATCGAACACATGAAGCGGACGGTTGCGATCATATGTGAAGAAATTCGTGATATCCACCAGCGCCGAAATCGGGCGCAGGCCGATGGCGCGGAGCCGATCCTGAAGCCATGCGGGCGAGGGTTCGTTCCGGACGTGGCGAATGAGCCGGCCGGCGAAGACGTGGCATCCGCCGGCTCGTGCGTCGTCGTCGATGGAAATGCGCACCGGGCAGGGAAACTGAGCTTCGATATCCACGGAGACCGCCGGTTTCATCCGGCCCAGACCCCGCGCGGCCAGATCCAGCGCAATGCCGCGCACCCCGAGGGCATCGGGCCGATTGGGCGTGATCGCGATCTCGATCACCGGGTCGATCTTGGCCGGAGCATGCACCGCAAGCCAGTCCACGAACCGTTCGCCGACCTCGCCCGATGGCAGTTCTATTATGCCCTCGTGCTCGTTCGACAGCTCCATCTCGCGTTCCGAGCACATCATGCCATGGCTCTCGACGCCGCGGATCTTGCCAACGCCGATGGTCATGTCGACGCCCGGCACATAGACGCCGGGCCTCGCGATCACCACCGTGATCCCTTCGCGGGCATTGGGGGCGCCGCAGATGATCTGCGTGTCGCCATCCGCGGTGGCGACCTGACAAACACGCAAACGGTCGGCATCCGGATGCGGCTCTGCGCTCAGCACCTTGCCGAGGGTGAAATCACCAAGCTTTGCGGCCGGATCGGATACGTCTTCGACCTCCAGTCCCAGATCGGTCAGGGTTTCGGCGATCTCGTCGACGGTGGCCGTGGTGTCGAGGTGATCCTTCAGCCAGGAAAGTGTGAATTTCATGCGTGATCTTCCGCCTGTAAATCTCGGGGTTCCGTAGCGCCTTAAAGGATATCACGACGGCGGAAAACCCCGCGTTGCCAATGGGCCTCACTCGGCAAAGGGAGCCTTCCGCTCAGCCCGCCCAGTTTTCTGAAAAGTCGAAGGCACCGTCATAACCAAACAGCGCCACCGCGCCGCCGGTATGAAGGAAGACGAGGCGCTGCCCTTTCCTGAAATGCCCTCTGCGCACAAGATCGATGAGACCCGCAGCTCCTTTGGCCGAATAGACCGGATCGAGCAGGATCGCTTCGAGTTCCGCAAACATCCGGATCGCTTCGAGCCCGCCCGGTGTCGGGATGCCGTAACCGTCGCCGACGTAATCGGTATTGGCCACCACATCCTCGCGCTTCACCACGTCGGGACAGCCCAGTTTTTCGGCCGTTGCGCGGGCAAGCGTGTAGACGTTGTCCTCTTGCTTGCCCTTCGGCGCTCGGACGCCGATGCCCAGAAGCGGGATCTGCGCGTTCATCGCCTTGAGCCCGGTGATCAACCCGGCCTGCGTGCCGGCGCTGCCGGTCGCATGCACGATATGATCCACCTCGAGCGCGCGGTCGTTGAACTGCGACAGCATCTCGAAGGCGCAATTCACATAGCCAAGCGCACCCGTCGGGTTCGACCCGCCACCGGGAATCGTGTAGACGCGGCGTCCCTCTGCGCGGAACGCGGCGGCCACTTTCTCCATCTCGGCATTCATGTCGGTGCCGCCGGCCCGTTTTTCCGTGGTGGCTCCGTGCAGGTGATCCAGCAGCACGTTGCCATTGTGATTGTAATTGGCGTTGTTCGACCCCGTGCGGTCCTCCAGCAGAAGATGGCAGGCCATGCCCATCTTCGCCGCGAAAGCCGCGGTTTGCCTTGCGTGGTTGGATTGCGTGGCACCCTGGGTCATCACCATATCGGCCCGTTGCAGTTCTGCTTCGGCCATCAGGAATTCCAGCTTGCGGGTCTTGTTGCCGCCGGTGCTCAATCCGGTGCAATCGTCCCGCTTGATCCAGATTTCCGGACCATCCAGTTCCTTGCTCAGACGATCCAGACGCTCCAGCGGGGTGGGAAGATGCGCCAGAAAACGGCGAGGATAGCGAGAAAGGTACATTATCGTCTCCTTGATGTAATACATTGCAGGCTGGGTTAGCTCACTCAGATGCTGATCGGAAATGAGTTGAGTGAATTCAGTAGGCTGTGATTCTGTTCGGTTGGGAAACTGAACGGAGAGCACGATGGCCTGGACCGAACTCACTCGAGAGCAATATACGCGCAAGACCAAGCGCTATTCAAGATGCCGTAATGGGGCTCGGCTCGAATCGTCACCGTTGCGGTTGCCAACCGGGATTGATTGAGGTGCCGTTGCCCTTGGCACGTTTTTGGCGTGTG
>JAWLFT010000044.1:0-21078 GCA_041685435.1 Roseovarius sp.
TGGGTCGGATGCCCGGTTTCGGCGCATGCTGGAAGAGCGTCAGCAGGCTTACGTGCTGGCGGTACGTTCCAATCACACGCTTCGGTTTCCGGAGGAGTGATAGTGCCCCGTGGCGTGGTGTAAGAACGCCGACCTTCGGAAAGGTCCAGATCTGATCAGGTCGCCACGGCGGGCAACCTGATGTTGGGATTGTCGTTCACGCGCGCGAGGGTTTCAAGACTCATGTATCGGCGCGCGACCGTCCATTCGTCGTTGGTCTCGAGCATGATCGCCCCGACGAGCCGGATGATGGCGTCGTCGTTCGGGAAGATGCCCACGACGTCGGTGCGCCGCTTGATCTCGCGGTTCACCCTCTCCAGCGGGTTCGTCGACGCGATCTGGGTCCAATGCTCGCGCGGGAAACCGAACAAAACGAGTCCAGACAGTCAATCGGCAACGACGTGATTTCCAGGCTGACCAAAACGCTCACCACATCAGAAATTCGACGCCTCCTGTCGCGATTGTTGCCACGTTCAACTCCGACCGAGAGATTCATCTGGAATTGGTCCCGATGGCGAAGGCAGCATCAGCTCTCTTGCCGCCATCGCACATCGGAGAAATCGGCACTATGTACAACTGTAGTACTAGTCTGTTGTTCCTCAATCTGTTTTCGAACCCAAATCCGCTGCCTGGACACCGGATAAGCCAGTCCGTTGAATTGCGCGCGGGCCGTCGCCCTGGCCCTTCGATCCCCGTTCGCATCACAAATGACAGTCGACTGGCCGCTCTAACCCCGCGCCAGCGGAGGGCCGGACAGAACACCCGCGGGGCTGTGGCATGGCAGGTCACACGGAGCCGGGGGCGGTCGAAATGTGCCTCGATGTCCGATCCGGACCCAAGGATGTCCGAAAGCCCCCGCGACCGGCGTTGAAATCCCTGCGATGATGTCGCCAAAGGAGTCGGATTTGATGAAATATTCAGGGTTCAGGGTCATCAAGGAAGCGTTGACCGGGCATCGCGGCTGGGGTCCCGCCTGGCGTGATGCCGCCCCGCAGGCCGCTTATGATTACGTGATCATCGGCGGTGGCGGGCATGGGCTTGCCACCGCCTATTATCTCGCCAAGGGGTTCGGGCAGGCCCGGATCGCAGTGGTCGAGAAGGGCTGGATCGGCGGCGGCAATGTCGGCCGCAACACAACGATCATCCGCTCCAACTACATGCTCGATGGCAACGAGCCGTTCTACGAGTTCTCGCTCAGGCTCTGGGAAGGGCTGGAACAGGATCTGAACTACAACGCGATGGTCAGCCAGCGCGGGATCCTCAACCTGATCCATTCCGACGCGCAGCGCGACGCCTTCATCCGGCGCGGCAACGCGATGATGCTCAACGGGGCGGATGCCGAGTTGCTGAGCACCGAGCAGATCGTCGCGCGCTACCCGTTCCTCAACACGGGGGACGCGCGGTTTCCGATCAAGGGCGGGCTGGCGCAGCATCGCGGCGGCACGGTGCGCCACGATGCGGTGGCCTGGGGCTATGCCCGCGCCGCCGATCAGCGCGGCGTCGACATCATCCAGAATTGCGAGGTGACGGGTTTTCGCATCGAGAACGGCACCTGTCTGGGCGTCGAGACAACGCGCGGCTTCATCGGCGCCAAGAAGGTCGCGGCCTGTGTCGCGGGCTCGTCCTCGCGGCTGATGAAAAAGGCCGACATGCGCCTGCCGATCGAGAGCCATGTCTTGCAGGCCTTCGTCTCTGAGGGGCTCAAGCCCGTGCTGCCCGGTGTCATCACCTTTGGCGCGGGGCATTTCTATTGCAGCCAGTCCGACAAGGGCGGGCTCGTCTTCGGCGGCGATATCGACGGCTACAATTCCTACGCGCAGCGCGGCAACCTGCCGGTGGTCGAGGATGTCTGCGAGGGCGGCATGGCGATATTCCCGATGCTGGGCCGGGCCCGCCTGCTGCGGATGTGGGGCGGCATCATGGACATGAGCATGGACGGCTCGCCGATCATCGACCGCACCCATGTCGACGGGCTCTATTTCAACGGCGGCTGGTGCTATGGCGGCTTCAAGGCGACACCCGCCTCGGGCTTTGCCTATGCGCATCTGCTGGCCACCGACCGGCCGCACCCGACCGCCACCGCGTACCGGTTTGATCGGTTCGCCAAGGGGCGGATGATCGACGAGAAGGGCATGGGCAACCAGCCCAACCTGCATTGAGAAAGGAGCGCGCGCCATGCTGATCGACCATCCGCTGCTCGGCCCCCGCGACGCCGCCGAGTTCGTCTACAAGGGCGATGGCGCGCTGATCCATCGCCCCGACTGCCTCGCCGAGGACGCGCTGGAAGCCTTCATCGACTACGGCTATCTGCGCGACAACCCTGCGGGCACACATCGCGAGCTTTGGTTCCACGAACAGGGCGACCGCAGTTGGCTGGTCGTGACGCGCGACACGGTGACCCACGAGATCAGCCGCGTCGAACTGGCCCGTGACGTGGCCCGCCGGGAGGGACGTTCGAAATGACCCAAGTGAACCGTTTGCAGGGGGGTCTGATCGACCGCAACGAAACCATCTCGTTCCGCTTCGACGACCGCTGGATGAAGGGCCACCCGGGCGACACGCTGGCCTCGGCGTTGCTGGCCAATGGCGTGCGCCTGATGGGCCGGTCGTTCAAGTATCACCGCCCGCGCGGCCCGCTTTCGGCGGGATCGGAGGAACCCAATGCGATCGTTGCGCTGCGGACTGGCGCGCGGCAGGAGCCCAACACCCGCGCCACCACGGCCGAGCTTTTTGATGGTCTCACGGCCCGGTCGCAGAACCGCTGGCCCTCGCTTGCCTTCGACGCGCTGTCGATCAATGACCGGTTGTCGAGCTTTTTCGCCGCCGGCTTTTATTACAAGACCTTCATGTGGCCGGCGGCCTTCTGGGAAAAGCTCTACGAGCCGATGATCCGGCGCGCGGCGGGGCTTGGCACGCTCAGCCTGCAGCCCGATCCCGACAGCTACGACAAGGGCTATCTGCATTGCGATGTGCTGATCATCGGCGCGGGGCCCGCAGGGCTGGCCGCCGCGCTGACGGCGGGCGCGGCCGGGTTGCGCGTCGTGCTCGCGGACGAGGATCCGCTGCCCGGCGGGCGGCTCAATGCCGAGACCTTCGCGATGGGCCAGCAGGCAGGCCACGATTGGGCGGCAGAGACCGCCGCGCGCCTTGCCGCGATGCCCAATGTGCGGCTGATGACGCGGACCACCGTGACGGGCGCGTTCGATCACGGCGTCTATGGCGCGCTCGAGCGGGTCAGCGATCACCTGCCCCTGCCCGCCGAGGGCAAGCCGCGCCAGATCCTGTGGCGGATCTATTCGGCGCGCGCGATCCTCGCCGCCGGGGCGACCGAACGGCCCATCGTGTTCGAGAACAACGACCGGCCCGGCATCATGCTGGCGGGCGCGCTGCGCGCCTATGCCAATCGCTGGGCGGCAACCCCCGCGCAGGAGATCGCCGTTTTCACCAACAATGACGACGGCCACCGCACCGCGTGGGATCTCACGGCAAAGGGCGTCACCGTCGCCGCCGTGATTGACACCCGCGCGGATGCGCCCAAGGGCACCGGCTACGAGGTCATCGCGGGCGGCACCGTGACCGGCACGTCCGGGCGGTTGGGCCTCAAGCAGATCGAGGTCAGGGACGCGCGCGGCCAGCGCCGACGGATCTCATGCGGCGCGCTTGGCGTCTCGGGCGGCTGGAACCCGAATGTCAGCCTGACCTGCCATCAGCGCGGCCGCCCCGAATGGGATGCGGATATCCATGCCTTCGTGCCCGGCGGTACGCTGCCCGATGGCATGGTGGTGGCCGGCGCGGCGGGTGGTCTTTTCTCCACCCATGCCGCGCTGCATGCAGGGGCAGAGGCCGCCGCCGCCATCGCCGCCGATCTGGGGAAAACGGCCTCCGCGCCGGATCTGCCGCAGGCCGAGGATACGCCCGTTTCCATCACGCCGTTCTGGCATGTGGCCGGGGCGGGGCGTGCCTGGGTCGATCAGCAGAACGACGTCACTGCCAAGGACATCAAGCTGGCGCATCAGGAAAATTTCACCTCGGTCGAGCATCTCAAGCGCTACACGACGCTTGGCATGGCCACCGATCAGGGCAAGACGTCGAACATGGCGGGACTTGCGATCATGGCCGAGGTGGCGGGCAAATCCATCCCGGAAGTCGGCACCACCATGTTCCGCCCGCCCTACACGCCAACGGCCATCGGGGCCTTTGCGGGCCGGTCGCGCGGCACGGAGTTCCGGCCCACCCGCAAGACCCCCAGCCATGTCTGGGCCACAGAACAGGGCGCGAGTTTCGTCGAGGTGGGCCTGTGGCTGCGCGCACAGTGGTTCGCACGACCCGGAGAGACCCATTGGCGCGAGACCGTGGACCGCGAGGTGCTGCAGACCCGCAACGCGGTCGGGATCTGCGACGTGACCACTCTTGGCAAGATCGACGTGCAGGGCAGCGATGCGGCCGAGTTCATGAACATGATGTATTGCAACGGGTTCGCCAAGCTGCCGGTGGGCAAGACGCGCTACGGCCTGATGCTGCGCGAGGACGGGATCGCGATGGATGACGGCACCGCCGCGCGCTTTGCCGAGGATCACTACGTCGTCACCACGACCACCGCCAATGCCGTGCCGGTCTACCGCCACATGGAATTCGTGCGTCAGTGCCTTTTCCCGGACATGGATGTGCAGCTCATCTCGACGACCGAGGCCTGGGCGCAATTCGCCGTGGCCGGCCCGAATTCCCGCAAATTGCTGCAAAAGATCGTCGATCCGGAACATGATATCTCCAACGAGGCGTTCCCCTTCATGGCCTGTGCCGAGATCACCGTTTGCGGCGGGTTGCGGGCGCGGCTGTTCCGGATTTCGTTTTCCGGCGAGATGGCCTTCGAGATTGCGGTGCCCACGCGTTATGGCGACGCGCTGATGCGGCGCATGATGGCGGCGGGCGAGGAATTCGGCGTCGTGCCTTACGGCACCGAGGCGCTTGGTGTCATGCGGATCGAGAAGGGCCACGCCGCCGGTAACGAGCTGAACGGCACGACCACCGCGCTCAATCTCGGGATGGGGCGTATGGTATCGAAGAAAAAGGATTCCATCGGCTCCAAGCTGTCGGAGCGCGAGGGGCTCAACGAGGACGATGCCCTCAAGCTGGTCGGGTTCAGACCCGTCGATGCGCAGGACACAGTTCCGGCGGGCGCGCATCTGATGACACGGGGCAGCGCGATCGACGCGGCCCATGATCAGGGATACGTCACCTCGGCGTGCTATTCGCCCAATCTGGGCCACCATATCGGCATCGGGTTTCTCAAATCCGGCGATGCGCGGATGGGCGAGGTTCTGCGCCTTGTCAGCCCGCTGACCGGTGTCGATCACGAGGTCGAGGTGGTCAGCGCCCATTTCGTCGATCCAGAAGGAGACCGGCTGCGTGCATGATCTGGAACAGATAACACCGCTCGGCGCGGCCGAGGCGCGTGTCGACACACATGGACCGGTCACCCTGACCGAGATCACCGACCGGGCGCTGGCCTCTGTCGCCGCGCGGCTGGGGCGCGAGGACGAGACGGTGGCGATCCTGACCGACCTGCTGGGCATCGTGCCCCCTGCCCCGGCGCGGCTGGCGGGCGAGATGCTGACGGCATTCTGGACCGGCCCCGATCAGTGGATGATAGAGGCGCCGCTGACCACGCATGAGGATCTGGCCGAACAGCTTGCAGGGCGATCCGGCGCCGCGATGAGCGTGACCGAGCAGACCGACGCCTGGTGCCGCTTCGATCTGACCGGCGAGGGGCTGCCAGACGTGTTCGAACGCCTGTGCGCGGCCGACACCCGCGCCTTTGCGGGCGGCGAGGCGCAGCGCACGGCGATCGATCATCTGGGGTGTTTTCTGATCTGTCGCGCGCCGCGGCATATCTCGGTGCTCGGCCCGCGCTCTGCGGCCGGATCGCTGCACCATGCGTTGCTGACGGCGATGCGGTCGGCGCACTGACCTCTAGACCGACGGCACCGGCAGATTGCCCTCGACCCGGTAGAGGTTGATCCGCTTGCGATCCGCCTGCGGGCTAAGCCCGAAGGCCGCGCGATACTGCTTGACGAAGGGTTTGGCGGTGGCATAGCCCACCGCCGCCGCGACATCTGCGATATCGTCGTTGGTATACATCACGATCTGCCGCGCCGCCCGCATCCGCAGGTGACGAAAATAGGCGGTCGGGCTCTGCCCGGTGGATTGCTTGAAGCTGCGTTCAAGGTGTCGCGGGCTGATGTTGAGATGTGCTGCGATGTCGGCCACGCTGGCCGGGCTCGCGAGATCCTCGGCAAAAAGGGCGATGGCGCGCGTGACGAGCGGGGACAGGTCGGCCTCTGGTATCTGCCGCACGGGCAGGGTCTGGCGGACCCCGGCCTTGCGCAGCATCGGGTGCTGGAACCAGCAGGCGACCTCGTCGGCCACGTTGGGCCCGAGCGCGGTGTCGATCAGGCGCAACGCGACCTCGAAGGCCGCCGCCGCACCCGACGCCGTGATCCGCCGCCCCGAGATCTCGATCACCTCCTTGCTGCGGTCGATCTCGGGAAATTCGGCGGCAAAGGCCGCCTCGTAGCACCAGTGCACCGACAGCCGCTCGGCCCGCACCACCCCGCTGCGCACCAGCGGGAACACCCCCCCGCTGATCGCGCCGAGCGTCGCGCCGTGCCGGTCGATGCGGCGCAGCTGGGACGCCGAACGCGGATTGTCGAACCGTGCGCCCGGCGCCGACAGCAGGATCACGAAATCCAGCGCACCCACGGTATCGAGGCACCCGTCGGGCTCGAAGGCGATGCCGGCGCTCGAGACGACCTTTTCGCCCGCTTCGGAAAGCAGGAGCCATTCGAACCTGCTGGTTTCCGATATCTCATTGGCCGCGCGCAGCGGCTCGATCACCGAGGTCAGGCACGCCATCGGAAAGCCGGGAAAAAGCAGAAATCCTATGCGTGTGGCCATTCCGGGGTGTCCCTGTGTCGATTGAAACCATTTGGAATTTTATTGGTAAGAATACTATGTTCATTTCAAGGAATAATTATTATCCCTGAACTTTCACGGCCCGACCCGGGCCCGTGTTGCACGAGGACCCGTCATGAAGCCTGCCAATGTCCAGCCCATCACCAAGCTCGAACAGGATCCGCACCGCGTCCGCGACGAGCGCGAAAAGGTACTGGAGGTGGCGATCGGTCGCGAGGTGCGCGCCTTTCGCAAACAGCAGGGGATCACCGTGGCCGAGCTGTCGCGGCTGACCGACCTCTCGATCGGCATGCTGTCCAAGATCGAGAATGGCAACACGTCGCCATCGCTGACAACCCTGCAGAACCTCGCCAACGCGCTGTCGGTGCCGCTGACCGCCTTTTTCAGGGGCTACGAGGAGAACCGCGAGGCCATCCTGACCAAGGCCGGCGAAGGCGTCGAGATCGAGCGGGCCGGCACCCGGGCCGGGCATCAGTACAATCTTCTCGGGCATATCGGATCGAATTCCAGCGGCGTGATCGTCGAACCCTATCTGCTGACTCTGACCAAGGAATCCGACACGTTCAGCACCTTCCAGCATGGCGGGATCGAAATGATCTACATGCTCGAGGGGCATCTGGATTACCTGCACGGCAACGAGATCTATCCGCTCGAGCCCGGCGACACGCTGTTTTTCGATGCCGACGCGCCCCACGGGCCGCAGCGGCTGGTGCAACTGCCGATCCGCTATCTGTCGATCATCTGCTACCCGCAACAGTGAGGCGCTCGGCGCACACATCGCTGCGTCATGTCTGCAGCGGCGGCTCGGTCTCGAGGTCGGGCCAGACGCCCGGAGAGGTGGGCAGCCCGTCATCATAATGGCCGAGATAGTCCAGCATCAGGGGCCGGTTCGCGATGAAGCCCTTGTAATCGGCCAGCTCCTCGGGAAGGTCGCGCACCACCCGGTGCAGCCGCCGCCCCCATTTCGGGATGGTGACGAGATCCTGAAACGCGATCAGATAGCAGCGGATCGGAAACAGCAGGCCATTGGATCGGGGCAGCCGGTAGAAGGTCTGCAACTCGACGCGCAGGTGCTGTTTGGCGCCGATGTTCGCGGGCGTCAGGCTCGATTTCTGCACGCCCCACTTGTGATAGTTCTCGGGGCTGGTATCGAGCAACGGATTGACCGTCATCGTCCAGTTCAGACGGCGCGCGGGCGATCCCTGCCGAACATTGAGCAGGAATTTCAGCGCCCGCTTGAAGATCCCCATCTCATGCGCCAGCGGCACCGGCGCGTGCCATTCGAAGAAATCCATGCCGATGTCGAAATCGAGGCTCCAGTCGGCCTGCGTCGTCACCATGCCCGCATCCATGTACAGCATGTCACCGCGCTGATCGAGCACCGCAAAGTCCCCCTGGGCCTGCCGGGTGATGTATTCCAGCGGGCCGCAGGGCAGCGTGGTCTCGTCAAGGAAAATGAACGTGTGGTCGATGCCCATCGGCTTGTTGATCCAGCGCCAGCGGTCGCCGTCGCGGTGCAGCTCGAACAGGTCCGGGTAATCCTCGGACTTGCTGACCATGATCAGCTCCAGCGTGTCCCAGCCCGCCAGCGTCATGTGCGGCAGCGACTGACACCGCAGCGGATCCTCGGCCAGAACAAGCGCGCGGTCCTGCATTTCGGCGACATAATGCTCGTCCACGTCGAAGCGTTTTTCGTAGACCGACCCTTCCGGCCCGCCCTGATGCTGCTCCATGTTGACGGAATACATGTAGCTGTCTTCATGGAACGGGAACGGGAAACGCCTTATCGCCCAGTCGGAATTGCGGAACGAGTAATCGTCGCGAAAGGTTTCCTCATTGAATTGGATGGTCATGGCGTTCTCCTTTACCGGTCCAGCACGAGCTTCTTGCCATCGAAGCGGCTGACGCAGGGCATGATCTTCTTTCCGCTGGCATGCTCGTCATCATCGAGCCAGTGATCGCGGTGTTCGAACCTGCCCTCGGCCTCGACGACATCGGTTTCGCATTGCCCGCAGGCGCCGCCGCGGCAGAGGAACGGCGCATCGACGCCGCAGCGCTCGATCGCTTCCAGCAGGCTTTCGCTTTCGCCCACCTGGATGGTGATGTCGGATCTGCTGAGATACACCTCGAAGGGGGTGCCGGGCTGGGGTGCGAGGAATTCCTCGGAATGGACATTCTCGTCGGGCCAGCCATGCGCCGCCGCGGTGCTGTGCACCCAGTCGATCATGCCCTTGGGCCCGCAGACATAGACATGCGTGCCAAGCGGCTGACCGTCCAGAAGATCCTCCAGCGCGATCCGCTGGTTTTGATCGTCGTAATAGACATGCGCGCGGGTCGGATGCGCCTGCATCAGATCCTCGGCATAGGTGCCAAGCGCCTTGCCGCGGCAGGCGTAATGCAACTCCCAAGCGCCGCCCATGCGGTCGAGATGCGCGATCATCGCCATGAACGGCGTGATCCCGATGCCGCCGGCCAGAAACACATGCTTGCGCCCGCGCAGATCGAGCGGGAACAGGTTCACCGGATAGCTGAGCGTCAGGCGATCGCCGACGCCGACATGGGTATGCAGGTAAAGCGAGCCCCCCCGGCCTTGGTCATCGCGTCGGACGGAAATCGCGTAGGTCGATGTGTCCGCCGGATCGGACATCAGCGAATAGGGGTTGAGCCGGGTGCGCCCGTCATCGTTCATCTCGACGACCGTGTGGGCCCCGGCGGAAAACGGCGGGAACGGCCTGCCATCCGTGCGCGCGAATTCGAACCGCGTCACCAGCTCGTTCAACGGGACAACGGCGCTGACCGTCACGTCGATCTTCTCGGCACCGGCCTTGGTCTTCCGGGGGGCGGCACTCATTTGTACAACTCCACGGGTTCGGGGACATTTCCGGGATCCTCGGCGTCGATGCAGACGCCCTGAAACGCGGCCAGCCGGCGCGAATAGTGATCGCGCACGAAAAGGTTCAGCCCGCAATGCGCACAGACGAAGGGATCGGTCAGCACGTCCTCGGTGACGCCCTTGCAATGCACGCATTGCACCCGCCGCGCGACAGAGCCGCGATGCTCTGTCTGGATGGCGCTGTGCGGGATGCCGGCCTGCATCGCCTCGGCCTGGGATTGCCCCATCAGCCCCTCGGTGCCGGCCAGATAGATCTGCAAGCCCATATGCGCGTCGCCCAGCACGCGGCGGATACGCTGCACGGACGACTCGAAGCTGGGCGCGACATGCAACTGCGCAGGGCCCAAGGCGCGCAGCGTCTCGACATGTGTCTCGCCGGTGCCCTTCGGGATGTAGATGATATGTGCGCGGCGCACGAGATCCGCGTCGAGCGCGGCGAGGTCGAGCAGCGCCTCGGCCCCCTCGGCATCGGCGATCATGAGATGGGCCTTGCCCGGCCTCGGTTCCAGGGTACCGTAGACGGGGCGGCTTCGGATGCTTTCCGGGAACTGAAATCTGGACATGGCTTCGATCTCTTGCGTAGGGTGGCGGCCGGGCGAAGCGGGCACCGCCCGCAAGGCGATGCCAACGGTTTCTTTTCGCCTCAGCCTTTGGCGGTGCGGATGGACTTGTCCTTGTCGTAAAACGGCATTTCCTCGGAGACGCAGGGGATTTCGATGCCGTCGGCGTTGCGCACCGTCAGTGTCGTGCCCGGCACGGTACAGTCAACCGGCATCCGCGCGATACCGACATTGTGGTCGTTGAGCGCGGAATGCATGCCGAAGGTGACAACGCCAACGGGCTTGCCATCCTTGAGCAGCTCGGCCCCCTCGCCCGCCGGGGTCGTCCCGTCGAGCTTGACGCCGTAGATCCTGAAGCGTTCCCTGCCTTCGAGCGCATAGTGGTTTTCCGCGCCGCGAAAGCCGGTCTTGCCGGGCGAGACGGTGAAGTCGAGGCCCAGTTCCCACAGCGAATCGCCGCAGGGCTGATCGCGGAACGGATAGGTTTCGGAATTGTCGCCGGGATAGAACAGCAGATAGCTTTCGGTGCGCAGCAGATCGAGCGTCGAAAACTGCACCGGCCGGATGCCCATGTCGCGGCCATCCTCGAGGATCGCATCCCAGAGCGCGATGGCGTGCCGCCCCTCGCAAAAGATCTCGTAGCCGCGTTCACCGGTGTATCCGGTGCGCGAGATCATCACGGGCTTGCCGAAAAGCTTGGTCTGGAGGATCCCGAAATAGGCCAGATCCCGGATGCCGGGCACATGCTTGGCGAGGAAATCGACTGCGACCGGTCCCTGCAGCGACATGTCGTGCAGGTCGTCGTCGAACATCATCGTGACGTTCCTGCCAAAAGCCGCCATCGCAAGGCTCTCATGGCCCGCGCCCGTGCCGTGGACGACCAGCCAGTCGTTCACCGACAGGCGGTAGATCACGCAGTCGTCGATGAAGAGGCCACGGTCGTCGAGCATCGCGGCATAGGACGCGCGGCCCGGCATGATCTTGTCGACATTGCGGGTGGTGACACGGTCGATCACGGCGGCGGCGTGCGGCCCGCTGAGGTGGATCTTCTTCAGGCCCGACACGTCCATGAGACCGGCCCTGGTGCGCACTGCCTCGTAATCGGCCCTGGCCCGCTCGTCGGAGTGATCGTAGAACCACGCGGTCCCCATCCCGTTCCAGTCTTCCAGCTCACCGCCGATCTCCGCATGTCGTTGCGCCAGAGCCGATGTTCTGTAGATGATCGCCATGCCGTCTCTCCCTGAAGTACCGATTTTTTGATAGTGAGCCCGAACTCTCATAGAAAATCAATACCCAAGGTCATATTTTTTTCCTACTGAGAAAACTATTGCACAAATTATCAGCACGAAAATGCGATAAGTGTTGCAGCGTAGTACCTTGCAATCGATCCGATATTGGTTGCGACTGGTTCTGACTGATAAGTCAAGAAATTGGCGCCCGCCCGGCGGGTGCCGGCCGCTCGTGGCGGACGCGACCGGCTTTGCCCATGCGCGGCCACGCGGGCATTGAACCGGCCGCCCGGCCGGCCGCCGTTCAGAATGGCAACACAGGGGGCACGGGCGGGTCTCGAGACGCAAAAGCATCGCCACCGAGACGCCGCAGAGAAACCCAGTATTGCACATGAGGAAACTTTTTTTCATTGTAGTTGCCGTATTCGGCTTTCAGTGCTAGTTTTACCGAAAGATGGCAAAACGGTAGAATCACCAACGCGGAGTGAGTTTGAAAATGTGCGGAATTGTCGGACTTTTCTTGAAGGACAAGGCGCTCGAGCCACAGCTCGGCGCGTTATTGACGGACATGCTGATCACCATGACCGACCGGGGACCTGACAGCGCAGGGATCGCGATCTACGGCGAGGGGTCACCGGCGCAGTCCAGGGTCACGGTCCAGTCCGAGACACCGGACGAGGATTTCGCCACGCTTGCCGAGACGGTCGAGGCATTCGTGAATGCGCCCGTCTCGCTGACACGCCGGGACACGCATGCGGTGCTGAGCGTTCCCGCAGGCACTGCCGAGTCGACCCGCACGCATCTCAGGACCGCGGTGCCGTCGGTGCGGGTGATGTCCTTTGGCGACACGCTGGAAATCTACAAGGAGGTGGGCCTGCCCCGGGATGTGGCTGCGCGCTTTGACATCGCGTCGATGTCGGGCACGCATGGCATCGGTCACACCCGCATGGCGACGGAATCGGCGGTCACCACGCTGGGGGCGCACCCGTTCAACACCGGGGCCGACCAGTGCCTTGTGCATAACGGATCGCTGTCCAACCACAACGCGATGCGCCGCAAGCTGCGCAGCCAGGGCGTGCATATCGAGACGATGAATGACACCGAAGTCGCCGCCGCCTACCTGACATGGAAGATGAACACCGGGTCCACCCTGGGCGAGGCGCTCGAACAGTCGCTGAACGATCTCGACGGGTTCTTCAACTTTGTCGTCGGCACCCGCGACGGCTTTGGCGTGGTCCGCGATCCGATCGCCTGCAAACCGGCAGTCATGGCCGAAACCGATCAATATGTCGCGTTCGGGTCGGAATACCGCGCGCTGGTGAACCTGCCCGGCATCGACACCGCCCGCATCTGGGAGCCAGAGCCCGCCACGGTCTATTTCTGGAAACACGGTGAAACCACAACCCCAAGCAGGAAGGCCGCATAAATGCAGACCTACGACCTGGAGGCGGATGGCCTGCGCGATCTCAACGCCGCGCTGCACGCCCAGACCGCCGAGACCAACCAGACCCGCTGGGACATCATCAACCCGCGCGGCAGCCATGCCATCGCCGTCGGGATCGACGCGCCGATAGAGGTGATCGTCAAGGGATCGACCGGCTATTACTGCGCGGGCATGAACAAGCAGGCGCGCGTGCATGTACAAGGCTCGGTCGGGCCGGGCGTGGCCGAAAACATGATGAGCGGCACGGTGGTCATCGACGGCGACGCCTCGCAATATGCCGGCGCTACGGGACGCGGCGGCACGCTGGTGATCAAGGGCAATGCCAGCTCGCGCTGCGGCATCTCGATGAAGGGGATCGACATCGTGGTGCATGGCAATGTCGGCCACATGTCCGCCTTCATGGGGCAATCGGGCAATCTCGTGGTCTGCGGCGATGCCGGCGAGGCGCTCGGCGATTCGATCTACGAGGCGCGGCTGTTCGTGCGCGGCTCAGTCAAGTCTCTGGGCGCGGATTGCGTCGAAAAGGAGATGCGACCCGAACATGTCGAGCTTTTGCGCGAGCTGCTGGAACGCGGCGAATGCGACGCCAGACCGGAAGAGTTCAGGCGCTACGGCTCGGCCCGGGAACTCTACACCTTCAAGATCGACAACGCGTATTGACGGAGCGATGACTGTGAAAGACAACAATGAAAACGGTCCCCCGCGGACGGTTCCGATCCAGTCGGCAACGTTCTCGAACCCGATCAATGCCGAGATCCGCCGCGCGGCGGCCACCGGCATCTACGACATTCGCGGCGGCGGCGCCAAGCGGCGGGTCCCGCATTTCGACGATCTGCTGTTTCTCGGCGCATCGATCTCGCGCTACCCGCTCGAAGGTTACCGGGAACGGTGCGACACCTCGGTGACGCTCGGCACGCGGTTCGCGAAAAAGCCGATCCAGCTCGACATCCCGATCACCATCGCGGGCATGTCCTTCGGCGCGCTTTCAGGGGCGGCCAAGGAGGCTTTGGGCCGCGGCGCGTCGGAGGCCGGGACATCGACGACCACCGGCGACGGCGGCATGACCGAGGAGGAACGCGGCCATTCCACCACGCTCGTCTACCAGTACCTGCCGTCGCGCTACGGCATGAACCCCGACGACCTGCGCCGCGCCGACGCGATCGAGATCGTGGTGGGCCAGGGCGCCAAGCCCGGCGGCGGCGGGATGCTGCTGGGGCAGAAGATCTCGGACCGGGTGGCGGAGATGCGCAACCTGCCCAAGGGCATCGACCAGCGCTCGGCCTGCCGTCACCCGGACTGGACCGGACCCGACGATCTGGAAATCAAGATCCTCGAGCTGCGCGAGATCACCGGCTGGGAAAAGCCGATCTATGTCAAGGTCGGCGGCACGCGCCCCTATTACGACGTCGCCCTCGCGGTCAAGGCCGGGGCGGATGTCGTGGTTCTCGACGGCATGCAGGGCGGCACCGCGGCCACGCAGGACGTGTTCATCGAACATGTCGGCCTGCCCACGCTCGCCTGTATCCGGCCAGCCGTTCAGGCGCTGCAGGATCTGGGCGTGCACCGTGAGGTGCAGCTGATCGTCTCGGGCGGGATCCGGTCCGGGGCCGATGTGGCCAAGGCGATGGCGCTCGGGGCGGATGCGGTCAGCATCGGCACGGCAGCCATGATTGCCCTTGGCGACAACGACCCGAAATGGGAGACCGAGTATCAGAAGCTGGGCACCACCGCCGGGGCCTATGACGACTGGCACGAAGGGCAGGACCCGGCCGGGATCACCACGCAGGACCCAGAACTGCAAAAGCGGCTGGATCCGGTCGAGGCCGGGCGCCACCTGCGCAATTACCTCAAGGTGATGACGCTCGAGGCGCAGACCATCGCGCGGGCCTGCGGGCACAACCACCTGCACAATCTGGAGCCCGAGGATCTGTGCGCGCTCACGATGGAGGCCGCCGCGATGGCGCGTGTCCCGATGGCCGGCACGACATGGTGGCCCGGCAAGGACGGCACAAGCTTCTGAGACCACCGACAGAGGGGGGCGCGACACGATCGCCCCCTCTTTTGCAATCTGACAGGACAACAACAGGGATGGACAAGAATGACCGTTGATCTGGCACACTACGCCGAGAAAATCGATCTGGCACAGTACGCTCAGGAAAAGGGCATCAAGTATTTCATGATTTCCTTCACGGACCTGTTTGGCGGACAGCGCGCCAAGCTGGTTCCCGCGCAGGCCATCGCCGGCATGCAAGAGGACGGGGCCGGGTTCGCCGGCTTCGCCACCTGGCTCGACATGACGCCCGCGCATCCCGACATGCTGGCGGTGCCCGATCCGGACTCGGTGATCCAGCTGCCCTGGAAACCCGAGATCGCCTGGGTCGCCGGCAATTGCGTGATGGAGGGCGAGGATGTCGCACAGGCCCCCCGCAACGTGCTGCGCCGCCTGATCGCCGAGGCCGCAGATCACGGGCTGCACGTCAAGACCGGTATCGAGGCCGAGTTCTTTCTGCTGACACCCGACGGCGAACAGATCAGCGATCCGTTCGATACCGCCGCCAAGCCCTGTTATGACCAGCAGGCCGTAATGCGCCGCTATGACGTGGTGCGCGAGATCTGCGACTACATGCTCGATCTGGGCTGGGGCCCCTACCAGAACGACCACGAGGACGCGAATGGCCAGTTCGAGATGAACTGGGAATTCGACGACGTCCTGAAAACCGCCGACCGGCATTCCTTTTTCAAGTTCATGACCAAATCCGTCGCCGAAAAGCACGGCTTTCGCGCCACCTTCATGCCGAAACCGATCGAGGGCCTGACCGGCAATGGCTGCCACGCGCATATCTCCGTCTGGGATGCGCCGGGCGAGGCGTCGAAAGTCAACGTCTTTGCCGGCGAGGGCGAGGGCCAGACGGGCGAGGTCGGCCTGTCAGAGCGCGGCAAGCATTTTCTTGGCGGGATCATGCAGCACGCCAGCGCGCTGGCCGCGATCACCAATCCGACGGTCAACAGCTACAAGCGGATCAACGCGCCCCGCACCACGTCGGGGGCGACCTGGGCGCCCAACACGGTCACCTGGACCGGCAACAACCGCACGCACATGGTGCGCGTCCCCGGCCCCGGCCGGTTCGAACTGCGCCTGCCCGATGGTGCGGCCAACCCTTACCTGTTGCAGGCCGTCATCATCGCCGCGGGCCTGTCGGGCATCCGCACCAAGGCCGACCCTGGCAAGCGCCACGACATCGACATGTATGCTGAGGGCCACACCGTCAGCGGTGCCCCCAAGCTGCCTTTGAACATGCTCGATGCCCTCCGGGAACTGGACAGGGACGAGGTTCTGAAAGAGTCGATGGGCGCGGAATTCTCGGCCTCCTACATCAAGATGAAGATGCAGGAATGGAACTCTTTCGTGACCCATTTCAGCCGGTGGGAACGCGAACACACGCTGGACATCTGATCCCCCGGCCCGGACATCAAAGGCCGCTGCGGATCTCCGCAGCGGCCTTTCTATCCGGGCGTGTCGCATATATCCGCACGCATCCGCCTACTACGCAATTACAGGCACACGTTCGCCCGCCCCGTGGCGGGGCGCGCTCGCCCCCGGTCACGAGCGCGGGCGCGTCTTGTGCGGGTCGTAATGCGACAGCCCGACGATGGTTGCGGGCAGGCGTTTCTGGTGCCCGTCGAGCTTGCCGATCTCCACCTCGGTGCCGACCTCGTGATGCGCCACATCGACCCGCGCCAGCGCGATGTTCTTGCCAAGAATCGGCGAGCGCATCGACGACGTCACCTCGCCGATCTGCGCGCGCCCCATATGCACCGGGTCACCATGGCCGACATCGACATTGCCGTCGATGTCCAGACCGACCATCTTGCGCGCCGGATGCTCCTTGCGCCGGATCAGCGCGTCGCGCCCGATGAAATCGTCGGTCTTCGACTTGAGCGGTACGGTAAAGCCGACGCCGGCCTCGAACGGGTCGGTCTGGTCGCTGAAATCATAGCCGGCGAAAATCAGCCCCGCCTCGATCCGTACCATGTCCAGCGCCTCGAGCCCCATGGGCCGGATGCCGTGATCCTGCCCGGCCGCCCAGACGGCATCGAAGACCTCGCCGGCATGTTTGGGATGGCAGAAAATCTCGTAGCCCAGCTCGCCGGTATAGCCGGTGCGGCTGACGACGACGGGCGTGCCCTGATCGTCGCCGATCCGGGCAGGCGCAAACCGAAACCACGCAAGATCGTCGAAATCCGGCTGGTGCGGGGCGGTCCAGATGATCTTGCGCAGCAGATCGCGGCTTTCGGGGCCCTGCACGGCGATGTTGTGCTGCATATCGGTGGAGGCGCGGACCATCACCTTCAAGCCCAGTTTTGCAGCCTTTTCCCGGATCCACTCGCCGCCGTAATCCGAGCCGCCGATCCAGCGGAAATTGTCGCGGCCCAGCCGGAACACGGTGCCGTCGTCGATCATGCCGCCATGCGGGTAGCACATCGCGGTGTAGACGACGCCGCCGACCGGCAACGTCTTCATGTTGCGCGTGAAGACGTACTGACACAGCGCCTCGCTGTCCGGCCCGGTGATCTCGAACTTGCGCAGCGGGCTGAGGTCGAGGACCACGCATGTCTTGCGGCAGGCGTGGTATTCCTCGATCGGCCCGGCGGTGGACATGCAATTGGCCAGCCAGTAGCCGTTATATTCGATGAAATTGTCGGTGAACCGGGAGAACCGGTCGTGAAAGCCTGTCTGTTTGGTCATTTTCGGGTCCGCGTCGGGTCTGGGCCGGTAAGCGACGGCGCGTTGAAAGGTGTCCTTGCCGCTGTAGGTGCGCACATGGATGTCGGTAAGGTTCCAGCCATTGGCGGCGGTGGTGTCATCCGGGCAGGCGGAACTGACGCAGACCAGATCGGTCAGCGCGCGCAACAGCACGTAATCACCGGGGCGCGACCACGGCTCGTCGGAATAGAGCACGCCGTGCGCGTCCAGCCCGGTGTTGAAGAAGAAGTTGATCGCCATCCAGCCCGCGCGCCCGGTCACACCATACGGGTCGAGCGCCGCGTTGAAATTGTCCGAGCAGTTGACGTGGCCGGGATAGCCGATGTCGTCGTAATACTTGGCCGAGCAGGCCAGCGCAAAGGCATCGTGCCGCCCGCAGGTATCCTGGATCACCTCGACCAGCGGCAGCATGTCCTGATCGTAGTATTTCGCGTGCAGCCCCGGCATCGGATAGGCATGGCCCATGAGCGTGCGCGTCGTGGTCACGTCCAGCGCGTGATCCAGCCCCTTGTCGAGCTTGCGCGCGGCAAAGCACTGAAAATCGGTGCATTGGCGACCGTCCACGTCGAGGATCTGTATGTAATCGCCCGCCTTGACGAAATAGGCCTCGGCGGTGGCGGAGTGCACGCGGATGTCCGAGACCGGATCGGCCAGCGGATCGGGCAGTTCGAATCGCGCCACGCTCTTGAGGACGGCGCGGCGGATATGCACGACCAATGGCGTGGCGGTGTCCTGCGCCTCGAAATCCATGATCCCGCCCGGGGCGGCGATGATCGCGACGCCCTCGCGCGTGGCGGTGAAGCTGTGCTTGGTTCCCGCCGGGCTCTCGCGCCCGAATAGATGCACGGCCTGCGCGCCAGACAGATCGAGCCCGCGCGCCTCGATCCCGAGCCGCAGGCTGCGCAACGACTGGTCGGGCGAGGTCAGCAGCGCCAGAAGCCCCTGCGGCGCGCCCTGCCCCGTCTCGCCGATCAGACCGGCGTCGAAACGGCCGCCCTTGTCCGCACAGACAATCTCGCAGGGTTGCCCGCCTTCGGCATTCTCGATCTCCAGCACATCGCCGGTCTCCAGCCGGACAAGGATGGCCCCCGCCCCTTCGACCACGTACCGCTCCGTTCCGGGCGGCAGCGAGAACACGCGCGGCTGCACGATGGCACTGGGCCTAGGTGGCCCCGGCGTGATATCCGGATATCTCGTGTCTAGCATTTCTTCCCCCGGTTGCTTGCGTTATTTGCATTACTGGAATATTTGTTTATCTTCAAGAAAAATCATAAATTGACCGAAAAACAAGCCATTCTGTCCCAAACCACCCGAAGCCTCAGGGCAGCCCTTGGGGGGAGACACCAATGAACGCGATTGCCCTTGGCCTGCTGGCCGCCCTGTGCTGGGGCCTTCACGACATCTCGGTGCGCTATCTCAGCCGGACCGTGCCGCTGCTCGGCGCGCTTGTGCTCGTACTGGTGACGGGGCTGGTGTTTCACACCATGGTCCTTGCCTCGAACGACGCGCTGCGCCTGCCGCAGGGCGATGCCTTCTGGCTGTCCATCGGATCGGGTGCCGCGTTTCTGGTGGCCAGTCTCGGGCTTTACTATGCCTTCCAGCGCGGTCCGGTACGCCTTGTCAGTCCGATCATCGGGGCCTATCCCATCGTCTCGCTCGGTTTTGCCGCGCTGTCGGGGGCGGTTATCGCCCCGGATCAGATCGCAGCGGTGCTGCTGATCGTGGCAGGCGTGGGCGTCGTGGCGAGCCTTGCCGACACAAGCGGCGACGCCGCACCGCCCAAGGGGCCGACGATCCTGCTGTCGCTGCTGTCGGCGCTCGGTTTTGCCACCACGTTCAAGCTTGGCCAGATGGCGGCGGCGCTGGACGGCGAACTGCATGCGACGCTTCTGGCGCGGATCACGGCCCTCGGGCTTTTGCTGGCGCTGTTGATTGTGCGGCCCGCGCCCCTGTCGCTCGGGCGCGGCGCAATCATCCCGCTGATCCTGATGGGCACGCTGGACGGGATCGCGCTGTTGGCGGTGCTGTCGGCGGGCCGCATGGCCTATCCGGAATTTGCCGCCGTGGCCGCGTCGATGTTCGGATTGTTCACCATCGTTCTGGCCGCCGTGTTTCTAAAGGAACGAATGACGACGCCGCAATGGGGCGGCTGCGTGGCCGCCTTCCTCGCCATCGGCTACCTCGCCTGGTAGGCCGGCTCAGGTGATCCAGCCGGCGTCCCTCTGGCGTTGATGGGCCGTCACGGCATTGCGCATGAGGATCGCAACGGTCACCGGGCCGACCCCGCCAGGCACCGGGGTGATCCAGCCGGCGACCTGCCTGACCGCATCGGTATCCACGTCCCCGACAAGCTCGACCGTTCCGTCCGCGGCGGTCACCTGATTGATGCCAATATCGATCACCACCGCGCCGGGCTTGATCATCTCGGCGCCGATCAGATGCGGCTTGCCCACCGCGACGATCACCACATCCGCGCGGCGCGAATGCATCGCCACCGACCGGGTCATGTGGTGACAGACCGTCACCGTCGCCCCCGCCGCCATGAGCATGTTTGCGGCGGGTTTGCCGACGATCTCGGAATGGCCGACCATCACCACTTCGAGCCCTTCCAGCGTCAGGCCGGTCTCACGGACCAGTTCCACCGCCGCCGCCGCGGTACAGGGCGCCATGGTCACATCGTTATAGACGATATTGCCTATCGAGGCGGGGTTCATGCCCTCGACATCCTTCAACGGGTGAATCGCCGATTGCAGCGACCGTACGTTGATGTGGTCCGGCACGGGGCGCTGCAGGATGATCCCGAGCACCTCCGGGTCGTCGTTCATCTCCTGGATCAGCGCCTTGCACGCACCCTGGGTGGTGTCCGCGCTCCATAATTGCTGGTCGAAGGGCAGGCCCGCCGTGCGGGCGGCCGCGGCCTGATTGCGCACATAGACCATGATTTCCGGGACCTCGCCGATGGAGATCGAAACAAGCTTGCCGATGCGCCCGGCCTTGTTCACGTAAGATGCGACGCCCGACAGGATCCTGTCGCGCACCGGACGCCCAAGCAGCAGGCGGGGATCTTCGAGGACGATGGTCACGCGGTCAGGCCCTCGGGTTCGGGCAGGCCGTTGGCGCGGCAGCAGGCGGTGACGGTGTTGGCCAGCAGGCACGCGATGGTCATCGGGCCGACG
>JAWLFT010000128.1:0-5081 GCA_041685435.1 Roseovarius sp.
GTATATCCCAATAAAAAAGGCGCCCCCCTGAACGGCTCAGGGGGGCGCGTGCCGGTCTAAGGCATGTCACATGTTCGAAAAGCTCAAGACCGGTTGTCGGTTTTGACGGTCTTGAGCAACATGCGTCAGTGGACCACCGCGTCGGCGGGCGGATCCTGGGTGGTGCTGCCCACCCGTTCGCCGATAATCAACCCGTCGGGCCCGGCGGTCACCGGCACGGTCTCGCCGTCGAGGATATCCCCGGCCAGCAGCGCCTCGGCCAGCGGATCCTGCAGCGCTTTCTGAATCACCCGCTTCAGCGGGCGCGCGCCATAGACCGGATCGTAGCCTTCTTCGGCCAGCCACTCCTTGGCCGATTGATCGAGTTGCAGATCGATCTTGCGGGTGGCCAGCCGCTTGAGCAGCCGCCGCAGCTGAATCTCCACGATGCCGGTCATCTGGTCGCGTGTGATCCGGTCGAAGACCACGATCTCGTCGAGACGGTTGAGGAATTCGGGCCGGAAATGGCCCCGCACCGCTTCCATCACGTCGCGCTTGGCCGCCTCGGCATCGCTTCCCTCGGGCAACTGGCTAAGCGCCTGGCTGCCAAGGTTCGAGGTCAGCACTATCAGCGTCTGCTTGAAGTCCACCGTGCGCCCGTGACCGTCGGTCAGCACCCCGTCCTCGAGCACCTGCAAGAGCACGTTGAACACGTCCGGATGCGCCTTTTCGACCTCGTCGAACAGGAGCACCTGATAGGGCCGGCGACGCACGGCCTCTGTCAGGACACCGCCTTCCTCATAGCCGACATAGCCCGGCGGCGCGCCGATCAGACGCGCGACCGAGTGTTTCTCCATGAATTCCGACATGTCGATGCGGACCATCGCGGTGTCGTCGTCAAAGAGAAACTCGGCCACCGCCTTGGTCAGCTCGGTCTTGCCCACACCGGTCGGCCCGAGGAACATGAAGCTGCCAAGCGGCCGGTTCTCGTCGTTGAGCCCGGCGCGGGCGCGGCGCACGGCATTGGCCACGGCCTTGACGGCCTTGTCCTGACCGACCACACGGCGATGCAGGTTGGCCTCCATCCCCAGCAGTTTCTCGCGCTCGCCTTCGAGCATCTTGGCGGTCGGGATGCCGGTCCAGCGTTCCACCACCTGCGCGATCTGCTCGGGGCGCACGGCCTCTTCGACCATCATCTCGTCTTCGCCGCGCTGTTCGGCCTCGGCCAGTTGCTTTTCGATCTGCGGGATCACGCCATAGCTGAGTTCGCCGGCGCGGGCGAGATCGCCCTCACGCTTGGCGATGTCGAGGTCGGCGCGGGCGCGGTCGAGCTGTTCCTTGAGATCGCGCGCCGAGGCCAGCTTGTCACGCTCGGCCTGCCATTGTGCGGTCATCTCGGCAGAGCGTTCCTGCAAGTCGGCCAGTTCCTTTTCGAGCCGGTCGAGCCGGTCCCTGGATGCCGCGTCCTCTTCCTTGCGCAACGCCTCGGCCTCGATCTGCTTTTGCAGGATGTCGCGGTCGAGCGCGTCGAGTTCCTCGGGTTTGCTGTCGACCTCCATGCGCAGGCGAGAGGCTGCCTCGTCCATCAGGTCGATCGCCTTGTCGGGCAGGAAGCGGTCGGTGATGTAGCGATGCGACAGCGTCGCCGCTGCCACCAGCCCCGAGTCCGAGATGCGCACGCCGTGATGCAGCTCGTACTTTTCCTTGATGCCGCGCAGGATGCTGATCGTGTCCTCGACCGTCGGTTCCTTGACCATCAGCGGCTGGAACCGGCGTGCAAGGGCCGCGTCCTTTTCGACATGCTTGCGGTACTCGTTCAGCGTGGTCGCGCCGATGCAGTGCAACTCGCCGCGGGCGAGCGCCGGCTTGATGAGGTTGGCGGCATCCATCGCGCCCTCGGTCTTGCCGGCCCCGATCAGCGTGTGCATCTCGTCGATGAAGAGGATGATCTCGCCGGCGGCCTGCGTCACCTCGTTCAGCACACCCTTGAGGCGTTCCTCGAATTCGCCGCGATATTTCGCCCCTGCGATCAGCGCGCCCATGTCCAGCGACAGCAGCCGCTTGTCGCGCAGGGATTCCGGCACGTCGCCATTGATGATGCGCAGCGCGAGGCCCTCGGCGATGGCGGTCTTGCCGACGCCGGCCTCGCCGATCAGCACCGGGTTGTTCTTGGTCCGGCGCGACAGGACCTGCATGGCGCGGCGGATCTCGTCGTCACGGCCGATGATCGGGTCGATCTTGCCTTCGCTCGCCGCGCGCGTGAGGTCATGCGCGTATTTTTCCAGCGCCTCGTAGGTGTCCTCGGCGCTCGCCGTGTCGGCGGTGCGCCCCTTGCGCAGATCGTTGATCGCCTCGTTGATCTTCTGCGCGCTCACGTCGCCGGCCTCGAGCGCTTCCTTGGCGGGGGATTTCACCATCGCCAGCGCACACAGGATACGCTCTACCGGGACGAAGCTGTCGCCGGCCTTCTGCGCCAGCTTCTCGGCCTCGGAGAGCACCTTGCCGGTCTGCTGGTCCATATAGGTCTGACCGGCATCGCCCGAGACTTGCGGGATCTTCGCCAGCGCCAGTTCATTGGCCTGCGCGACGCGCGGGGGGTGCCCTTTGGCGCGCGAGATCAGGTTGCTCGCCAGTCCCTCGGGATCGTCCAGCAGGGCCTTGAGCAGATGTTCGGGGGCCAGTTTCTGATGGCTTTCGCGCATCGCGATGGTCTGGGCGGCCTGAATGAATCCGCGCGACCGTTCCGTGAACTTGTCGAAGTCCATGGGTTCTTCTCCTTTTTCAAGCGTTATCCCGGGGGCGCACCCTCTCCAGAGGCATGCGGCGATCGGGAACCTTGACGAATAAATGGGCAAGGCGCGCAGGCGGTTCAAGATCCCTCGCGCGCAAACCGTGATACAAACTGTTTCCGCCCTGACGCGCGCTTGGGTCTTGACGCATCCTCGGGGGGCCGTGACAAGGGGCGGCCTGCCACCGGACCGGAGACGCCGCAGATGCCCGATGACCGTCTTATAGTCGCCCTTGATGTGCCCAATGCGCTGGAGGGTCTGAGGCTGGCCGAAACCCTTGGCGACACCGTGTCGTTCTACAAGATCGGGCTGGGCATGCTGACCGGCGGCGGCCTCGCGCTGGCCAACGAGTTGACGCTGGATCACGGCAAGCGGATCTTCCTGGACATGAAACTGTTCGATATCGGCGCCACGGTCGAGGCGGCGGTGCGCGGGCTGGCGCAGTTCGATCTGGATTTCCTGACGGTGCATGGCGATCCGCATGTGGTGCGCGCGGCCCGCGAAGGCGCTGCCGGCACGGGGCTGAAGATCCTCGCGGTGACGATCCTGACCTCGCTCGACCGCGACGATCTCGATGCAGGGCTGATGATCCCGGGGGATCTGCCAGATCTGGTGGCGCTGCGCGCGGGCCGCGCCTTCGACGCGGGCGCCGATGGCGTGATCGCCAGCCCGCAGGAGGCCGCGATGATCCGCGCGCTGCCCGAGGCGCGGGGCAAGCTGATCGTCACGCCGGGGGTGCGGCCGGCAGGTGCGGCCCTTGGCGATCAGAAACGCGTGGCGACACCGGCGCAGGCGGTGGCGGACGGCGCCGATCACATCGTGGTCGGGCGGCCGATCTGGGCGGCCAAGGCCCCGAAAGCCGCCGCGCAAGCCATCCTTGACGATCTGCGCGGTCAGAGATCCGCGTGAAACTCCTCGATCAGGTGGCGCACCACCGATTGCAGCGCCTCGGCCTCGGTCTCGCCCGTGGCGCGCGCGGCGGCGAAGGTGGCGCGCTGCCGCTCTGAGCTTGTGCCGAGGCGAAGGATGTCGCGCGCGCCCGCCACTTCGGCGGCCGAGCCGAAGAATTCCGCATCCTCCGCGATCAGCGTGATGATCTCCTCGACCAGCGTCGCCATGTCCACGATCTCGGCACGGCCGAAATCGATCAGCCCTTCGGTGGTGCCGTAGCGCTGCGCGCGCCAGCGGTTCTCGGCCACCAGAAAGGCGTCATAGAGGCGCCAGCGCTGGTTGCGGATCGCCAGACGCCAGAGCATCCGCGCGAGCGCCTGCTGAAGGGCGGCCAGCGTCAGGGTGTGCTCCAGCCGGGGTTGCACGTCGCAGATCCGCGATTCCAGCGTCGGAAAGCGCGAGGACGGGCGCAGATCCCACCAGATCTTGCTGGCATCCTCGATCACGCCGAGACCCACGAGCGTTTGCACCGACCGCTCGAACTCGCCGAAGCTTTCCATGCGCGGGGGCAGGCCGGTGCGCGGCAGGTTGTCGAACACGCTGAGACGGTAGCAGCTGAGCCCGGTGTCCTGCCCCTGCCAGAACGGCGAGGAACACGACAGCGCCAGCAGATGCGGCAGGAAATAGCCGAGCTGGTTCATCAGGTCGATGCGCCGGTCGGGCGGGTCGATGCCGACATGCACATGCATGCCGCAGATCAGCATCCGCCGCACCACGCCCGCGAGATCGTGCTGCAGATCGTTGTAGCGCTGCTTGTCGGTATGGGTCTGGTTGCGCCAGTCGGAAAACGGGTGGCACGAGGCCGCGATCGGGGCGAGGTTATGATCGGCCGCGTGCCGCGCCACGGTGCTGCGCAGGCGCTTGAGATCCTCGCGCGCCTCGGCGACGGTTTCGCAGGGCTTGCTGCCGATCTCGATCTGGCAGGTCAGGAATTCGGGGCTCACCTGATCGCCGAGATCCGCCTGACAGGCGGTCATCAGCGCCTCGGGCGCATTGGCCAGCGCGAGGCTGTCGCGATCGACGAGCAGATATTCCTCCTCGATGCCGATGGTGAACTCCGGCGCGGTGATCATGCTCGCCTCCTCGATGCCCGGGTCCGATCAGACCGGGGCTGCCCCGGCTTGGCAAGAACGAATCAGTACGGGCCTGCGGATCGGACATTTTGGCGCGGCGCGGTGAGACTTGGTCAATGTTTCGTCACACGAAACATCCCTGCGGTTTATTGCGTATTGATGCGCCGCAACCCCGGATTGTAATTTTGGGATTCAGTCGCGTGTTTTGCGGATTTCCTTTGAAAAACAATCTTATGCCATCGTAGATGAACCTGTGGCGCGTGTTTGCGTCCTGTTTAACCAGTTTCAA
>JAWLFT010000045.1:0-20654 GCA_041685435.1 Roseovarius sp.
AACATTTTTGTCGCACCCGGAGGCGGCGCGCTCAGCCCTGTGGTGCGAAAATCGTCGCGATGCGCGCGGCCTCATCGGCCAGCCCGAACGGCGGGTTGACCACGAAAACGCCCGATCCGAGCAGCCCGCGCCCCTCGTGCAGCGGTGGGAACCGAACCTCGTGGCGCAGCGCCTGCGGGAAGGCGGCGCGCAGCGCGGCCAGCATCGTCGCGTGGCGGTCAGAGGTCAGGATCGGATACCACAGCATCAGGATGCCCACGTTCCATGCCTTTGCCACGCGGGCAAGGTGGCGGGGGATGGCGTCATATTCCGCCTTCACCTCGTAGCTCGGATCGACCAGCATCACCCCGCGTCGCGGCGTGGGCGGGCAGAGGCTGTGGGCCAGCTCGAAACCGTCCTGCTTGCGGACATGCACGCTGACCTGCGCGCCGACGGACGCCATCGTCCCGGCCAGATGCGCATGCTCGCCGGGATGCAGTTCGGCCAGATGCAGCGTATCGATCGCCCGCAGGCTGTGAGCGGCGATCAGCGGCGACCCGGGATAGGCCGCCGCCCCGTACCGCGTCCGCACCGCATCGAGACACCGGCGGTAGGGATGATCCGCCGGCACCAGATGCGCCAGCCGCGCGACGCCCTGCGCCGCCTCGCCGGTCTTCACCGCCGCCGCATGCCCCAGATCATAGAGGCCGCGCCCCGCATGCGTCTCGATATAGCTCAGCGGTTTGGGTTTGCGTGTCAGATAGTCCAGCATCCACGCCAGCAGCGCATGCTTGTGCACATCCGCCGCGTTTCCGGCATGGTAATGATGCTGATAACTGAGCATGGGGTCTGCTAGCAGGCGGCGCGCGGCAGGGGAAGACGGCCTGGCGCTGTCTGCTCCTCCAGCCTTCCCGTCCGCGCCGTGACTACAGGGATCGCGTCGAGCGCAAAGATGACGCGGGACAGGCGCGAGCTCTCAGCCCTTCGGTTTTGGCGGCGGGATGTGATGGTCCACCATCCGAAGGCTGCGCGCGGCCCTGTGATGAAAACCAAGTGACGGGCGAGGGTCAGGCGCGCGTCACGACACGCGTTGGCATTGCCAGTGGCGGATGTTCAGCTCCGGGTGGTCTTCCATCCAGCGCGCCAGTTCGGGTTGCGCGAGATACTGACAGGCGGTCGGTGAGACCTCGCCGAGGACGATCCGGCGTTCGTCGCACTCGTCCGGTGCGGCGGCCATGCAGACGACAAAGAGAACTTCGATCATGACAGACCTCATTTTCCGTGGCGCAGAGTTGATGCGCGGCGTTTGACGTAGTTGAAGGTAACGCAATTCGCCTGATTTGTACCCGGTGACCTTGAATGACGCGGAAAATGCCGGGACGGCGTTGCTTTTCCGACGGATGCGCCGGATTTTCCGGCAATGCGGACAAGGGGCGGGCATGTGAAACTCACCGAATCGCTCAAGGCCAGACTGGGGATCGGGGCGGCGATGCTGGGGGGCGTGGCGCTGATCCTTGCCGCGGTGCTCTATCTCGGCATGACACGGGTGTCGGACCGGCTGGAGGCGGCGCTGGCCTCGGAAACGCGGATGGCGCGGTATTCGACCCTGTCGCGCGAGGTGTCGACCTTTCTGGTGATCGCGACCGAAACGGTGCAGACCGGCCAGCCCGCCGCGGCCCGCGCCGACCGGCTGAGGCCGGTCGGCGCGGCGCTGGCGCGGACGTTTGGGGTGCTGCGCGGAGATCTCGAACGCGCGGTGGCCGAGGCGCGCGCCCTCGGGCTCGACGCGCAAACGCGGCAGGCGACGCAATCGCTGGGGCTTGCGCGGATGGAGGCGCTTCTGAACAGCACCCTGTCGGCGCTGCGCGGACCCGAGGACGACCGTGCGCGGCTGCGCGCGCATGTCGACAGCTTCGCCGGCGCCTTCGATCCGCTGCTGACCCAGGCGGTCAACGCCGAACGGCTGTTTCGCAATGAAATCCTGACCGGCATCGCGGATCTGCGTCAGCGCCTGTCGCTGATCGCGATCGTCGCGGCCCTTCTGACCGTGGGTCTCGTGGCGGGGTTCCACTTCGGCCTGATCCGGCCGCAGTTTCGCCGTCTCGACCGGGTGCGCGAGGCCGCGCAGGACATCGGGCAGGAGAATTTCGACGTCACCCTGCCGGTCGGGCGCAATGACGAGATCGGGCGGCTTTATGCCGAGACCGGGCAGATGGCCGCCGCGCTTGCGGCGCGGCGCGATGCGGTCGAGGCCGAATGGGCCCGCCTCAACGACACGATCGCGCGGCGCACCGAGGCGTTGCGCGCCGCCAACGCCCGGCTGGAGGAGATCGACGCGGCGCGACGCCGCTTCTTTGCCGATATCAGCCACGAACTGCGCACGCCGCTGACTGTCATCCTGATGGAGGCGCAGATCGGCCGGCAGGACGGCCGGGGGTCCGAGGCGGCCTTTGCCACGATCGAGGCGCGCGCGGCACGGCTCAACCGCCGGATCGACGATCTTCTGCGCGTCGCGCGGTCCGATAGCGGCCAGCTTGTGCTTGATCCCGTGGCGACACCGCTCGACGCGATCGCGGCGCAGGTGGTCGAAGAGGTGCAGGCGGAGGTGGCAACCGAGGGTCTGGTGCTCGAGGTGGCCGAAATGCCGTCCGAGACCGTGTTTTGCGATCCCAACTGGGTGCGTCAGGTGATCGTCGGTCTGGTCCGCAACGCCGTCCGCCATGCCGGGGACGGGGTCGGGGGCGGGGGCGGGAAGAGGGGCGGAGCCGGGGGCCGGCTGCGGCTTGGGCCGGTAATGGGCGAGGACGCCGCGGGACTTTCGGTGACGGATAACGGCCCCGGCATTGCGCCGGGGGATCAGGCGCGCGTCTTCGAGCGCTTCGCGCAGGCCGGGCGGATGCCGGGGCAGGGGTTCGGCATCGGTCTTGCGCTGGCGAAATGGGTGATCGAGGCGCAGGGCGGAACGATCGCGCTGCAAAGCCCGGTGCCCCGCGCCGAGGCGCTTGGCGATGCACCCGGTACCAAGATATCGGTTCGCCTGCCGCGCGCGGTGGGTTATGCTGACAGCCATGGAGAAACCGCTTCTGATCGTCGAGGATGATCCGGAAATCACCTCTGCCCTGATGCGCGGGCTGCGGTCGCACGGCTATGACGCAACGGCGGAAAATCGCGCCGAGCGGGCGCTGGCGCGGCTCGACGAGGGGCCGTTCGCCTGCGCCATCGTCGACGTGATGCTGGGCACCGAAAGCGGGCTGTCGCTGGTGCGGGCCGCCCGCGCGCGCGGGCTGACCCTGCCGATCCTGATGCTGTCGGCGCTGTCGGATGTCGAGGATCGCACCGCCGGGCTGGAGGCGGGGGCCGATGATTACGTGGTCAAGCCGTTCTCCTTCGACGAACTGGTGGCGCGCCTGCGCGTGCAGGAAAGCCGCGCGGTGCAGCGGCGCCAGGTGCCGGCCGCGTTGTGCCCGCAGGCGCGGGTATTGCGCCGGGGTGCCGACACGGTGACGCTGACCGAACGCGAATACGACTTGCTGGCGCTGCTTCTGGAGACCCCGGACGCGCCACGGCCGCGCCATGCGCTGTTCGAAGCGCTCTGGGCCTCGGACGGATCTGTCAGTGACAATGTGGTCGATGTCTATATCGGCTATCTGCGGCGGAAACTCTCGGGGACCGATTTCGGGTTCGAGATCCGGACGATCCGCAACAAGGGATTCTGCATCATCGGTCACGCGCCTAGGGTGATCCGCTGTTGAGGCGCACCGGGGCGGGGCCCGCGCGCACCGGACAGAAGGTGGCATGGCAGCGGCACCGATGAGGCGCCCGGGCGCGCAGGGATCGGAGGCCGGCTGTCTAATATCCATGCAGATCGTCTTTTTTGAACGACCGGAAAGATGCAATTGGCACAAAGCGCAGTCTTGGCTTGATTAACGCCGCCACTCCACGCACTGTTGACGCGAAGAAAACCGGATGGAGACGATCGGTCGTTGATATGTGCAGGCTGCAAGAATGACTGCGACGATGCGGCGAAGTTCTGTGACCAGTGCGGGACGAGGCTACCCGTTGTTCTGACCTGCAGCGCGTGCGGCGCGCTGCTGGCGCCGACCCATCGGTTCTGTCAGGACTGCGGCACGCCGACTGTCGTATCTGGAGCGAAAGGCGAAAAGCCGGTTGCGGGCGGCGACGCGGGCCTTGCCGGTCAAGTGGTCGTGCATCCGGAGGATGGGGTGCAGGCACCTGACCGCATGTTCGGGGCCGCCGAACGACGCCAGCTGACCGTGCTCTTTTGCGATCTCGTCGGCTCCACGCAGCTTGCGGCAGAGCTTGACCCTGAGGATTTGCGCAGCATCCTCGCCACCTATCGGTCGATCTGCAGCGAGATCGTCACGCGCTATGACGGCACGGTCATGCAATATCTGGGCGACGGCATCAACGTGATGTTCGGATACCCGGTCGCCTACGAGCATTCGACCGGCAGCGCGATCCGCGCGGCGACCGATATGCTGGCGGCGGTGACCGGCGGCAACCCGGAGCTGGCCAGATTGAACGTGAAACTGAACCTGCGCATCGGCATCGATACCGGGCAGGTTGTGGTGGGCAGCGACGGTGCGGGTGAGGCGGGTGAAAAGGTTTCCGTCATCGGCGAGGTGCCCAACATGGCCGCGCGCCTGCAGGGCATCGCGGAGCCGGGTCAGATCGTCGTCAGCGCGTCCACCCACAGGCTCACCAAGGATCTCTTCAAATTCACCGAACTCGGGGATTTTTCGCTGAAGGGATTTTCGAGGCCGGTCACCTGTTTTGCGGTCACGGGTCAGTTGTTCGATGGCACGACCGTCTCCAACACGAGGCGCAACAACGCCAAGCCCCTGATCGGCCGCGAGGCCGAGCTTGGGCTGATCCACCAGCACTGGTCAGCCGCCGAGAACGGTGACGGTCAGGTCCTGATGCTCAGCGGCGAGGCCGGTGTCGGAAAGTCGCGCATCCTGCACAGTTTCAACAAGCAGATTGCCAGGGAAGATGTGACCATCGTCCGGTTTTTCGGCTCGGCCTTTCATCTGCACTCGACGATGCTGCCCATCGTGGAAGAGCTGCAGGGCCGCCTTGGCCTGCAGGGGGAAACCTCGCCAGCCGACAGACTGTCGAAGCTCACCGACATCCTGTCGCTGGAGCAGCGCCAACACCTGCCGGCCCTGTGTTACCTGCTCGGGATCGACACGCCAGCAACCGCCGAACTGCTGGCCCTTGCGCCGGAGGAACTCAAGAAGGCGACGTTCGCGGCCGTGCTCGATTTCTACATATCCATGGCGGATGAAAAGCCGCTGCTGATGGAATTCGACGATCTGCACTGGTGCGATCCGACGACGCTCGAGGTCATTGCGCAATTCATCGAACACATGAAGAACAGGCGCTGGTTCCTGCTTTTGTGCTTTCGGCCCGACCACAAGCCGCCGTTTCGAAACCTGTCCCATGTCACGTCGCTTTCGCTCAATCGATTCGGCAAGTCCGACATCACCCGGCTGATCAATGCGATGACTGGCGGCAAGCAGTTGCCGCAGACCCTGATGGACCAGATCGTCGAGCGGGCGGACGGCATTCCGCTTTATGCCGAGGAACTCACCCAGATGGTTCTGGAATCGGGCTGGGTGCAGGATGTCGACGGGCGGTATCAGATGAGCGGCTCGTATCTGGAGCACGCCATCCCCGCGTCGCTGCAGGATTCGCTGATGGCGCGTCTGGACCGGTCGCCTTCGGCAAAGGACGTGGCACAGATCGCCGCCACGATCGGCCGGCGGTTTTCCCACGAATTGCTGGGGCTCGTGTCGGGATATCGCGATCATCAATTGCGCGGTGCGCTCGAACAGCTGCTCGACGCGGAACTCATTTACCGCAAGGGGACCGCGACGAAGCTGAGCTACGAGTTCAAGCACGCCTTGCTTCAGGATGCGGCCTATCAATCGCTTCTCAAGACGGCACGTCAGGACTGTCACCTGCGGATCGCCCATGCGCTGGAAGCGCACATGCCCGACGTGTGCAGCAACGAGCCGGAGAGTCTGGGCTATCACTATGCGGCCGGTGGCGAGCACCGCAAAGCCTTCGGGTATTACGTGACCGCCGGCGAGCGCGCGATGGAATCCTCGGCAAGCCTCGAGGCGATCAACCATCTGGAAAACGCGCTGGCGGCCCTTGCCAGGATGCCGCAGGACGAGGCCCGCGATGCGCAGGAGTTCGACCTGCTGGTCATGCTGGCCGTACCTCAGGCGGCCGCGCTCGGCTATTCCCATGAAAATGTCAGCACGTCCTATGAGCGCGCGCGAGAGCTTGCCCGCAAGCAGAAGGACAACTTTGCCATCTTCCCGGTCACCTATGGGTTGATGCGCTATCACCTTCTTGGGGCGCGCTATGCGAAGGCCTTCGAGTATGGTCAAAACCTGTCGGAAATGGCCGAGCAGGCGGGCAATCGTCTGATGATGGCGGCCAGCCATCGCGCCATGGGGTCGGCCAGTTTCTATTGTGGCAAGCCGCAAGCCGCGCTGGACGCGCTGTCGGGTGTCATCGACGCGGGCATGAGCAATGAAGAGCGTGTCGATGCGCTGAAATTCGATGTGGTGGACATCAAGGTGGCCGCGCTGGGCTATGCCAGCTGGGCGAACTGGCAGTTGGGCCATGCCGATGACGCGAGACGCATGGCGGACGAGGCGATGACCCTCGCCAGAGAGATCGGGCATCCGTTTTCCATTGCCTTCTCGATCTGCTTTGCCTCCTGGACCCATGCATTCTGTGGCGACCTCGAGCGTGTGCAGGAACTGGCCGATGAGGCGTTGATCCTGTCCAGAAAATACGGTTTCCGGTTCTGGATCGGCTGGACGGAAGTCATGTCGGCCTGGTCGAAAGCCCGTCTGAGCGGCGAGTATGGCGCCGGAATAGAGCGGATCACCACCGGTATCGTCGAATGGATGGAGACCCGGTCGCGCCTGGGTCTGAGCTACTTCCTGTATCTTCAGGCTGATCTTTTATCCGCCAATGGCGCGCATGACGACGCGCTGGTCGTTCTGCAGGAGGCCACGCAATACTGCGACGACAACGACGAGCGGTTCTGGTTGCCGGAGTTGATCAGGCTGCGCGGCGAAATCCTGTTCGCGCAATCGGGGGATAATGCCGAAGAGAGCGAAAAACTCTTCACGACGGCCGCATCCGCCGCACGTGACGCTGGCATGGTCTCGCTTGAATTGCGTGCCCTGACCAGCCTCGCCGGGTTGCACCATGCCATGCAGTCGGCGTCCGACGCCGGTGCGAAACTGGACGCATCGCTGACCGGTCTGCAGGCTGGCGGGACAACGCGCGATCAGGACACTGCAAGGCAGGTGCTCGACATGATCAAGGCGGGATCGGGGTCGGATGCAGACTGATGACGCGCCGGAGACCGGGGTGTTTCATGCGCGCACGGGCAGCAATGACACCTCGCAAAGAGCCGTGGGACGACATCAGCATTGACGGCTGGATCATGAAGCAAGTAGCGTCTTGGAAGTATCTACCGTGATCTCGCCGCCGGCTTGTGCCGAGGCGATCAACTCCAGGGCACAATTGAAGTCATAGAGGGGAACACGCAACAGATCCTGCCATCAGACGGCAAATGTCGGTGGTCCAGGCGGCGTGCGTTCAGTCATTCAGGCGATCAGGAGAGAAGAGACATGGCGAAGGACAAAAACGGGCAGACACCCTGGGAGGGGTTGAAGCCCACCCCGCCGGAGAATTTCGCGCAATGGCCGTTCTACTACGCCTCGTTGCAGTGCAACTGGGTCTACTGGTACGCCGATCTCGACGTCGCCCGCGGCTTTGTCGAGGATACCGGCGGCGCGCCCACCGGCCTGCGTGTCGCGCGATTTCCTGTCGCCGAGGGCACAAAGATTGTGGACAAGGCGCTCGTCCTGCTGAATTTCCAACGCTACACGGCGCATTACGCCGACGCCCTCGGCACCACCAACGAGGTGGAGTTCAACGTTGTCGCCTATCCTGAGAACCGCGCGCCGGGTGTGCCCTACATGCCGCTGCAGCAGTTCCTGAACGGCAAGGATCAGACCAAGACGCTTGGCCATCTCAGGCTGCATGTCGCGGCTGACAATGCCATCGCGGTCAAGGCCGGGCGGGCCGTGTTCGGCGAGCCCAAGTTTCTGGGACAGTTCGTCTATCAGGCACCGACCCTGAACGCGTCGCCTTCGGCGGACTGGAAGGTGCGGCTGGTGAACCCGGAAAATCCGGACGAGTATGTCTATGACATGGAGGCCGATTTCGCCGGTCTGCCGTTCTGGCCGACCAACTGCACGCCGATCCCCGAATTTGCCCTCGGCCTCGGGCGTACGGTGATGACGCGCTGGACCATCATGGGCCAGTTCATGACCGCGATGCTCGACGACCCGGACGACCGGGCCCGTGTGACGCTGAAGATCGGCGCGAACGACTTTGCCATGACGGCGGACATGCGCGCGCTGATCGGCGAGCAGACCCAGGCCGTCGCCGCGCAGAGCTTCAGCTCGCTTCCCGCCTGCGTGGAGCCCGAAGGCTTCTATCTGGACACGGTTGATCAGGGCGATGGTCATGGATGATGACGGTTTCGCGACGGTTTCCGCCATTCTCACCGGTTATGACGGGGCCGCGCTCCGGGCGACGGGGTGCCTGCCGGAGTACCGCAGGCAGGTCGCGGCCGTCGCCGGCCCCGCGCTGGCCGCGCGGATGGTCGCCGAAGGGCACGCGCTTGCGGCCTTGCCGGACGGGTCCGCACGCGATGCGCACGCGCGCGAGGCCGTGTTCGCGGACCCCGATCTCGGGCCGCTCGCAAGGTCGCTGATCCAGCTGTGGTATCTCGGCCAATGGGTGCCGATGCCGCCCGACTGGGTGGCAAGGAATGGCGCGCAGCGCGAGGATGTCGCGCATATCCTGTCGCCCCGGTCTTATCGCGAGGGGCTGGTCTGGGACGCGATCGGGGCGCATCCGCTGGGGGCCAAGCCGCAGGGCTTCGGGGCCTGGGCGCAAGAGCCACCCGCAGGACCGGAGGGGGGATCATGAGCGATTATGACGCGGTGATCGTCGGCGGCGGGATATCCGGCGCGCTGATCGCCAAGCGGCTGAGCGCCGAAGGCAAGCGTGTCCTGATCCTCGAGGCCGGGGCGGATGACGGCGACACGCCCGAGACCTACCGCGCCTATCACACGGCGTATCAGCTGAACCCGATCAAGGTGCCCAACAGCCCCTATCCGCAGAACCCGTCCGCACCGTCGCCGACGGTGCTGGATATCGGGCCGATATCGCCGGGCGCGCCGGATCAGGCGGGTTATTTCGTCCAGAAGGGGCCGCTGCCGTTCCGATCCGATTATCTGCGCGCGCTCGGCGGCACCACGCTGCACTGGCTGGGCACCTGCCTGCGGATGCAGCCGCGCGATTTCCGTACCGCGTCGGAATTCGGCAAGGGGGTGGACTGGCCGCTGTCCTATGACGATCTCGCGCCGTGGTACGAGCAGGCGGAATGGGAGCTTGGCGTCTCCGGCGACAAGGCGGACAACGAGTTCTTCGGTATCCACTTCTCCTCCGCATACGATTTTCCGATGGAGCCGATCCCCAAATCCCATCTCGACCGCTGGATCGAGACGGGCGTGCAGGGCATGTCCGTCCGGCTTGCCGGGGGCGAGAAGCGCGCGCTGAGCGTCGCGGGCACGCCGGTCGCCCGCAATTCCGTGCCGCGCCGCGAGACGTACACGGTCGGCGGCGAGCCGGCCGGTCCCTACGATTCGGCTGGCGCGACAGGGCCTTACGCCTTTCAGGGGCAGCGCTGCGAGGGCAATTCCTCGTGCATCCCGCTGTGCCCGATCCAGGCGAAATACAACGCCCTGAAAACGCTGGAACAGGCCCGCCGCACGGGGCTTGTGGATGTCATCACCCAGGCCGTCGTCTCGAAGGTGGAGACAGATCCGGCCACCGGGCGCATCACCGGGATCCTTTACAAGAAATACGCCTTTCCCGGCGCTCCGGTCTGGGAGATGACGCGCGTCGAAGGGCAGATCTATGTCCTTGCCGCCAACGCCATAGAGAACGCCAAGCTGGCCCTCGCCTCCGGGCTCTGTTCGGGGTCGGGTCAGCTTGGCCGGAACCTGATGGATCATCCGTACGTCAACGTGTGGGGCCTCGCGCCGGTTCCGATCGGATCCTTCCGGGGGCCGGGCTCCACCGCGTCGATCCCGTCGCTGAGGGATGGCGATTTCCGCTCCGCGGTGGCCCCTGTCCGGCTGGAGTTCGACAATTGGGGCTGGAACTTCGCCGCCAACGCGCCCTATTCGGACGTCACCCGCATGGTCGAGGACGAGGGCCTTTTCGGCCCCGCCCTGCGGCACCGGCTGCGCGAGCGGGTGCAGCGGCAGGTGCGCATCGGCATCATGCCCGAGCAGACGCCGTCGCGGCACAACCGCGTCACCATCGATCCCGCCTGGCGCGATTCCCTTGGCGAGCCGCGCCCGGTGATCGAATACGACGTGGACGACTACAGCCGCGCCGGGATCCTGCAGGGGATCGACGTGACGCTCGAGATGTTCCGCCGCCTCGGGATCGAGAACCACACCGAGTGGAACCCCGAGGATCCGGGCTATGTCAGCCTCGGCGGGCGCGGATTCGTGTATTTCGGGGCCGGGCACAATGCCGGCACGCACCGTATCGGAACATGCCCCAAGGACAGCGTGACGGGCGTCGATGGCCGGTCATGGGAGCATGACAATCTCTGGCTCGTCGGCTGCGGCGCGATGCCGACCATCGCGACCTCGAACCCGACGCTAACGATGACGGCGCTGGTCCTGAAGGCCGCCGCAAGCATGATACCTGCTCTGGAGGGCAAGACATGAGCGTTGAGGACGAGCGCGAGGATCTCGTGGAGATGCTGCGCGCGGCGATGAAGATCGAACTGACGACCATCCCGCTTTACGCGACCACCGCCTACACGATCGCAGAGGTCGGCGACTATGCCCGGATCGACCCCACAGAGGTGAATGCCGAGCCGCTGGAGACCATCCGCCAGGTGATGCTCGAGGAAATGCTGCATCTGTCGCTGGCCGCGAACCTGCTGAACGCGATCGGCGGGTGCGTCGTTCTCGACCGGGAGGAGGCGATCCCGGCCTATCCCTGCGCCATCCTGCCCTCGGGCAAGGGACCGGTCGCCCATCTGCGCCGCTTTTCCAAGGATCAGGTCCGTCTGTTCCGGGAGATCGAGCGCGCGCCGCCGAATTTCGACAAGGTGCGCGACGGCAACTGGAGACATGCCGAGACCATCGGCGGCTTTTATCATTGCGTGGACAAGGCCCTCGACGCCATCGTGGAGGCGCATGGGGAAAAGGTCGTCTTTACCGGGGATCCCGCCTGGCAGGTCGGGCCCGAGCATTACTGGGGCGCGGGCGGCGAGATGATCCGGGTTGTCGACCATGACAGCGCGCGGCGCGCGCTCGCCATGATCGTGGAGGAAGGCGAGGGGGCCGATCTCGGCGGTGTCGCCGGCGACAACGACCTGATCCCCGGAAGTGGCGGCGAGGAGGATATCGCCCATTTCTTCAAGTTCAACCAGATCCTGCTTGCGCGCCGCTATGCGCCGGGTGACCGGTTCGGGCAGCCGCCAAGCGGCGGCGATCTCGTGACCGACTGGGCCGCCGTGCATCCCATGCGCGACGATCCGACTGCGGACGCTTTCAAGGATCTGCCGGAGGTGCACGCCCGGATGCTGGCCTTCGACCGGCTCTACAGCGATTTCCTGCTGACGCTGCACAGCGCCTTCAACGGCGCGCCGGACCGGCTGCGCGAGATGGCCCCGACGATGATCTCCATGCGCCGGGCCGCCGAGGCGCTGGTGCGCATCCCGGTGAACGCGGCAGGAGAAACCGCGGGGCCGGGCTGGACGTTCCGGCACTGAGGATCCGTTCGCCGGGCCGGCCTGCCCGCAACGGCCGGGCTGCCTGCCCGCAACGACCGGACGCCTGGCGAACTGCATCGCCGCCGGGACCCCCCCTATGATCGGGCGTGGGCGTGGTCGCGGCGTAGTCGGGCGGGTGGGATTTAGCGGTTTCACCCGGCTCGCCGCCCCGTTATACCCGCCCGCGGTTCGAACCAAATGCCGAAGGATAGATCATGGCAAACGTCGTCGTCGTGGGCGCCCAGTGGGGCGACGAGGGAAAAGGCAAGATCGTGGACTGGCTGAGCGAGCGTGCCGACGTGATCGCGCGCTTTCAGGGCGGGCACAATGCGGGCCACACGCTGGTGATCGACGGCACGGTCTACAAGCTCAACGCGCTGCCCTCGGGCGTGGTGCGCGGCGGCAAGTTGTCGGTGATCGGCAATGGCGTGGTGCTCGATCCGTGGCATCTGGTGGAAGAGATCGCGAAGATCCGGGGCCAAGGCGTGACCATCACCCCAGAGACGCTGATGATCGCCGAGAACACGCCGCTGATCCTGCCGATCCACGGCCAGCTCGACCGTGCGCGCGAAGAGGCGGCCTCGAAAGGCACCAAGATCGGCACGACCGGGCGCGGCATCGGTCCCGCTTACGAGGACAAGGTCGGACGCCGCGCGGTGCGGGTCGCCGATCTCGCCGACGCGGCGACACTGACAGCAAGGGTGGACCGAGCGCTGCAGCATCACGACCCGCTGCGCCGGGGGCTCGGCATCGAGCCAGTGGATCGCGAGGCGCTGATCGCGAGCCTCAGGGAGATCGCCCCGCAGATCCTGCCCTATGCCGCGCCGGTCTGGAAGGTGATGGGCGAGAAGCGCCGGGCCGGCAAGCGGATCCTTTTCGAGGGCGCACAAGGCGCGCTGCTGGATATCGATTTCGGCACCTATCCGTTCGTCACCTCGTCCAACGTGATCGCCGGGCAGGCGGCCACCGGGACGGGGATCGGCCCGGGTGCGATCGATTACGTGCTGGGCATCGTCAAGGCCTATACGACGCGGGTGGGCGAAGGACCGTTTCCGACCGAGCTGGAGGATGCCGACGGGCAAAGGCTGGGCGAGCGCGGCCACGAGTTCGGCACCGTGACCGGACGTCAGCGGCGCTGCGGCTGGTTCGACGCCTGCCTCGTGCGCCAGACCTGCGCGACGAGCGGGGTCAACGGCATTTCGCTGACCAAGCTCGACGTGCTCGACGGGTTCGAGACGCTGCGGATCTGCGTGGGCTACGATCTGGACGGAAAGCGCCTCGACTACCTTCCCATCGCATCAGAGGAGCAGGCGCGCTGCACGCCCGTCTACGAAGACATGCCCGGATGGTCTGAATCGACCGAAGGCGCGCGCCGTTGGGCTGATCTGCCGGCCAACGCGATCAAGTACGTGCGCCGCGTCGAAGAGTTGATCGATTGCCCGGTGGCGCTACTTTCTACCTCGCCTGAACGAGAGGACATCATCCTCGTCACCGATCCCTTTGCGGATTGACAAGCGCTACGGAGAACGCATGGCACTCAGTCTCAAGGCCCGGAAACGCTGGTCGCTAGTGGTACTGCTGATCGGCCTGCCGGCCTATATCATCGTCGCGGTCAGCCTCGTGAACTGGATGGGTCGGCCGCCGATCTGGCTGGAACTGCTGGTTTATATCGTGCTCGGCTTCATCTGGATTCTGCCCCTCAAACATATCTTCCTTGGTGTGGGTCAACCTGACCCTGAGGACCGCCAGGAGTGAACCCCGGTTCATCTTGCCAAAAATACTCAAAGACCTGTGGTTTTTCCTGGCGGTGCGGCTGCGCCGCGCAGGGGTCTTGAAATGAGGGGCGCTGCCCCTCAAACTCCCCGGAATATTTGAGGCCAGAAGAACCACGGATGCCATCACAGCGACATACCATGTCGTGGATCGACAATCGGGTTGTGCGCGCGCGGGTCAGGTTGACCCAAGGATCAGGCTGAGGATTGCGCGATGAAAACCCATGCCCAGGCGGTCGTGATTGGCGGCGGCGTCATCGGATGTTCGATACTCTATCACCTGGCAAAGCTCGGATGGGGCGACGTGGTGCTGCTGGAGCGCGACGAGCTGACAAGCGGCTCCACCTGGCACGCGGCGGCCAATACCCACGGGCTGCATGACAGCGCCAATATCAGTCGCCTGCAGCATTACACGATGGCGCTTTACAACGAGCTGGAGGCCGAGACCGGGCAAAGCTGCGGGGTGTTTCAGCCCGGCAGCCTGTATCTGGCGCAAACCGAGAACCGGGCGCATCAGCTGAGGTTGCAGGCGGCCAAGGCGAAGCTCTACGGGATGAACTTCCACGAGATTTCGCGGGACGAGGCCGAGCGGCTGCACCCGCTGGTGAATTTCGACGGGATTCGGACGATCATGTTCGAGCCGGATGGCGGCAATGTGGACCCCTCCGGAGTGACCAATGCCTATGCCGTCGGCGCACGGCAGCGGGGCGCGCAGATCCATCGTTTCACGCCCGTCACGGCCACGCGGGCGCAGCCAGACGGCACGTGGATCGTCGAGACGCCGAAGGGCGAGATCCGCACGCCCTGGGTGATCAACGCCGCCGGCCTCTGGGCGCGTGAGGTGGCGCGGCTGGCCGGCATCGAGTTGCCGCTGCAGCCCACCGAGCATCAGTATTTCGTGACAGAGGCCATCGCCGAGATCGCCGGGATGGACCGGCGCCTGCCCTCGGTCGCGGACCGGGACGGCGAATATTACCTGCGCCAGGAGGGCAAGGGCTTGCTGATCGGAGCCTATGAGCGCGATGTGAGGTTCTGGGCCGAGGAGGGTACGCCGCTCGATTTCGCGCATGATCTCTTTCCCGACGATCTCGACCGGATCGAGGACAACATGATGCGCGCCATCGAACGGGTGCCGGCGGTGGCCGAGGCCGGCATCAAGCGGGTGATCAACGGCCCGATGATCTGGTCGCCCGATGCCAACGTGATGCTCGGTCCTGTCCCCGAATTGCGCGGCTATTTCGCCTGTTGCGGGATCATTCCCGGCTTTAGCCAGTCGGCTGGCATCGGTCTCATGGTGGCCGAATGGCTGGTGGGTGGCGAGATGTCGCATGACATGTTCGCGTGGGACATCGCGCGGTTCGGGGCCTGGGCCAATGATCGCGATTTCGTCAAGGCGCGGGTGCGCGATCAATACGCGCATCGTTTTGCCATCCATTACCCCGGCGAGGAGCGCGCGGCGGGCCGCCCCTTGCGCACGCGCCCGGTCCATGAGGCGCAGCGCGAGCGGGGCGCGGTGTTCGGGCTCAACTACGGCTGGGAGCATCCCTTGTGGTTCGCCGACACCCCCGGCACGGTCGAGACCGCCGGCTTTACCCGCCAGAACTGGTGGGGACCGGTGGGCGCGGAGGTGCGCATGCTGCGCGAGCGTGCCGGCATCATCGACATCTCCAATTTCGCCAAGTATCGCGTCGCCGGGCCGGGGGCCGAGGATTGGCTGAATGCGGTGTTTGCCAACCGCATGCCCTGCGGCGTCGGGCGGTCCTGTCTGACGCCGCTGATCGGTGTGCGGGGCGGGATCGCCGGGGATGCCACCGTTACGCGGCTGGCCGAGGATGAGTTCTGGGTGATCTCGTCGGGGATGGCCGAGCGCTATCACAAGCGTTTTTTCGATGCCGTGCCGCTGCCCGAGGGCACCGGTTTCGAAAGCCTCACCGAGACGGTCTGCGGGTTCAACGTCGCCGGGCCTCAGGCGCGCGCGCTGTTGCAGCCGCTCACCGAGGCCTCGCTGGCGACGCAGGATTTTCCCTTCATGGCGAGCCGCCGGATAGAGGTGGCGGGTGTGCCGTGTCTTGCGTTGCGGGTCAGCTTTACCGGCGATCTGGGCTGGGAGTTGCATTGTTCGGCAGAGGATCAGGCGCGGCTTTACGCGGCGCTGCTCGACGCGGGGCGCGATATGCGCGCCGGCCCGGTGGGCAGCCGGGCGCTGACCAGTCTGCGTATCGAGAAGGGGTACGGATCCTGGGGGCGTGAATACGGCCCCGAATACTGGCCGCAGGAGGCCGGTCTGGAGCGGCTCTGCAGGATGGACAAGGCGTTTCTGAACAGCGGCGCGCTGGAGGCCGTGATCGGGCGCGAACCGCGCGAACGGCTGGTTCTGATGGCGCTGGACGAGGACGACGTGACCGCCTCCAATGCCGACGCCACCGGGGGAGAGCCGATCTTTCGCGACGGTGTCGGGGTCGGGCACGTCACCTCCGGGGCGTATGGCTATTGGGTCGGTCAAAGCCTCGCGCTCGGCTATTTGGCGGCGGGGGTTCAGCCCGGCGAGGTCGTCGAGGTCATGGTGCTGGGACGGCCGCACCGGGCGCGGATTCTGACCGAACCGCCTTTTGATCCCGCCGGGGTGCGGTTGCGGGCGTGATCGCCTGTCATTCCCAGGTCACGTCGCCCAGAAAGATGTAGCCCGCGCCGTAGATGGTCTTGATCAGGCGGGGGTTCTTGGGGTCCTCGCGCAGTTTCGTGCGCAGCCGCGAGATGCGCACATCCATCGCGCGGTCGAAACTTTCGCCGGCCGCCCCGCCAAGGACTTCCTGCATGGATTGCCGCGAGATCAGGCGCTTGGGCCGGTCCAGAAACAGCCGCAGCACCTGACCCTCGGCATGCGAAAACGCGGTCTCCTCACCTGACGCGTCAACCAGCACGTAGCGGTCGAACTGCGCGACCCAGCCGTTGAAGCGCGCCACCTCGCTGGTCTGCGGTGCGGGGATGCTGCGGCGCAATCGGGCACGGATGCGGGCCACCACCTCGGCCGGATCGAAGGGCTTGATGATGTAGTCATCCGCCCCGAGCTCCAGCCCTGTCACCCGGTCCTGCACCTGCGCGCGGCCCGAAATGATGATCACCGTCGCGCCCTGTTCCAGCGCCAGCCGGTGCACCAGCGCCAACCCGTCGCGATCGGGCAGCGACAGGTCGACAAGGCAGACATCGGGATGGGTCTGGCGCAACGCCGCCTCGAATTCGGTGGCGCGGCCGAAGGCCATGGTGCGAAACCCCGCCTCGCCAAGCGCATCGGCGAGCATCGTGCGGATCTCGGGCTCGTCATCGAGGATGGTGACCAACGGGGCGGTCATGGCGCGCCCCCGGCCTTCAGCGCCGCCTCGAGCTGGCCTGCGGTGAAGGGTTTGCGCAGGACCGGCGCGCGGGATGCGGCGGCGCGGGCCAGCGGGTCGTCGGGGGGCAGCGATGTCATCAGGACCAGCGGGCAATCGGCCCCGCGCGGCGCGTCCGCGAGATCGAGCCCGGTGCGCGATCCCTCCAGCACGATATCCGACAGCACGGCGGAGATTTCGGGCAGGTCCGCGATCAGCGCGTCCGCCTCGTCCACGCTGGTGGCCTCGATCACGCTGTGGCCCGCGCCGCGCAGCATGTCGCGCAGCGTGCTGCGCAGGTCGGGGCTGTCCTCGACCAGCAGCACGAGGCCCGGCGGCCGGGCCGTGCCGGCGGTACGCAGCGGCAGGCGCAGGGTCACCCGCCCGCCGGCATCGGCGTTGCCGAGGGTGATCCGCCCGCCGGCGAGCTTGGTCATGTCATAGACCATCGACAGCCCGAGCCCCGAGCCTTCGCCGCCCTTGGTGGTGAAGAACGGGTCGAGGGCGTGGACGAGCGCCTCTGCGCCAAAGCCTGGGCCGGTATCGTCGACCGTGAATTCGAGCCATGTGTCCTGGACGGGCCGTGCGGTGATGGTGATCCGGCCCGTGCCGCCGCAGGCGTCGCGCGCATTGAGCACGAGATTAAGCAGCGAATCCTGCAGCATGCCCGCGTCGAGCAGGTAGCGGTCGGCGGTGTCGCCGCTCTCGATCCGCAGGGTGATGCCCGACGGCAGGGCGGACCGCGCGAGCGTTTCCAGATCCCCGAGGAAGGCCGCAAGATCCGTCGGCACCGGCTCGTGCTCGCGCGGGCCGGTCATGTCGGCGATGCGGCCCAGAAGGCCGCCGCCGCGCCTGGCGGCCGCGAGTGTGGCGTTGACCAGATCCTGCGCCGTCTCGGGCAGACCCATCCGGCCAAGCCGCGACTGCATCCCGAGGATGATCGTCAGCAGGTTCGAGAAATCATGCGCCAGACCGGAGGTGAGCTGGGCGGCCATCTCGCGGCGGCGGGTCTGTTGCAGGGCGGCGCGCGTCTGGCTTTCGCGGGTGATGTCCATCGACAGGATATAGACCCCGCCGCTGGTAGGGTCCGGGGTCAGCGCCACGCGGATACGCCGGGCGCTCGGGCCGTGGGTGAATTCGAAAACCGATTGTTGTCCGGCATAGGCGCGGTCGAGCTCTGGCCGGATCACCGCCCATGTGCCGGGGTCGAATACCTCGGCGGCGTTCACGCCGACGAGGTCGGTGCGGGTGCCGGGCATGACCAAGGCGAGACGCCGGTTGGAATAGGTGTAGCGGCGATCGGGGCCGACATGCGCGATATGGGCGGGCATCATCTCGGCGGTCAGGCGGGTGCGCGCCTCGGCCTCGGTGATCTGGCGCTTGGCCTCTTCGAGCGCGGTGATCGTCGCCTCGAGCTCGCGGTTGGCGGCTGAAAGATCCTCGGAATAGCTCAGCAACTGATCGGACAATTCCGCAGACCGCGCGCGCAGCAGCGCCTCCTGCCGCTTGGTGGTGGTGATGTCGGTATAGACCGTGACCCAGCCGCCCTGCGGCAGCGGCGAGCCCTCGACGCTGATCGTGCGGCCATTGGCGCGGGTGCGTTCCATGTAATGCGGCTCGAAGGCGCGGGCGATCTCGACGCGGGTGGCGACGAAGGCGTCGACGCAGCCCACATCGCCGTAATCGCCGCGGGTCGCCAGATAGCGGATCGTGTCGGCGAAATCCGCCCCCGGCGTCACCAGCGCGTCGGGCAGGTCGAACATCTCCTGAAAGCGGCGGTTGCAGACCGCGAGGCGCAGCGTCTGGTCATAGATCGTCAGCGCCTGCTGAATGAGGTTCAGCCCGGCCGTGGTCATGGCATCGTGGTCGGCGCGGCGGGGATGCATGCACGTCTCCTCCCGATCCCCTGAGTAGCACCGGACGGGCAGGGCGCAAAGCCGCGTTGGACGGCCTGTTACAATTCGTAAGGATTGGGCAATGATCAGGAAAAAGTTGACGCAGATCACTTAATGCGCACGCTTTGAGTTGGGGGAGAATCGCCTCGGGGTGATTGCAGGTTCGCAAGGCGGACACACGGGAGGATATGGATTTGGCACAGTCGGCACAGGCGACGGACGGGATGGAGTCCGTCCCGGCGCTCTTGCAACGCAACGCCACGCGGTTCGCGCAGAAGGCGGCCTACCGCGAAAAGGAATACGGGATCTGGCAAAGCTGGACCTGGGCCGAGGCCGAGACCGAAATCGAGGCGGTGGCGCTCGGGTTGCTGGGTCTTGGTGTCGATACCGGTGATTTCATCGCCATCATAGGGCGCAACCGTCCGCATTTCTACTGGGCCATGGTCGCGGCACAATCGGTGGGTGCGATCCCGGTGCCGCTTTATCAGGATGCCTCCGCCGAAGAGATGGCCTATGTCATGGATCATTGCGGGGCGCGCTTCGCCATCGTCGAGGATCAGGAACAGGTCGACAAGCTGATCGAGGTGCAGGAGGATCTGCACCAGCTGGAACACATGATCTATGTCGATCCGCGCGGTCTGCGCAAATACGACCATTCCAAGCTGCACCGCTTCATCGACATTCAGGCGCAGGGCCGCGCGGCCTACCACGAATTCATCGAGGCGCTGAGGGCGCGCCGCGAGAAGCTCGATTACGACAGCGTGTGCGTGATGCTGTATACCTCGGGCACGACCGGCAAGCCCAAGGGCGTGGTGCTGAGCAACCGCAACATCATCGAGGCCTCGAGATCCTCGGCCGAGTTCGACACCCTGACCCGCGAGGAAGAGGTGCTCGCCTATCTGCCGATGGCCTGGGTGGGCGATTTCATCTTTTCCATCGGTCAGGCCTACTGGTGCGGGTTCTGCGTCAACTGCCCCGAAAGCCCCGAGACGATGCAGACCGACCTGCGCGAGATCGGGCCGACCTATTATTTCGCCCCGCCGCGCGTCTTCGAGACGCAACTGACCAACGTGATGATCCGCATGGAGGATGCCAGCCGGCTCAAGAAATGGCTGTTCGATCATTTCATGGCGCTGGCCCGGCGGGTGGGGCCGGCGATCCTGGACGGTCACGCGGTCAAAGGCATGGACCGGCTGCACTATGCGCTCGGGGATCTGCTGATCTACGGCCCGCTCAAGGACACGCTCGGGCTGGCGCGGGTGCGCGTCGGCTACACGGCGGGCGAGGCGATCGGGCCGGAGATCTTCGATTTCTACCGCTCGCTCGGGATCAATCTCAAGCAGCTTTACGGCCAGACCGAGGCGTCGGTGTTCATCACGCTGCAACCCGATGGCGAGGTGCGCAGCGACACCGTGGGGGTGCCCGCGCCCGGTGTCGAGGTGCGTATCGATGCGGGCGGCGAGGTCTATTACCGCGGCCCCGGCGTGTTCGAATATTACTACAAGAACGCCGAAAGCACCGCCAAGACCAAGGATTCCGACGGGTGGGTCGCCACCGGCGATGCCGGGTTCTTCGAGGAAGGCTCCGGGCATCTGCGCATCATCGACCGCGCCAAGGATGTGGGCAAGATGGCCGATGGCCAGATGTTCGCGCCCAAATATGTCGAGAACAAGCTGAAATTCTATCCCAACATCCTCGAGGCCGTGGT
>JAWLFT010000046.1:0-20460 GCA_041685435.1 Roseovarius sp.
ACCACCAGCGGGTTGATCTCGACCATGTTGGCGTCGGTTTCCTCCATCATGCGGTACGCGCCGATGATGGTTTTCACGGCCTGCGGGATGAGCGCTGCATCCAGCCCCAGAGAGAACGCGATCTCGCGCGCCTGAAAGCTCTGCATGCCGACCGCCGGATCGACCACCGAGCGGATGATCGAGTCGGGCTCCTGCGCCGAGATGTCCTCGATCTCCATCCCGCCTTCGCCGGAGGCAACGACGACGACCCGCTCTTCCTTGCGGTCCATCACGAAGGCCAGATAGATCTCCTGCGCGATATCGGTGGCCTCCTCGACATAAAGCCGGCTGACCAGCTTGCCCTGCGGGCCGGTCTGATGGGTCACCAGCATGCGCCCCAGCATCCAAGCCGCGGCCTCGCTGATCTCCTTTTCGGATTTGCAGATCTTCACGCCGCCCGCCTTGCCGCGCGCGCCGGAATGGATCTGCGCCTTGACGACCCATTTGTCGCCCGACAGCTCCGAGGCGCGGTAAACCGCCTGTTCGGGGCTGTAGGCGATGCCGCCGCGTGGCACCTGCACGCCGAAGCGCTTCAGCAGATCCTTGGCCTGAAATTCGTGGATATCCATGTGAAGATCCTCCCCCTATCCTTTTGCCGCGATGGCGTCGGCGACGCTCAGCACGTTGTTGGCCATGCGTTCGCTGGCCGCGTCGATCATCTTGCCGTCAAGGCTGGCGGCACCCTTGCCCTCGGCCTCGGCCTTGCGCAGCTCCTCGATGATGCGCCGCGCCCGGGTCACTTCCGCGTCGGGCGGCGAGAACACCTCGTTGGCCAGCGCGATCTGGCTGGGATGAATGGCCCATTTGCCCTCGATCCCGAGGGCGGCGGCGCGCTTGGCCGACAGGATATAGCCGTCGGGATCGGCGAAATCCCCGAACGGCCCGTCGATGGCGCGCAGCCCGAAGGCGCGGCAGGCAACGGTCATGCGCGACAGCGCGAAATGCCACTGATCGCCGGGATAATCGGGGTTGAGCCCGCCGATCACCACCGTGCGCGCGCGGTTCGAGGCGGCGTAATCGGCGACCCCGAAATGCAGCGATTCCAGCCGTCCCGGCGCGGCGGCGATCGCCTCGACATTGGCCATGCCGAGCGCCGTCTCGATCAGCGCCTCGATGCCGATCTTGTGGGTCAGGCCGGTGGCCTCCTCGATCTGGCTCACCATGGTCTCGACGGTGTAGAGATCCGCCGGCACGCCGACCTTGGGCACGAGGATCGTGTCCAGATGCTGGCCGGCCTGTTCGACGATCTCGACCACGTCGCGATACATGTAGTGGGTATCAAGCCCGTTGATGCGGATCGAGACGGTCTTGCCCTTGCCCTTCCAGTCGATGTCGTTCAGCGCCTGAATGATGTTGGCGCGCGCCTGCACCTTGTCGGGCGGGGCGACGGCATCCTCCAGATCGAAGAAGATCACGTCGACCTCGGAGTCGGCGGCCTTCTCGATCATCGACGGGTTGGATCCGGGCACGGCCAGTTCGGACCGGTGCAGGCGCTGTTTTTTCAGCGGGTGAAGCGTGTAGCTCATCGGTGTGTCCCTTTCATGCGGCGCGCGCGGTCGCGACGCGGACCTGCAAAGGTGTGGTCATGCGGAAGGATTCCTGGGCGGCGGCGACGCCGCGCCCAGGGATGATCTCGGCGCCGGCATCGCGCAGCGCCATCTCGGCCGCCGACAGCGCACCGCACAGCATCACCGGGTTCAGCGACCCCAGATGCCCGATGCGGAACGCCTTTCCGGCAAGCTGCGCCAGCCCGGTGCCGAGCGAGGTCTGATACTTGAAATACGCGGTCTCGATCACGTGGCGGGCATCGATCCCCTCGGGGGTATAGATCGCCGACACGGTATCGGACTGCCATTCGGGCCCCTCGGCCACCAGACGGCAGCCCGGCCATTCGGCCACCGCGGCGCGCACGCCCGCGGCCAGCCGGTGATGACGCGCCCAGACGTCTTCCATCCCGGCGCCGAGCAGCATGTCGAGCGACACGCGCAGCCCGCGCAAAAGCGGCGTGGGCGGGGTATAGGGGAAATAGCCGGTGTCGTTGAGGCGAATCATGTCCTCGAAACTGAAATAGCAGCGCGGCATCGCGGAGTGTTCATGCGCGGCAAGCGCCTTTTCGCTGACCCCGAGAAAGCCCAGCCCGGCCGGCAGCATGAACCCCTTCTGCGACCCGGCCACGGCCAGATCGACGCCCCAGCCGTCCATCTCGAACGGGATCGACGCGATGGAACTGACGCCATCGACGAACAGCAGCGCCGGATGGCCGGTCTCGTCGAGGGCTGTGCGCAGCGCGGCGATGTCCGAGGTCACGCCGGTCGCGGTCTCGTTATGGGTGGCGAAGACCGCCTTGATGCGGTGGCCCGTGTCCTCGCGCAGGCGCGCGGTGTAGACATCGACCGGCACGCCCTTGCCCCAGTCCACGTCGACCACATCCACATCGAGGCCAAGCCGCGTGGCCATGTCGACCCAAAGCGTTGAAAACTGGCCGAAACGCGACATCAGAGCGCGGTCGCCGGTGTTCAGCGTGTTGGTGATCGCGGCTTCCCACGCGGCCGTGCCGGATCCCGGAAAGGCAAAGACCCGGCCCCGCGCCATCCGGAAGGCGCGGCGCAGATCGCTCAGAAGCGGCGTGATGAAATCGCAGAAATCCGGCGCGCGCATGTCCTCCATCGGAATGTTCATCGCGCGCCGCACGTCGTCGGGCACATTCGTGGGGCCGGGGATGAAAAGATGGCTGTGGCCGTTCATGGGTGTCTCCTTGCATTGCTCACCCCTTATGCGGCGGCGGGGCCGCGTTCGGGAATGCCCGCGCGCATGGGAAAGCCGCGCGGCAAGGGGGCGAATCCGCCCCGCCGGGTAGGGTGCGCCTACCCGCGTCACGGATTTCGGCATGCCGCGGCATGCCGCGAAATCGTTTGATTTCAGCGCGTTCATTTGTCTTTCTGTGCCACGGGAAGAGGAGAGACCGATGCGCGACGTGCTAGAGGCGTCCGGCGAGGGCGCGGTGGGGACCGTTCCAGAGGTGATCGTGGCCGACCGGCAGGCCATCGTCTGTCAGGGTCTGGGATCGCTCGTCGCCAAGATCCCCGAGGTGCGGCTCGGGGCGTTCGCCAATGACAAGGCGAGCCTGCGCAAGGCCCTGCGGGCCTGCGACGGGCCGGCGATCGTGGTGCTGGGGGTGCGGCTCGTCGACGCGGATCTGACACGCGTGCTGGAGATGCTGCGCCGCGATCACCCCAAGGTCATGGTGGTGGTCGTCGCCGAGGAGACGGAGTTTGCCTTCATCCGCACCGCGATCAAGGCCGGCGCACATTCGATCTGCATGATGGGCCAGGTGCTGACCAGCCTGCCGCAGGTGCTGGTGCGGCTGGTCGAGGGGCACTCGATCCTGCCGATGGAGGTGCTCAAGCGCCTGATGGGCGAGCAGGGCGACACCCTGACCCGGCGCGAGCACGAGATCCTCGGACTGCTGGTGGACGGGCTGACCAATTTCCAGATATCGGCGCGGCTCGGCCTGTCGGAGAACACCGTGAAATATTACCTCAAGACGATCTACCAGAAGCTCGAGGTCAATTCCCGTGGCGGCGCCATCGCCAAATATGTCGCCGGGACGTACTGACCGGTTCGGGGGCTGTCGGGCGGTGCCGCGACTTGCTGCGAGCGGTCCGTGGACCGAAAGAGGCCGTCGACTTGGGTCGGCAATGGCCTCGGGCGCAGCCCGGACGGCGGATCAGGCCCCGTGTGGCATGTCACCCGCTGCGGTCTCGTGCCGGTCCGGCCGGGGGGGTGCGTAGGCGTCGGGATCGGCCCGCCATCTGCCCCATTCGATCCGGGCCTCTGTTGCACTCAGACGGCCGGTCGGCCAATGCCGTGGCGCGTGCAGCGCGGCGGGCAGGGCGGTCGAGGCGTCCCCGAAGGCACATTCGAGCTGTTCCTGCGCCAGCCCGAGGCTGTCTTCCAGATTGGCCCCGGCGAGGTTGGCCCCGTCCAGTTTCGCGGCCCTGATCCGCGCCCCTGTCAGATCGGCATTCTGCAGATTGGCGTTGCGCAGATCGGCGCCCTGCAGCCACGCACCGAACATCAGGGCGCGGGTCAGGTTCGCCTCCCGGAAATCGACGAACCGGGCCCGTGCCCCGGAAAGATTGGCGCTTTCGAGGTTGGCGCGGCTCAGCCGCGCGGCTTCGAAATTCGGGGCGAAGGTTTCGCCTTGCTTCACTGTCTGCATGTGACCCCTCATGATTGCCACTTCGATAGCACATCGAGCGCGGCTTGAACATCTATTGTGGTGTCGCGGACCTCTTCGTCGCCGCCATCCGTGACCGCAGGCTGATGATAGGTGATATAGGCATTCATCATCTTCAATACCATCAACCGATCGACCGCCGAGTCGGCCATGATCCGATCGAAGCTGAGGATCGCCCCCATCCTGACGGCCGGTTCGCGATGTCCCAACAGCTCGACCGCCTTGTTGATCCGGTCGGTGATGTGCCCCTGTTCGGTGACGTTCACGGTTTTCTGCGCGACCACCGAGCGCCAGATCACGAACGGCGCGCTGATCACGGCGACCGCCACCGCGCCAGTGCCAAAGCCGATGCGCGGGGCGTCCGGAACGAATCCGAAAAGCGCGTTGGCCAGCACGACCACCACCACCGCGAGCGCGAGGCCCACGGTGACCGCCGCCGCCACCGCGACCATCTGGTCAAGCCAGCGCGGCACGTCCCACTCCGCGAGCGGGCGCAGGCCAAAGCGCTCCGGCCTGTCGGGCTTGTCGGATCTGCTCACGCGCGCGGTCTCCCTATCAGCCTGTCACGGTCCGTCCCGGTCTGTCGGATCCAGCCTTAGCGCCGTGCGCGGGCCACGGCAAACCCGGACCGGGATTTGCGTACCTTTCGCGCGTACGCAACGTACCGCGTGTACGCCTGCGCCTGCGGGTTTTCGCGGCTTGCAAATGCCGGGGGCCGACTTTAGGTTCCGCTGCAATTCGCGGTCCGTTCCACCAGCCATAAAACAAGGATACCCCCTCATGGAAGCCTTTGCCCAGTTCATCCCGTTGATCCTGATCTTTGTGATCATGTATTTCCTGCTGATCCGTCCGCAGCAGAAAAAGCTCAAGGAACACAAGGCGATGGTCGAGGCGCTGCGGCGCGGGGACCAGGTGGTGACGCAAGGCGGGCTGATCGGCAAGGTTGCCAAGGTCAAGGATAACGACGAGATCGAGGTCGAGCTGGCCGAGGGTGTCAAGGTGCGCGTGGTGCGCAGCACCGTGGCGCAGGTGCTGTCCAAGACCGAACCCGCCGAAAGCTGATCCGCCGCTCCCAAACGCATTTCAAGCCATTGAAAAGGCCCGATCATGTTGCAAATCGACCTGTGGAAACGCTTCATGATCTGGGGCCTTGTCGGGCTGGGATTGCTGCTGGCGCTGCCCAATGCCTTCTACACACGGGTCGAGACGCATAACGACGCCGCCGCCCTCGTCGAGGCCGGCGCCGACCCTGAAAGATTCGAAGAAGACCTCGCGCTCTGGCCCGAGTGGATGCCCTCTGGGCTGGTCAATCTCGGGCTCGATCTGCGGGGCGGAGCACATCTTCTGGCCGAGGTGGAGGTCGAGGATGTCTACGAATCGCGGCTCGAATCCATGTGGCCCGAGGTGCGCGACCTGTTGCGCGAGGAGCGCGACCGCGTTGGTCCCATTCGCCTGCAAGACACTGATAACCCTGAACTTCGTGTTCGGCTTGCCGAGCGTCCCGAGATGGCGGACGAGGCGGCAAGCCTTGTGCGCGGACTTGCCCGGCCGGTCAACGGGGTCGGCGGCGCGGGCTCCAGCGATATCGATGTCAGCACCGACGGCTCCGATATCGTGGTGCGTCTCAGCGAGGCCGAACAGCGCGCGACGGATGACCGGACGGTGAGCCAGGCGCTCGAGATCATCCGCCGCCGCATCGACGAGGTCGGCACCCGCGAGCCGACGATCCAGCGTCAGGGCGCGGACCGCATCCTGATCCAGGTCCCCGGCATCGGCTCGGCCGCGGAGCTCAAGGAACTGATCGGCACCACGGCACAGCTGACCTTCCAGCCGGTCGTCAGCCGCACCTCCGACGACAACGAGAATCCCGGCTCCGGCAATGAAATCCTGCCATCGCTTGACGACGAGGATGTGTTCTACATCCTCGAACGCGCCCCGGTCGTGACGGGCGACGAGCTGGTCGATGCGCAGCCCGACTTCGACGAGAACGGACGGCCCGCCGTCTCGTTCCGGTTCAACCCCAGTGGCGCGCGCGAATTCGGCGACTATACCGCTGAAAACATTGGAAATCCCTTTGCCATTGTCCTTGATGGCGAGGTGATCAGCGCGCCCACGATCCAGAGCCATATCGCCGGCGGGTCGGGCATCATCACCGGGGATTTCAGCGTCGAGGAAAGCACGCAACTCGCCGTGCTGCTGCGGGCCGGGGCGCTCCCGGCGGGGCTGGATTTTCTTGAAGAACGCACCGTCGGCCCCGAACTTGGCGCCGACAGTATCGAGGCCGGCAAGGTCGCCACGATCGTCGCCTTCGCGCTCGTGCTTAGCTATATCGTTCTGTCCTATGGCACTTTCGGGCTCTTTGCCAATGTCGCGTTGATCGTCAATGTCGGACTGATTTTCGGCCTGCTCAGCCTGATCGGCGCCACGCTGACGCTGCCCGGTATCGCCGGGATCGTGCTGACGATCGGCATGGCGGTGGACGCCAACGTGCTGGTGTTCGAGCGCATCAGGGAGGAAATGAAGACCGCGAAAGGCCCCGCCCGCGCCATCGAACTGGGCTACGAGAAGGCGCTGAGCGCGATCGTGGACGCCAATATCACGACCTTCATCACCGCCATGATCCTTTACACCATGGGGTCGGGCCCGGTGCGCGGCTTCGCCATCACGCTCGGTCTGGGGATCATAACATCGGTCTTTACCGCGCTATTTGTCACCCGTCTCATAGCGATCATGTGGTTCGAGCGCAAACGCCCGAAAACGGTGCTGCAGGGGCGTGCGCTTAGGCTCGTCCCGCAGGAAACGTCCATCGATTTCTTCAGCCGCTGGAAGCTGTGGCTGGGGATTTCCGGCGTCTTGATCATGGTGGCGCTTGGATCCTTTGCGGTGCAAGGCCTGAATTTCGGTATTGATTTCAAGGGCGGCACCACAATTCGCACCCAAAGCGCCGAGCCCGTGAATGTCGCCGAATACCGTGAAGCGATCGGCGAGCTGGGGCTTGGGGATGTCACGATCACCGAAGTGTTCGATCCCACTTTCGGATCGGACGAGAATGTCGCGATGATCCGCATCCAGGCGCAGGAGGGCAGCGAGAGCGTCTCTCCCGAGATCATCGAAGAGGTCAGAGGCGCACTGCAATCGGTGGTGCCCGATATCGAGTTCACTTCGGTCGAAAGCGTCGGCCCCAAGGTCTCGGGCGAGCTTATCCAGGCGGCGATCATCGCCATCGCGCTCGCGATCGGGGCGGTGCTGATCTACATCTGGTTGCGGTTCGAGTGGCAGTTCGCCGTCGGCGCGGTCATCGCGCTGCTGCATGACGTGGCGCTGACGGTGGGGATCTTTTCCGAGTTCCAGATCCAGTTCGACCTTGCGATCATCGCGGCGCTCCTGACCATCGTGGGCTATTCGCTGAACGATACGGTGGTGGTGTTCGACCGGGTCCGGGAAAACCTGCGCAAATACAAGAAGAGACCGCTGCGCGAGGTGCTGAACCTGTCGATCAACGAGACGCTGAGCCGCACGGTGATGACCTCTGTCACCACGCTTCTGGCGCTGTTCGCGCTGTATTTCCTTGGTGGAGACGTGATCCGCGGCTTTGTCTTCGCGATGATCTGGGGCGTCCTGATCGGTACCTATTCGTCGATTTTCGTGGCCGGAACCATGCTGATGTGGCTGGGGGTTAAACGCGACTGGACCAAACCGGATGCCAATGCGGGGACGCAGTTCGCCGATGCGGAAACCTGAGGCAGCACCCCGGATCCGGGTCGCGAGACATGCGCGCAAGATCAATCGCCCGCGGGGGAACAATCTTGTGAAAGATGCGGTTGCAGACCGTTTGGAGTGTCGCTAGAAGCATCCGCACCGGGTGATTAGCTCAGTGGTAGAGCGCTTCGTTCACATCGAAGATGTCGGAGGTTCAAATCCTTCATCACCCACCATTTTCGCCTGATCGGTGCGTCATGGCATGCGCTGCTCCCAGAGCCTGGGTCAAGCGCTGCCTGGGACGACTCCGGGGTCCGGAGCCGTAGGACGGATGCGCGCGTCCTGCTGTCGGGCCAATGGCACTTTAAGAAGGTGACGTGACTGCACCTCATTGTCCAAAGCCGGCAAGACAGGTATCACCTCGCCAGCACACCCACATCCGAGCGGAGCGGCACAGACATGGCAGCCTATCAATACGTGTACCACATGCAGGGCGTCTCCAAGACGTATCCGGGCGGCAAAAAATGCTTCGAGGATATCCACCTGAACTTCCTGCCCGGCGTCAAGATCGGCGTCGTCGGCGTCAACGGGTCCGGCAAGTCCACCCTGATGAAGATCATGGCGGGGCTCGACACCGATTTCAATGGCGAAGCGTGGCGTGCCGAGGGTACGCGCGTCGGCTACCTCCCGCAGGAGCCGCAGCTCGACGAGACCCTGAACGTGCGCGACAACGTGATGCTGGGCGTGGCCGAGAAGCAGGCCAAGCTCGAGCGGTTCAACGAATTGGCGATGAACTATTCCGACGAGACCGCAGACGAGATGGCGGCGCTGCAGGACGAGATCGACAGCGACAACCTGTGGGATCTCGACAGCCAGATCGACGTGGCGCTGGAAGCGCTGCGCTGCCCGCCGGACGAGGCCGACGTCACAAGCCTCTCGGGTGGCGAAAAACGTCGCGTGGCGTTGTGCAAGCTGCTGCTGGAAGCGCCCGACATGCTGCTGCTGGACGAGCCCACGAACCACCTAGACGCCGAGACGATCGCGTGGCTTCAACAGCATCTCGTCGACTACAAGGGCACGATCCTGATCGTCACCCATGACCGCTATTTTCTCGACGACATCACCGGCTGGATCCTCGAACTGGATCGCGGGCGCGGCATACCGTATGAGGGAAATTATTCCAGCTGGCTGGAGCAGAAGGCAAAACGCCTGTCGCAGGAATCGCGCGAGGACAAGTCCAAGCAGAAGACCCTGCAACGCGAACTGGAATGGATGCGGCAGGGCCAGAAGGCGCGGCAGGCCAAGCAGAAGGCCCGGATCAACGCCTATAACGAGATGGCCAACCAGTCAGAACGCGAGAAACTGTCGAACGCCCAGATCGTCATTCCCAACGGCCCGCGTCTCGGCTCCAAGGTGATCGAGATCGAGAATCTGCGCAAGCACATGGGCGACACGCTCCTGATCGAGGATCTCAGCTTTGCCCTGCCGCCGGGCGGCATAGTCGGCGTGATCGGCCCCAACGGCGCGGGCAAGTCCACGCTGTTCAAGATGCTGACCGGCCACGAGGAACCGGACGCGGGCGTGATCGAATACGGCGACACCGTGAAGATGTCCTATGTCGACCAGTCGCGCGACGATCTGAAACCCGATGAAAACGTGTGGGAGGCCATCGCCGACGGCAAGGACATCATCAAGCTGGGGGATGCCGAGGTGAACGCGCGCGCCTATTGTTCCTCTTTCAACTTCAAGGGCGGCGACCAGCAGAAGAAAGTGTCGCTCCTGTCGGGGGGCGAGCGCAACCGCGTGCACATGGCGCGGCTGCTGAAGGATGGCGGCAATGTGCTGCTGCTCGACGAACCGACCAACGATCTCGACGTCGAAACCCTGCGCGCGCTGGAAGACGCCCTGGTGGATTTTGCCGGCTGCGCCGTGGTCATCAGCCACGACCGTTTCTTCCTCGACCGGATCTGCACGCATATCCTCGCCTTCGAGGGCGAGGCGCATGTCGAATGGTTCGAGGGCGCGTTTTCGGATTACGAGGAAGACAAGAAACGCCGCCTCGGCGTCGATGCGCTGAAGCCCAAGAGGGTGAAGCACAAGAAATTCGTGCGGTGAAAAATCGGATTGCATCGAGTGCTGCACCGCAATGCTTCTCGATTGTGTGACGGCGGTACGCCTGACTTGAGTGATCAACTCGCCCGGACCGCGATCAGTCCCTTGCGCCCGTTAACTGCGGGGTAGTGGAGCATGCAATCGGCACTGGCCGGCTTCGCGCTCGGGCTTGGGTTGATCCTCGCCATCGGGGCGCAGAATGCGTTCGTGTTGCGCCAGGGGCTGCGGCGCGAGCATGTGCTGGCGGTGGTGCTGGTCTGCGCGCTCTCGGATGCCGTTCTGGTCAGCGTCGGCGTGGCCGGGTTCGGTGCCTTGGCCGAGGTCGTGCCGGGGCTGGAACGCCTCATGCGCTATGGCGGGGCGGCGTTCCTCGCGGTCTACGGGGCACGCGCCTTTCTGGCCGCGTGGCGCGGCGGGGCGGCGATGCAAACGGCAAGCGGGGCGGGCAGCCTGCGCCGGGCGGTGCTGACCTGCCTCGCGCTCACATGGCTCAACCCGCATGTCTATCTCGACACGGTGGTCCTTCTGGGGGCGGTCGCCGCGCAATATCCCGATCGGCTGGCCTTCGGGGCCGGGGCGGTCACGGCAAGCTTCGTGTTCTTCTTCGCGCTCGGCTACGGCGCGCGGGTGCTGGCGCCGCTTTTTCGCAGCCCGGCCAGCTGGCGCATCCTCGATGCCGGCGTCGGGGTCGTCATGTGGGCCATCGCGGCAAGCCTGATCGCGGGCTGAGCCATGCGTCTGGCGGGAAAGGGCCTTGCATGAAAAACATAGGGCGCGCGGTCCGGTCCGCTCGACAGCACGTGCGCGGCATGTGCTAATGCCGCGATGGCAGAACCGCACCACATCGATATCGAACCGACGGCACGTCCCGGATGGGGCGTGTTCTGGATGATCGTCACGGGCATCCTGTTTGTCGGGGTCACGGCACTGGTCAAGCATCTCGGCACGCGGGTGCCCGCGCCGCAGGCCGCGTTCCTGCGCTATGCGATGGGGCTGGTCTTCGTGCTGCCGTTGCTGGGCACGCTCTGGGCGCTGCGGCCCGATCGCGGGACATGGGGCCTGATCGCGGCGCGCGGCGCGTTCCACACCGCCGGTGTCGCCTTGTGGTTCTACGCGATGGCGCGCATCCCGATCGCCGACGTGACGGCGATGAATTACCTTTCGCCCATCTATGTCACGCTGGGGGCCGCGCTGTTTCTGGGCGAGCGGCTGGCGGCGCGCCGGGTCATCGCCGTTGCGGTGGCGCTGTGCGGGGCAATCATCATCCTGCGACCGGGCTTTCGCGAGCTTGGGCCCGGCCATTTCGCGATGCTGTTCACGGCGGTGTTCTTTGGCGGCTCATACCTGCTGGCCAAGCTAGTCTCGGGCCGGGTGAGCGCCGGTGTGGTGGTGGCGATGCTGTCGCTCACGGTCACCATCGGGCTGGCGCCGCTGGCCTGGGCGGTGTGGGTGCCGCCGACGGGGTGGGAACTTGTGATCCTGTTCGGCGTGGCGTGTCTGGCGACGGGCGGGCATTACACGATGACGCTGGCCTTTCGCGCCGCACCGCTTGCCGTGACCCAGCCGGTGACGTTCCTGCAGCTGGTCTGGGCGGTGATCGTCGGGGCGGTGATATTCGGCGAGGGTGTGGATGTGTTCGTGGTGCTTGGCGGGACCGTCATCGTGGGCGCGGTCAGCTTCATCAGTTGGCGCGAAGCGGTGCTGAAGCGGCGCTTCGCCCCGCCGATGACGGCCCCGAAGGGGTGACCGGTCTGGCGTTCAGCCGCGCGGGTCGAGCAGTTTCGACAGGATCCGGTCCCGCGTGATCTGTCCCAGGATCTCGCCATCCTGCGCCACGCCTAAAGGGCTCTCGCCGCTCTGGACCTTTTCCATCACCGCCTGGATCGTGGCGTCGGGAGGCACGGTGTCGGCGGGCGTGCCGATGGCCGGCTCCATCACGTCGCGCGCACAGAGCACGCCGAGCGGGTTCATATGCGCGACGAACTCGGCCACATACTCGGTGGCGGGGTTGGTGAAGATCTCCTGCGGGGTGCCGCATTGCACGATGCGCCCGCCCTCCATGATGGCGATGCGACGGCCCAGCTTGAACGCCTCGTCAAGATCGTGGCTGACGAAGATGATCGTGCGCCCCAAGGAGGCCTGCAGATCCAGAAGCTCGTCCTGCAGGTGGTTGCGGATCAGCGGATCGAGGGCCGAGAAGGGCTCGTCCATCAGAAGGATCGGCGCGTCGGTGGCAAAAGCGCGCGCCAGCCCGACGCGCTGCTGCATGCCGCCCGAAAGCTCGGCCACGGGCCGGTCGGCCCAGTCCGACAAGCTGACCAACGCGAGCTGATCGGCAACCCGTCTGGCACGCTCGGATTTCGGCACCCCGGCCAGTTCCAGCCCGAGGCCTACATTCTGCGCCACGCTGCGCCATGGCAGCAGGCCGAATTGTTGAAACACCATCGCGATATGCTGCTGGCGCAGGCGACGCAGGGTGGCCGCATCGGCATGGGTGACATCGACCATGGCCTGCCCGTCATGCACCTCGACAGAGCCGCGCGTGACCGGGTTGAGGCCGTTGACGGCGCGCAGCAGCGTGGATTTGCCCGATCCCGACAGGCCCATCAGCACGACGATCTCGCCCGGCGCGACCGTCAAGTCGCAATCATGCACGCCAAGTACCTGTCCGGTTTCCTTCTGGATCTCGGAACGCGACCGCCCCGCATCCATCAGTGGCAGCGCCGCCTGGGGCGCGTCGCCGAACACGATCGAGACCTTGTCGAACCTCACGCTCACATCGGTCATTTGCGATCCTTCATGCGCAGCATCCGGTCGAGCACGATGGCGACCACGACGATCATCAGACCGGACTCGAACCCCAATGAGATGTTGACCGTGTTGATCGCCCGCAGCACCGGCACGCCCAGCCCGTCTGCGCCGACAAGCGCCCCGATCACCACCATCGACAGCGACAGCATGATGGTCTGGTTGAGACCGGCCATGATCTGCGGCAGCGCGTAGGGCAGCTCAACCTTCCACAGCGTCTGCCGGCCGGTCGAGCCGAACGCCTGCGCGGCCTCCAGCAGAGGTTGCGGGGTGGACGATATGCCCAGATGCGTCAGCCGGATCGGCGCAGGGACCACGAAGATCACCGTGGCGATCAGCCCCGGTACCATGCCGATGCCAAAGAACACGATGGCCGGGATGAGATAGACGAAGGGCGGCAGGGTCTGCATCAGATCGAGCACCGGGCGCAGGCTGTCATAAAGCCGCGGGCGATGCGCGGCGGCGATGCCGATGGGCACGCCGATCGCCATGCAGAAGATGCAGGACGACAGCACCAGCGTCAGGCTTTCGGTAGTTTCCTCCCAGTATCCCTGATTGAGGATGAACAGAAAGCCGAGGCCGATCAGCAGGCAGGTTTTCCAGTTGCGTTGCAGCAGCCATGTCAGGCCGACAAAAGCCGCGACGATCACCATCGGATGCGGGGTCTGCAACACCCAGAGGAACGTGTCGATCAACCATTCCATCAGCAGCGACAGCGCGTCGAAGAACCCGGCGGCGTTGTCTTGCAGCCAGCGAAAGAAATTCTCGGCCCATTTGCCCACCGGGATCTTGTTGTCGCTCAGCCAGTCCATGAGAGGCCGTTCCCCTGATTTTCCGGAAGACTTCAGCACGCACCGCCCCGGGACTGGGACGGTGCAACGGGGCTATCACATCCCGAGGGCGGACTTCACCGCCGGCAGCGCGTCGTCGCCATTGCGGGTGGTCACGCCGTCGAGCCACGGCTCGATCGTGTCGGGATTGGCCTTGAGCCAGGCGCGCGCCGCATCCTCTGGGTCGGCTCCGTCATCGAGGATCGCGCCCATGATCTCGTTTTCCATCTCCAGCGTGAATTCGAGGTTCTGCAGGAACTGGCCGACATTCGGGCATTCCTCGACATATCCCGCGCGGGTATTGGTATAGACGGTGGCCCCACCCAGGTCAGGGCCGAACCAGTCATCCCCGCCGGTCAGGTAGGTCAGGTCGTGATTGGCGTTCATCGGGTGCGGCTCCCAGCCGAGGAACACGATCGGCTCGTCGCGGCGGTCGGCACGGCTGACCTGCGCCAGCATGCCCTGTTCCGAGCTTTCCCTGAGGTCGAACTCCGACAGGCCGAAGGCGTCGGCCTCGATCATCTCGAGGATCAGGCGATTGCCGTCATTGCCCGGCTCGATCCCGTAGATCGTCTCGTCCAGTGCCTCGGCATGGTCGGCGATATCCTCGAAAGACGTGATGCCAAGCTCTGCGCCGGCGGCATTGGTGGCCAGCGTGTATTTCGCGCCTTCCAGATTGGCCCGCACCGTGTCGACGGTGCCGGCCTCGCGGTAGGGGGCGATATCGCCTTCCATCGTGGGCATCCAGTTGCCAAGGAACACGTCGATGTCTCCCGCGGCGAGCGACTGGTAGGTGACCGGAACGGCGATCAGCTTGGTTTCGGTGTCATAGCCTAGGGCTTCGAGCACGACAGTCGTCGCGGCGGTGGTCGCGGTGATGTCGGTCCAGCCCACATCGGAGAATGTCACGGTCTCGCAATCGGCGAAGGCCGGCCCGGCGGCGACCGCGACGGCGAGGGCGGAAAGGGGGGTCTTCAAGGGGGTCATCATGTCTCTCCCGGTATCGGATTATCGGGCGCGTGGCCCGTTTGGCAAAGGCCCGGGGGGCGATCCCCCGGGCCCCGGCGTCACTTGTACGCAAGCGGGATCAGGCGAACCACCAACGCTCGACAAAGCGCATGCCGTCGACATCCCAGTTCGAGCTCATCTGCTCGGTATGGGCCACGTCGGTAGAGTTGCCGAACACCCAGTTGGCGAACATCGGAATGATTGCGCCGCCTTCATTGGAGACCAGCGCCTGCATCTCGTGATACATCTCTCGGCGCTTGTCCTCGTCGAGCTCGGAGCGGGCCTTGACCAGCAGTTCGTCGAAGCGCTCGTTGCACCAGAACGTGTCATTCCACGATGCGCCGCACTTGTAGGCCGTCGAGAACATCTGATCCTCGACAACGCGACCCGACCAGTAGACGGCGGCGAAGTCCTTGTTCATCCAGACATCGGACCAGTAGCCATCATTGGGCTCGCGCGAGGGCTTTAGATTGATCCCGGCCTCGGCGGCCGAGTTCTGGAAAAGCACGGCGGCATCGACGGCACCGACAAACGCCGCATCCGCCGCTGAAAGCGTGACATCGACACTGTCGAGTCCGGCCTGCTTGAGGTGGTATTTCGCCTTGTCGGGATCGTAGCTCTTCTGCTCCAGCTCGTCGTTGAAGAACCGCTGGTTTGGACCGATCGGATGGTCATTGCCGACAACCCCGTACCCGAACAGGATCTTTTCGACGAGTTCCTCGCGGTTGACAGCGTATTTCAGCGCGAGGCGCACGTTTTTATCATCGAACGGCGCTTCGCGGGTGTCCATGGCGAAGGTGTAGTGCTGTGTGCCCGGAACCGAGTTGATCTGGATGTCGGGGCGGCGTTCGAGAAGGTTCAGGGTCTTCAGGTCCAGCCGGTCGGCCACGTGCACATCGCCCGAGACGAGCGCCGTGGTCCGCGCGTTCTGGTCGACGATGGCGAGCACCTCGGCGCTGTCGAACCAGGCCACGTCGTCACGCCAGTGATCCTCGTGTCGTTCGACCGAGTAGGAAACGCCCGGATTGAATTCCTGCAGCGCGTAGCTGCCGCAGCCGTCGCCCGAGCGCCAGTCGATGCTGTCGCCATCCGCGGGGCAGATCGTGAGGTGGTAGTCGGCCAGGATGAACGGAAAGTCGGCATTGCCGCCGTCCAGCGTGAACACCACCGTGTCGTCGCCCTCGGTCTCTATCTCCTGGATCGGGGCCACGATCGGCCCGGCGGCCGACGTGCTGTCCTCGCCGCGGTGGAAATTGATCGAGTTGACCACGTCCTGCAGTTCCAGCGGCTTGCCGGAATGGAACGTGACGTCCTGGCGGATCTTGACGCGCCAGACCTTCGCATCGGACGAGGCTTCCCAGCTTTCGGCCACTTCCGGGCGCAGCGTCCCGTCCTGTGCCACTTCGGTAAGGTGGCCGTGGATCGTGTAGGACAGCGAGGTGGTGAAGCTGTTCTCGTAGGTGCCGGGATTGAGCGTGTCGGTGGTCGCGCCGTGGCCGATCGCGGCCCTCAGGTGGCCGCCACGCTTCGGCTCGGCGTGGGCGCGCAGCGGCAGGCCCGCGGCAAGCGCGGCACCGGCGGATGTCGCCATGAAGCCGCGGCGGTTCATCCGTCCTGAATTGAGCATGGTCATGTCTGTCGTCTCCCCTGGTTGTTGTTGATCCGGACCTCTGTGTGGCGGCATCGGCCCGAGGGCCGGTTCTGACGTCACGGTCGGTTGCGATGTAACTACGCTAATATGACGCCGCAGTGAATTACAACGTTCTTGGCGTCTTGCGGGTCGGGTGTCGCGATAGCAAGCTCCGGTTTTATTGATTGACGCATCAATTAAACACGAATACCCCATTGGGGCAAGCAGCAGATCGGAATGCGACATGCCCAAACTTGGAATGCAGCCAGTAAGACGTGCGGCGCTGATGGATGCCACCATCCACGAAATCGGCGCGCGCGGCTCGCTCGACGTGACGGTGGCGCAGATCGCCCGGCGCGCGGGCATGTCGTCGGCACTCGCGCATCACTATTTCGGATCCAAGGATCAGATCTTCGTTGCCGCGATGCGCCATATCCTGACGCTCTACGCCGCCGAGGTGCGCGGCGCGCTGGTCATGGCGAAAACCCCGCGCAACCGGATCGAGGCGATCATCCGCGCCAGTTTCGCACCCGCGCAATTCCGGCCCGAAATGGTCTCGGCCTGGCTGAACTTCTACGTGCAGGCACAGCGCTCGACTGCGGCGCGCAGGCTGCTGCATATCTATCAGCGGCGCCTGCGCTCGAACCTGCATCACGCACTGCGCCAGATCGACGCGGATCAGGCGCGGACGCTGACCCGTGGATTGGCTGCCATGATCGACGGGCTCTACATCCGGCAGGCGCTTGGCGAGGGCGGCATCGCCCCCGAAACCGCCATCGCCGTACTGCTGCATTACCTCGACACCAGCCTGCCAGAGACCTTGCCCAGGGGAACCCCATGACACGCCAGCCCAACATCCTGATCTTCATGACCGACCAGCTTAACGGCACGTTCTTTCCCGATGGTCCGGCGGACTGGCTGCATGCGCCGAATCTCAGGAAACTGGCCGCGCGCTCCACCCGCTTCGCCAACGCCTACACCGCGAGCCCGCTTTGCGCGCCGGGACGGGCCAGCTACATGTCCGGCCTGCTGCCGTCGCGCAGCCGCGTCTACGACAACGCCGCCGAGTTCTCGGCCGATATCCCGACCTACGCCCATCATCTGCGGCGCGCGGGGTACCAGACCTGCCTGTCGGGCAAGATGCATTTCTTCGGCCCGGATCGGCTGCACGGGTTCGAGGAACGGCTGACCACCGACATCTACCCGGCCGATTTCGGCTGGACCCCGGATTACCGCAAACCGGGCGAGCGGATCGACTGGTGGTATCACAATCTGGGGTCGGTCACCGGCGCGGGCGTGGCCGAAATCTCCAACCAGATGGAATACGATGACGAGGTCGCCTTTCACGGCGCGCAGAAGGTCTATGATCTGGCGCGCGGCCACGACGTCCGGCCGTGGTGCCTGACTGTCAGCTTCACCCACACCCATGATCCGTATGTCGCGCGGCGCAAGTACTGGGATCTCTATGAGGAGTGCGAGCATCTGTCGCCGCAGGTGCCGGCCATGGCCTACGAGGATCACGACGCGCATTCGAAACGGATCTTCGACGCCAATGACTGGCGGTCGTTTGACATCACCAGAGAGGACATACGCCGCTCGCGCCGCGCCTATTTCGCCAACATCTCCTATGTGGACGCGCATGTAGGCGAGGTGATGGAAGCCCTCGAAGGCACACGGCAGCACGAGGACACGGTCATCTTCTTCGTGGCCGATCACGGCGACATGCTGGGCGAGCGCGGGCTGTGGTTCAAGATGTCGTTCTACGACGGCTCCTCGCGCGTGCCGCTGATGATCTCGGCACCGGGTATGGCACCGGGATGCGTGACCGCTCCGGTCAGCACGATCGATGTCTGCCCGACGCTCTGCGAACTGGCCGGCGCCGACATGTCAGAGGTGGCGCCTTGGGTCGAGGGTCAATCGCTGGTCCATCTCGGGCAGGGGGGCACGCGAGAGGCCCCCGTAGCGATGGAATACGCCGCCGAGGCAAGCTACGCGCCGCTGGTTTGCTTGCGTGAAGGGCGCTGGAAATACACCCGCTGCGCGCTCGATCCTGATCAATTGTACGATCTCGACGCCGATCCGCATGAATTGACCAATCTCGCAGACGACCCCGCGCATGCCGACACGCTGGCGCGACTTCAGGCCGCGGCCGAGGCCCGCTGGGATCTCGACGCCTTCGACGCGGCGGTCCGTGAAAGCCAGGCGCGCCGCTGGGTCGTCTACGAGGCGCTGCGCAAGGGCGGCTATTACCCGTGGGATTATCAGCCCCTGCAGAAGGCGTCGGAACGCTACATGCGCAACCACATGGATCTCAACGTGGTGGAAGAAAACCAGCGCTTCCCGAGAGGCGAATGAGGGGCGAATGATGGCTTCATCTTGCCGAAAATACTCGCAATCCGCCGCCGGCTCCGAGGGTCAACGCTGATGGAGGCCGATTATGTCATCGTCGGTGCCGGCAGCGCCGGCTGCGCCATGGCCTACCGGCTGTCCGAGGCCGGCAAATCCGTGTTGGTGATCGAGCATGGCGGCTCCGATGCCGGGCCGTTCATCCAGATGCCCGGCGCGCTGAGCTACCCGATGAACATGCGCCGCTACGACTGGGGCTACCAGACCCAGCCAGAGCCGCATCTTGGAAATCGTCAACTCGCCTGCCCGCGCGGCAAGGTGATCGGCGGCTCCAGCAGCATCAACGGCATGGTCTATGTGCGCGGCCATGCGCGCGACTACGATCACTGGCGCGATCAGGGGGCGGATGGCTGGGGCTTTGCCGATGTGCTGCCCTATTTCAAACGCATGGAATGCTGGCATGATGGCGGACATGGCGGCGATCCGGCGTGGCGCGGACAGAACGGTCCGCTGCATGTCACTCGCGGCACGATGCGCAACCCGCTGGTGCGTGCCTTCGTGGAGGCGGGTGTGCAGGCGGGATACGAGCGCACCAGCGACTATAACGGCGAGCAGCAGGAGGGGTTCGGACCCTTCGAGATGACGGTGCTTCGGGGCCAACGCTGGTCGGCGGCCAATGCTTATCTGCGTCCCGCCCTCAAGCGCGACAATTGCGACCTGCTGCGCGGCTTCGTTCGTCGCGTTGTGATCCGCGAGGGCCGCGCGACCGGGGTCGAGATCAGCCGCGGCGGGCAGGTCGAGATTGTCCATGCCCGGGCCGAAGTGATCCTTGCCGCGTCCTCGATCAACTCGCCCAAGCTCCTGATGCTGTCGGGCATCGGCCCCGCCGCGCATCTGGCCGGGCACGATATCGCTGTGGTCGCCGACCGTCCCGGCGTGGGCCGCAACTTGCAGGATCATCTGGAGCTTTACATCCAGATGGCAGCAAGCCAGCCGCTCAGCCTCTTCAAATACTGGAATCTGCCGGGCAAGGCCTGGGTGGGGCTGCGCTGGCTTTTGGGCCGGGGCGGGCCGGGGGCCTCCAACCAGTTCGAAAGCTGCGGCTTCATCCGGTCGGCGGCGGGCGTGGACTATCCCGACATCCAGTTCCACTTCCTGCCCATCGCCGTGCGCTATGACGGCAAGGCCGCGGCCGAGGGGCACGGGTTCCAGGCGCATGTCGGGCCGATGCGCAGCGCCTCGCGCGGCACCGTCACCCTAAGCAGCGCCGACCCCGCCGAGGCCCCGGTGATCCGCTTCAACTACATGAGCGAGGACAGCGACTGGGTCGATTTCCGCCGCTGCATCCGTCTCACGCGGGAAATTTTCGCGCAGGATGCCTTCGCGCCCTACGTCCGGCACGAGATCCAGCCCGGCGCAGAGCGGCAAAGCGATGCGGCACTAGACGATTTCATCCGCGAGCACGCCGAAAGCGCCTATCACCCCTGCGGCACATGCCGGATGGGACGTGCCGACGACGTTCAGGCAGTGGTCGATGCCGAGGGTCGGGTGATCGGTGTGGATGCCCTGCGCGTGGCCGATTCGAGCATTTTCCCACGCATCACCAACGGCAATCTCAACGCGCCCTCGATCATGGTCGGCGAAAAGATCGCCGATCACGTTTTGGGCCGCAGCCTGCCCGCCGATAATGCGCGGCCATGGATGTATCCGGACTGGGATGCCGTGCAACGATCAGGGTGAATTAACCC
>JAWLFT010000129.1:0-4999 GCA_041685435.1 Roseovarius sp.
TGGCGATGATGCGGGGCCGCAGCTTGCCGTCGGAGAGCGGGACGATTTCGAGCGGGCGCAGGCCGCGTTCGAGGCCGGCGATTACGAGCGCGCGGCCGAGCAGTTTGCAGCGTTCCTGCAGGACTATCCCGGCGGGCCGCTCAGCGGGCGCGCGGGGCTGATGCGCGGCGCGGCGCTGGACAGGCTGGACCGCAAGAGCGATGCCGCGCGCGCCTATCTCGAGACGTTCAGCGCCGCGCCGAGCGGCGACGAGGCGCCCGAGGCGCTGTTTCGCCTTGGCCGCGCGCTTGGCCAGCTTGGGCAGACCGAGGATGCCTGCGTGACACTCGCGCAGGTCGCCGAGCGGTATCCGGGTTCCGGGGCCGTGTCGGAGGCGCAGGCCGAAATGGAGCGGCTTGGCTGTTCGTGACGGGCCGGGACGTGATGGGCCGGGATCCGGAGATCCGAGAGGCGCTGACGCGCCATTTCGCGCCGGATCCGCCTGCCATTCTGGGCGTTGCCGTCTCGGGCGGGGGTGATTCGGTTGGCCTGCTGCATCTGTTGCAGGACTGGCGGTGTCATGGCGGGCCGGACCTGCGGGCCGCCACCGTGGATCACGGGCTGCGGCCCGATGCCGCCGATGAGGCCGCCGCGGTCGCTCGGATTTGTGCCGGCCTGGGCATCCCGCATGACACGCTGGACTGGCAGGGGGGCACGGGTGCGGGCAATCTGTCCGACCGGGCGCGCCGGGCACGCTACGCGCTTCTGGCCGACTGGGCGCAGGCGCGCGGGATCAAGGATATCGCCGTGGGCCATACCGAGGACGATCTCGCCGAGACCTTCGTGATGCGCCTTGCGCGCGGGGCCGGGGTCGATGGGCTGGCGGCGATGCGGCCCCGGTGGCGGCACGGCCCCGCGACCTTTCACCGCCCCCTGCTGGGCGTCAGCCGCGCCGGCTTGCGCGATCTGCTGCGCGGGCGGGGTGTGGACTGGGTCGAGGATCCGACCAATACCGACATGGTCTATGAGCGGGCGCGCGTGCGGGACGGGCTGGCGGCGCTGGCCGCCGCCGGCCTGGACGCGCCCGCGCTGGCCCAAGCCGCGCGACGCCTTGCCGAGGCGCGCGGGGCGCTGGATTTCCTTGCGCGGGAGAAAGCCCGCGATATCATGCGGATCGCCGCTGGCGATGTGCTGATCGACCGCGCCGGATTGGCCGCCCTGCCGGACGAGGTGGCGCGCCGGATCCTTCTGGCGGCGCTGCGCTGGATCACCGGCGCGGAATATCCGCCGCGCGGGTCGGCCATGACCGCGTTTCTGCAGGCCGCGCGCAGCGGCGCGGCGATGACCCTGCAGGGCTGTCAGCTGCATTCAGGCGCGACAACTGCGCGCATCGGCCGGGAATATGACGCGGTCGCCACCCTGCGCGTCCCGGCCGGTGCGGTCTGGGACGGGCGGTGGCGTCTCGATGGCCTCGCGCCGGAGGGCGCCGAGATCGCCGCCCTCGGGCCCGAGGGGCTGCGCGCCTGTCCCGATTGGCGCGCCAGCGGGCTTGCGCATGCCTCGGCGCTGGCCAGTCCGGCGCTGTGGCACGCGGGAAACCTGCTGGCCGCGCCGCTTGTCGGATCGGCGAACGGATACCGGTTGCGCCTGATCCGCGACGAGAGCGCCGTCTTCGACGCATCACAATTACATTGAAGATCGGGCGGTGATGTCTATGTTTCCGTAGTGAACCCCGCGCTGAGTGCCGGGGTACAGATTTTGGGAGAAAACTCTTGGGCAACGCAAGAAACATAGCCTTCTGGCTGGTGCTGTTCCTCTTGGTCCTCGCGCTGTTCAATCTGTTCAGCGGCGCGGGCGACAGCATGCAGAGCCGCTCGGTCCCGTATTCCGAGTTCGTGTCCGCCGTCGACAACGGATCCGTCAGCCGGGTGACCCTCGACGGGGAGACGGTGCGCTACACCGGCAATGACGGCACCGATTACACGACGGTCAAACCGGGCGATGCGCAGATCACCGAGCGGCTGATCGAGCAGGGCGTTCCCGTCAACGCCGAAAGCCAGGAACAGTCGGGCTTTCAGACATTCCTCGTTTCGCTTCTGCCGTTCCTGCTGCTGATCGGGGTCTGGATATACTTCATGAACCGCATGCAGGGCGGCGGTAAGGGGGGTGCCATGGGATTTGGCAAGTCGAAAGCCAAGATGCTGACCGAAAAGTCGGGGCGCGTCACCTTTGACGAGGTGGCGGGCATCGACGAGGCCAAGGAAGAGCTGGAAGAGATCGTCGAGTTTCTGCGCAACCCGCAGAAATTCAGCCGCCTCGGCGGGCAGATCCCCAAGGGCGCGCTTCTTGTCGGCCCGCCGGGTACCGGCAAGACGCTTCTGGCGCGCGCCATCGCCGGAGAGGCCGGTGTGCCGTTCTTCACCATTTCGGGGTCGGACTTCGTGGAAATGTTCGTCGGTGTCGGCGCAAGCCGTGTGCGCGACATGTTCGAGCAGGCCAAGAAGAATGCGCCCTGCATCGTGTTCATCGACGAGATCGACGCGGTCGGCCGGTCGCGCGGCGCGGGCTATGGCGGCGGCAATGACGAGCGCGAGCAGACGCTCAACCAGCTGCTCGTGGAAATGGACGGCTTCGAGGCCAACGAGGGTGTCATCATCGTCGCGGCGACCAACCGCAAGGACGTGCTCGACCCCGCGCTGCTGCGGCCCGGCCGTTTCGACCGGCAGATCACCGTTCCCAATCCCGACATCAAGGGCCGCGAGAAGATCCTCGGCGTGCATGCCCGCAAGACACCGCTTGGCCCCGATGTGGACCTGCGTCTGATCGCACGCGGCACGCCCGGCTTTTCGGGCGCGGACCTTGCCAACCTCGTCAACGAGGCGGCGCTGATGGCGGCGCGTGTCGGACGGCGCTTCCTGACGCTCACCGATTTCGAGAATGCCAAGGACAAGGTCATGATGGGCTCCGAGCGGCGCAGCATGGTCCTGACCGACGAGCAGAAGGAAAAGACCGCCTATCACGAGGCCGGGCATGCGATCGTCGGGCTGAACCTGCCGAAATGCGATCCGGTCTACAAGGCCACGATCATCCCCCGCGGGGGCGCGCTCGGCATGGTGGTCAGCCTGCCCGAGATCGACCGTCTGAACTGGCACCGCGCCGAATGTCAGCAGAAGCTGACCATGACCATGGCCGGCAAGGCCGCCGAAATCCTCAAATACGGCGAGGACAACGTGTCCAACGGTCCGGCCGGCGACATCCAGCAGGCCAGCGGTCTGGCCCGGGCGATGGTGATGCGGTGGGGCATGTCCGACAAGGTCGGCAATGTCGACTATGAGCAGGCGCATGAGGGCTACATGGGCAACGCCGCCGGCGGGTTCTCGATCTCGGCGCATACCAAGGAGCTGATCGAGGACGAGGTCAGGCGCATGATCGACGAGGCGTATCAGAACGCCAAGGAGATCCTGACCGAGAAGCGCGACGAATGGCTGCGTCTGGCCGAGGGGCTGCTGGAATACGAGACGCTGACCGGCGAGGAGATCAGCCGCGTGATCCGTGGCGATCCGCCGGAATCGGGCGATGACAGCGGCGGTGCCGGCGAGGCGTCGAAGAAACCCTCGGTCACGGCGATCCCCAAGACCAAGCCGAAGCCGTCCTCGGGATCGGGCGATGGCGGGCTGGAGCCCGAACCCTCGACGTGAGCCCCAGCTTCACGACCGCTGAGAAATGTCCCGGAGCCTGTGCAAGGCTCCGGGACTTGCGTTTGCGCCCCGGTGCTGATCTGCGGAACGCGGTTTGCGCATGGGCGCGCGGGGTGCGCGGGAGTGCACAGGGACGTGCCCCCCGAACCCGGGCGCCCTGGCCGGGGCCTGGCGACGGCCCCGGTGCGGTTGTGGCGGCGGCGGAGGCTCGTCACTTGGACGGTCTGCGCAGGGGGTGCGTTTCGAAATGAGTATTTCCGGAAAGATGAAAACCAGAGGGAGACGATCATGCCGGCACTGACACCGACCGGATATGCCGGGCGGATCACGTGGATCGGGCGGGTCACGGACCGGGACGCGACGCTTGCCGCAGAGCCGCTGCAGGAGGCCGAAATCAGCTATGCCGGCATTGCCGGCGAGGTGCATGCCGGCCTGACGCGCCCGTCATGCAGCCGTGTGGTGGCGCAGTATCCCGAAGGCACAGAGATCCGCAACGTGCGGCAGGTCTCGATCCTGTCGGCCGAGGAGCTTGCCGCGATCACAGAGGCGATGGGCGTGGCGCGGATCGATCCGGCATGGGTCGGGGCGTCGCTTGTCGTCGAGGGCATTCCCGATCTGACCCATGTGCCCCCGTCGGCGCGCCTGCAGGGTCCGGACGGGGTCGCGCTGGTCGTGGATATGGAGAACCGCCCCTGCCATCTGCCCGCCAAGGTGATCGATGACCATGCCGCGGGGTTCGGCCGGCGCTTCAAGCGGGCCGCCGAGGGGCGGCGGGGCGTGACGGCCTGGGTCGAGCGCGAGGGCGTGCTGCGCGTGGGCGACATGCTGCGCCTGCACATCCCCGACCAGCCGGTCTGGAGCGAGATGTCGCGGCTGCGCGAGGAAACGCTCTGACCGAGTGCCGGGGCGTGTCTTGTGCGATCAAGTCGCGGCCGTCCGCCGCATGTGGTGCGCGACGTGTCGGATCTGCGGTCTGCACATGGTCGCGCATCTGCTACGGGCGTGACAAACGCGCTCCGGTCTGGCCGACACGGCCCCGGTCCGGCCAACAGGGATGGAGCGGTCGTGCCGTGCCCATGCGACATCGAGATCGCGGCGGGCTTGAACGTGGTCGTCGGTGACGCGATCATGGGGAGGCCGACATCACCCGTCCCGCCGGCGCAGGGCGTGACAAGGGCGGGGCGAAACCGTTATCAGATACCGTTAGTAAACGAGGGACCAGAATGACAGCAGAGATCATAGACGGCAAGGCGTTCGCGGGGCGGATCCGCGGGCAGGTGGCGGCGCATGTCGACCGGCTGAAATCCGGGCACGGGATCACG
>JAWLFT010000130.1:0-4972 GCA_041685435.1 Roseovarius sp.
ATCGAGATCCCCGAAATGGTCAGCCGGCAGGTCAGCGCGGACGGCACCCGCAAATATCTCGTGCGGATCGCCGGCGGGCACGAGGTCGAGGTGGTGTATATCCCCGAAACCGATCGCGGCACGCTGTGCATCTCAAGCCAGGTCGGGTGCACGCTGAGCTGTTCGTTCTGCCATACCGGTACGCAGAAACTGGTGCGCAACCTCACGGCGGGCGAGATCATCGGCCAGGTCATGCTGGCGCGCGACGATCTCGACGAATGGCCGCGCCCCGGCGAGGGGGCGGGCGACCGCCCGCGCCTGCTGAGCAATATCGTGCTGATGGGCATGGGCGAGCCGCTTTATAATTTCGAGAACGTGCGCGACGCCATGAAGATCGCGATGGATGGCGAGGGGATTTCGCTGTCGCGTCGCCGAATCACGCTGTCGACCTCGGGCGTGGTGCCCGAGATCACCAGAACCGCCGAAGAGATCGGGTGCCTGCTGGCGGTCAGCTTTCACGCGACCACGGACGAGGTGCGCGACCGGCTGGTGCCGATCAACAGGAAGTGGAACATCGAGACGCTTCTCAATGCGTTGCGGGAGTATCCGCGGCTCAGCAATTCCGAGCGGATCACGTTCGAATATGTCATGCTCAAGGACGTGAATGACAGCGACGCCGATGCGCGCCGACTGGTCGAGCTGATCAAGGGCATACCGGCCAAGATCAACCTGATCCCCTTCAACGAATGGCCCGGCGCGCCGCATCAGCGCAGCGACTGGGAACGGATCGAACGCTTTGCCGACATCATCTACAAGGCCGGCTATGCCAGTCCGATCCGCACCCCGCGCGGCGAGGATATCATGGCCGCCTGCGGTCAGTTGAAATCTGATACCGAGCGCGCCCGCAAGAGCCGCGCGCAGATCGCGACCGAGGCGGGTCTCTGAGCCGTGGCGCGGTTCGCGCCCCTGCCGCAGCCCCTCAACGCAGATGGTGTGCCGCGTCTGGTGGGCGTCGAGATAGAGTTCGGGGGTCTGTCCGAGGCGGATGCGGCCATGCTGTGTGCCAGTTTTCTGACCGGGCGCGCGGTGCAGATCGACAGCCATATCTGGCGCGTCGAGGATAGCGATCTCGGAACGCTCGATATCTATCTCGACATCTTCCTGCGCAAGGCGCAGCAGAGCCGATTGCGGGATACCGCGCTCGATCTGGGGCGCGAGGTCGTCCCAGTGGAAATCGTGACCGAGCCTCTGGACCTCGACGAGCTGGCACGGCTTGACGCGCTGCGCGAGGCGCTCCGTGCCGGCGGTGCATTGGGCAGCGGCGCGGGCTGGTTCTTCGGCTTCGGCGTGCATCTCAACATCGAGATCGCCAGCGAATGTGACGCCGATATCGTGCGCCCGCTTCTGGCCTATGCGCTGATCGAGGACTGGTTGCGCGCCGAGAACCCCATCGACGATGCGCGCCGGCTTTTGCCCTTCACCGATCCTTATCCGACGGATTTCGTGCGTGCACTGATCCAGGCGGGGCCGGAGGCGACACGCGATCACGTGACGGACCTCTATCTCGAACTGACGCCAAGCCGGAACCGGGGGCTCGACATGCTGCCGGTCTTCGCCCATTTCGACCCTGACCGGATCGCCTCGGCGATCGATGACAAGACCTCGGAGCGCCCGGCCTTTCATTTCCGGCTGCCCGACTGCCGGATCGACGATGCGGGCTGGTCGCTGGCCGAGGAATGGGACCGCTGGCGACTGGTCGAGCGGGTGGCCGAGGACAATGCGCTTCTGGATCGGCTGGCACAGGCCTGGGACGACGATCACGGGTTTCTGACCCTGTCGCGGCAAAGCTGGGCGACGCGGTCGGGGCGCATCCTGCAGACAGCGGGGCTCGCCCCGGCATGACATCACACCGCCCGGTGATCGGGGTCACCGTCTCGCGCCGGTCGGGCTGGCGGATGTTTCCGCTGATTGCGTTCAATGTCTGGCTGGCCGGGGGACGCGCGCGCCGGTGGCAGGCCGACCGCCGCTCGGATATCGATGGCGTCGACGGGGTCATCATCGGGGGCGGCGACGACATATCTCCGGATCTCTATGGCGGGCAGATCGTCACCTCGGCGCGGCTCGACCCGGATCGCGATGCGCTGGAACGCGGGATTCTGCTGGCCGCCTTCGTGCAGTCAAAGCCGGTCCTGGGGATATGCCGGGGCAGCCAGATGCTCAACATCGCGCTTGGCGGCACGCTGCATCAGGATGCCTATGCCACTTACAAGGCCAGCGACCACATCCGCACCGTACTGCCACGCAAGAGCGTGCATCCCGAGGCCGGCACGCGGCTCGAGGCACTGTGCGGCAAGGGCGTAATGAAGGTCAACGCGCTGCACACACAGGCGGTGGACCGGCTGGGCGACGGCTTGCGTGTGGCCGCGACAGATCAGGGCGGCATGATTCAGGCGATCGAACGGGTCGAGGACCCGTTCGCGCTTGGCGTGCAGTGGCACCCCGAGCATCTTTTCTACGCGCACCGGCAAAGGGGAATCTTCCGCGCCCTCATCGCCGCCGCCGCGGCGCGGCGCGATGATGCGGCGCAGCTGGCGGGTGTCGACGCGACGGTTGGCTGACCTGCGGACATCACGATCAGGCAGCCGTTCCAACGACAAACCCCCGAAGCATCTGCCCGGGGGTCGTCACTTCCGTGTCGCGAATTCTGCGGCGAATGGTGTCAGAGAAGCCCTTCGCGCTGCGCCTTCTTGCGCGCCAGTTTCCGGGCACGCCGAATCGCTTCGGCCTTCTGGCGCGCTTTCTTCTCCGACGGCTTCTCGAAATGTTGCTTGAGCTTCATTTCACGAAACACGCCTTCGCGCTGCAGTTTCTTTTTCAGGGCACGAAGCGCCTGATCGACATTGTTGTCGCGAACACTAACCTGCATGTGGTGTCACCACCTTCCTAAGTTAAAGTTGCAATAGTGTGCAGGAAAGAGTGTTATAACAAGGCGTCTCTGGCATGTCCAGACCGCACCGGCGAGAGGAAAGACGATGACCGACACCATGCTGATGTCCCGCCTGCTGGAGGCCGCAAAACTGCATGTGCCCTTCGACGGGTGGAGCGATACGACCTTGCGCATGGCCGCCACGGATGCCGGTATCGACCCCGGCCTGATCCCGGCAATCTGTCCGCGCGGGCCCGTGGATCTGGCGCTTGCCTATCACGACGAAGGCGACCGCTTGATGCTGGAACGGCTGCGCGAGACCGATCTCAGCGCGATGCGCTTTCGCGACCGCGTGGCGTTTGCCCTGCGCGTGCGGCTGGAGGTCGTCGAGGATCGCGAACTGGTGCGCCGCGGCACGACGCTGTTTGCGCTGCCGCAACATGCCGCCGACGGGGCCCGGGCGATCTGGCGGACCTGCGACCGGATCTGGACCGCGCTCGGGGATACATCCGACGATGTGAACTGGTACACCAAGCGCGCCACACTTTCAGGCGTCTATGCGTCCACCGTGCTCTACTGGCTGGGCGACGAAAGCGAGGGGGCGGCGCGCACATGGGACTTTCTCGACCGGCGGATAGATGATGTGATGCAGATCGAGAAGCTGAAAGGCCGCGCGCGCAACAATCGTCTTGTCTCCGGCCTGATGGCCGGGCCATTGAAGATCCTGGACCGCGTGCAGGCGCCGCGAGAGCGGCACCAGACAGGCATGCCGGGACGGTGGCGCGGATAGAAGTGATGCGAAAGGAGAGGCCATGAGCGAGACGATGCAGGCGGTCGAGATCACCGAGGCCGGGGGGCCTGAGGTGTTGAAACCCACGACGCGGCCCCGCCCCGTGCCCCGCGTCGGCGAGGTCGTGATCCGGCTGGCCTATGCGGGGGTCAATCGCCCGGACGCGCTGCAACGCGCGGGGATGTATGCCCCGCCGCCGACCGCGAGCGATCTTCCGGGGCTGGAAGGCGCCGGCGAAATCGTGGCGATCGGCGAGGGGGTCAGCGAATGGGCGACCGGAGATCGGGTCTGCGCGCTGCTGCCCGGCGGTGGCTATGCCCAGTTTGTGGCCACGCCTGCCGCGCATTGCCTGCCGGTTCCTGCGGGTCTTGGCCTCAAGGAGGCCGCGTGCCTGCCCGAGACGTTCTTCACCGTCTGGTCCAACGTGTTCGAGCGCGGCGGCCTCAAGGGCGGCGAGCGGTTTCTGGTGCATGGCGGGTCATCGGGGATCGGAACGACGGCGATCCAGCTTGCCAGTGCCTTCGGGGCGCGGGTGTTCACCACGGCCGGATCGGCGGATAAATGCGCGATCTGCACGAAGCTTGGGGCCGAACGCGCGATCAATTACCGTGAAGAGGATTTCGTGGAAATCCTGCGCGGCGAGGGCGGCGCGGATCTGATCCTTGACATGGTCGGCGGGGATTATCTGCCGCGCAACGTCAAGGCCCTGGCCGATGACGGGCGGCTGGTGATGATCGCCTTTCTGCAGGGTCCCAAGGCAGAGCTGAATTTCGCACATGTGATGATGCGGCGGCTGACCATCACCGGCAGCACGCTGCGCCCGCAAAGCGATCTGGTGAAGGCGCGTATGGCCGAAAACCTTCACAGCCACGTCTGGCCGCTCCTAGAGGCGGGCCGCATCGCGCCGGTGATGGATTCCGAATTTCCCATGGCCGAGGCCGCCGCGGCCCATGCAAGGATGGAATCAAGCCAGCATATCGGCAAGATCGTGTTGAAGATCGAGTGAGACCGGCGGTTTTCCGGTGTCCGGCCCCGGTGTCCGGCGTGGTCCGGATGCCGTGTCTGTGACGCGCATGCCTCTTCGTTTGGGCTGTCAAAGACCGGGTGCCATCAGCGCGTCGAGGGTCCCGGCGTATATAGAGACGGGATCGCTCCGGGCCGCGGATCCAGGATCGGAGGGCTCGGCCTTGTCTCAATAACGGGTGCGCGGGCACTTAGCGACACCCGCAAGGATAACCGCTACGCTATCGGTGACTGCCGCGGTTTGATTGTGTAAT
>JAWLFT010000047.1:0-20311 GCA_041685435.1 Roseovarius sp.
CAACGTCCCCTTCAGGCCAAGGATGTTGCATCAGTTCCCGCCATCACCCGGGGGGATCTGATGTCATGGGCGTCAGACTAGCCGCGCCCGCGGTAGGGCGGCACGCCCTGATCGGGGATCCAGACACCGTCGGGCATGGCCCCCGTCTGCCAGAAGACGTCGATCGGGATGCCACCGCGCGGATACCAGTAGCCACCGATGCGCAGCCATTGGGGGCTGAGAAACTCGACCAGCCGGCGTGCGATGGTCAGCGTGCAATCCTCATGGAACGCGCCGTGATTGCGAAAGCTGGTGAGGTAAAGCTTGAGCGATTTGCTCTCGACCAGCCAGTCGTCCGGCACGTAATCGATCACCAGATGCGCGAAATCCGGCTGGCCGGTCATCGGGCAAAGCGAGGTGAACTCCGGCGCGGTGAATCGCACATTGTAGGTGAGATCCGCCTGCGGGTTGGCGACGCGTTCCAGCACCGCCTCTGACGGATCCTGCGGCACGCGCGCATCATTGCCCAACTGCTTGAGATCCTTGTAGATGTCTTCGCTCATTTTCCTGTCCTTCAGACCCCGCGCTGGTTTCCCCAGAGCGTCACATGCAGTTGCGGCAGCACCGTTGCCTCGAACCAGCCATCGCCGACGACCCGGTCCACCAGCCAGCGCATCCGGGTCTCGAGTCCCTCGCGGTCGACCTGCGCGCGGTCATCCTCGGGCGGGGGCGGCGTGTGGTTGCCCGGCTGCAGATAGAGCGGCAGATCGGGATGGCGGCCGGCGACCTCGCGCGCCCACTGGTAGTCGGTCTCGTCGAAGATCACGATCTTGAGCACCATCCGTGCCCCCTGCCCCGCCGCGAGGCAGGCCCGGAACGCCCCCCAGTCGTGCACCATGCCCGACGAGGGCGGCTTGGGGCTGAGCACCAGCATGTCGAGATCCGCAAACCAGTCGCGCGCGATGCTGCCTTGCGTCTCCAGCGCGAAGCGGTAGCCGCGGGCGCGCCCGGCCGCGATCAGGGGCCCCAGCGGCTGGATCGCGGGATTGCCGCCCGACAGCGTGACCATCAGCGGCCGGTCGCCCGAAAGCCGTGCGACCCGCGCCAGCACGGCCTCGGCCGGCATCGGCGTCCATGTCGCGCGATACGCAGGGTCCACCGCGTGCAGGCTGTCGCACCAGTCGCAACGGTAATCGCAGCCCCCCGTACGCACGAAGACCGTGGGCTGGCCGATCAGCGCGCCCTCGCCCTGAATCGTCGGGCCGAAGATTTCGGAGATGCGAATCTGATCGGTCATGGCCGGTATTCCGCCCATGTCTTGGGGGTCTCGCTGATCTTGACGGCGGTCACCTCGGGCCAGCGGGCATGGCACCAGTCGAAGAAGTGCCGCGCCATCCGCTCGGCGGTCACGCACTCGTCGCCAAGCACATCGTTCAGATGCCGGTGATCGAGCGTGTCGTCGATATAGGCCTTCAACTCGGCCAGATCGTGGTAGTCGCGCACGAACCCGTGGGCGTCGAGATCCTCGGCGGCCAGTTCGATCACGACGATGTAGTTATGCCCGTGCAGCCGGGCGCATTGATGCGTGGCGGGCAGCCCGTGCAGCTGGTGCGAGGCGGAAAAGTGGAACTCCTTGGTGATCCGGTACATCAGGCACCCCCCCTGGCGATGGCGGCCTGCCAGTAATCGGGATCGGCGTAGCCGGTCGGGTCCGGTACACCTGCCAGATGAAACGCCTCGCGCCGCTCGACGCAGGTGCCGCAGCGCCCGCAATGCAGCGCGCCGCCCTTGTAGCACGACCACGTCTCGGCAAAGGGCACGTTGTGGCGCGCGCCATCGGCGACGATATCGGCCTTGGAGCCTTCGATATAGGGCGTGTACAGCCGGATATCGGCATAGCCGTCGAGGGCTGTGTCCTGCATCGTCTGGAAGGCGCGCACGAAACCGGGGCGGCAGTCGGGATAGATGAAGTGATCGCCGCCATGCATCGCGGCCGCCACCGCGTCGGCCTTCTGGGCTGCGGCCATGCCGAAGGCGACGGTCAGCATGATCGCGTTGCGATTGGGCACGATGGTGATCTTCATGGTCTCTTCGGCGTAATGCCCGTCGGGCACTGCCACATCATCGGTCAGCGCCGATCCCGACAGGGCCGCGCCAATCTGACGGATATCCACGATACTGTGCGGCACGCGCAGGCGCGCGGCACAGGCTGCGGCATGCTCGACTTCCTTGACGTGACGCTGCCCGTAATCGAAGCTGAGCAGCGCGGCGAGGTCGTGGTCTCCCGCGACCCTGTGGGCCAGCGACACCGAGTCGAGCCCGCCGGAGCAGATGACTATGGTCTTCATGGTTCGTCCTTGTTTTGAGCGGGTAGGCTGCGACCGCGTAAGGCCGCACAGGTAACCCCGAACCGGGGCGAGAACAAGCATGCGGACCGCCCTGAGGCACCTTCGGACCAAGAAATTGCGGCACGCGCGCCGGAGCGGGGCATAATGGCGGCTTTTATACGGCCGCGCCTTGCCCTATATACGGGCAAAACAAAATGCGAGGCCGCCTGCGCCAAAGCGCGCCAGGCGGCCTCGCGATGGTCGAGGAATGAAATGTCGCAAGAATCCCATGACTCCGACGTGGCCTTCATCAGGGCGCTCGCGGAGCTGCTCAATGAAAACGACCTGATGGAACTGTCGGTCAAGCGCGAATACGGTCAGGACGACACGCTCAACGTGCGCGTCAGCCGCCGGGGCGAAACGGTCACGACGCAGGTCGGCACGGCGCCCGCAGCCCCCGCGCCCGAGGCCGCCGCATCCGCCGCATCCGCGCCACAGCCCCTCACCGAGGATCCGGCAAGCCATCCCGGCGCCGTGACCTCGCCGATGGTCGGCAGCGTCTACATGCAGGCCGAGCCGGGCGCGCCGCCCTTCGTCAGCGTCGGCCAGTCGGTGAGCGAGGGTGACACGCTGCTGATCATCGAGGCGATGAAGACCATGAACCATATTCCCGCACCGCACGGCGGCATCGTCACGCGGATCCTGATCGAGGATGGCGCGGCGGTGGAATATGGTGCTCCGCTGATGATCATCGAATAAGGGCTGACGCGCATGTTCGACAAGATCCTCATCGCCAACCGGGGCGAGATTGCCCTGCGCGTCATCCGCGCCGCCCGCGAGATGGGCATTCAGACGGTCGCGGTGCATTCCACCGCCGATGCCAATGCGATGCATGTGCGCATGGCCGACGAATCGGTCTGCATCGGGCCGCCGTCCGCCGCCGACAGCTATCTGTCGATCCCGGCGATCATCGCCGCCTGCGAGGTGACCGGCGCGCAGGCGATCCATCCCGGATACGGGTTTCTGTCGGAGAACGCCAATTTCGTGCAGATCGTCGAGGATCACGACCTGACATTCATCGGCCCCTCGGCCGAGCATATCCGCATCATGGGCGACAAGATCGCCGCCAAGGAGACGATGAAGGCCCTCGGGGTGCCCTGCGTGCCCGGATCCGACGGCGGGATCGAGGATGTCGACGCCGCCCGCGCGCTGTGCGACGAGACCGGCTATCCGGTGATCATAAAGGCCACCGCCGGCGGTGGCGGGCGCGGCATGAAGGTCGCGACCGGCCCCGAAGAGCTGGAGCGCGCATTCCTCACCGCGCGGTCCGAGGCCAAGGCGGCGTTCGGCAATGACGCCGTCTATATCGAGAAATACCTCGCCACGCCACGCCATATCGAGGTGCAGGTCTTTGGCGACGGGCGGGGGCGCGCCGTACATCTGGGCGAGCGCGACTGTTCGCTCCAGCGCCGCCACCAGAAGGTTCTGGAAGAGGCGCCCGGCCCCTCGATCTCGCCCGAGGAACGGGAGCGCATCGGCACGATCTGCGCCGAGGCCTGCGCCAATATCAACTATCGCGGTGCCGGCACGATCGAGTTTCTCTACGAGAATGGCGAGTTCTTCTTCATCGAGATGAACACGCGGCTGCAGGTCGAACACCCGGTGACCGAGGCGATCTTCGGCGTCGATCTCGTGCAGGAGCAGATCCGCGTGGCCGAGGGTCTGCCGATGTCGTTCGTGCAAGAGGATCTGCGCATCAACGGTCATGCCATAGAGGTGCGCATCACCGCCGAGAAACTGCCCGATTTCGCGCCGCGTCCCGGCACCATCACGCAGTTTCACGCACCCGGCGGCCTTGGCGTGCGGATGGATTCGGCGCTGTATGACGGCTACAAGATCCCGTCGCATTACGACAGTCTGATCGCCAAGCTGATCGTTCACGGTGCCGACCGGCAAGGCGCGCTGACCCGCCTCGGGCGCGCGCTGGGCGAGTTGATCGTCGATGGTGTCGACACCACCATACCGCTGTTCCATGCGCTGTTGCAGGAAGAGGACATCCTCACCGGCAATTACAACATCCACTGGCTGGAACACTGGCTGGAAACCAACCTGCAAGCCTGACCATGTCCGCGATTTTGACCCCCGCGCTGTTGCTACAGGCCTACGCGGCGGGCATTTTCCCGATGGCCGAGCATCGCGACGATCCGGATGTGTTCTGGGTCGATCCGCAATATCGCGGGATCCTGCCGCTGGAGGATTTCCACATCTCGCGCAGCCTTGCGCGCCGCATGCGGCGCGGCGCATACGAGGCCTCGCTCAACGACGATTTCGAAGGCGTGCTGCGCGGCTGTGCCGACCGGCCCGACACGTGGATCAGCGCCCCCATTCACGACAGCTACATGGCGCTGCACCGCTCCGGCCACGCGCATTCGCTGGAGATCCGGCAGGACGGGGCGCTGGCGGGGGGCGTTTACGGCGTGGCGCTTGGCGGGGCGTTTTTCGGCGAAAGCATGTTCTCGCGCCGCACGGATGCGTCGAAACTGGCGCTGGCGCATCTGACCGATCACCTGTCGCGCTGCGGGTTCGTCCTCTTCGACACGCAGTTCAGCACCCCGCATCTGGCGCGGCTGGGGGGCCGGGACATTCCGCGCAACACCTATCGCCGGTATCTGCATCAGGCGCTCGGGCTGGCGGTGGATATCGCGTGCGTGCCCTTCGATCCCGATCCCGCTCAGGTCTTGCAGCGCAAGACCCAGACGTCATAGCGCTGATGCTCCAACGCATTGAGCGCGGGCGACGAGGCCAGCATCCAGCCCGAGAACAGCCGCGCGTCGGTGTCCGTGCTGTGGATCGTCATGAAGGCGTAGGCGTCGCCATCGGGGTTTTCCGCCGGAAGGCGGCATTCATCGAGCCGCACGCGCAGGCTGCCGAACTCCGTCGTCTCGCCAGTGGCCAGATCGAGATCCTGGGTGTGCCCGTTGACCCGGTCGAGACCGCGCAGGATCGCGCCCTGCCCGCGCGTCGTACGTTCCTGGGCCACGCCGGGTGCGGCAAGAGGGGCTGCGAGCGCCGCTGCAAGGCAGGCTGCCAGGGCGCGTCTCATTCCGACCCGCCATCGTCGCCGGACACGAATTTCGTCAGCAGCGAGATCAGACCGATCGAGCTTTGGGTGAATTCGATCTCCTCGCCCGCCGCGAGATAGAAGGGCGATCCGCCGGGCTGGATCTCCACATAATTGCCGCCCAGAAGCCCCTCGGACGAGATCGACACCGCGCTGTCATCGGGCACGTCGATGCCCTCTTGCACGGTAAAGACGGTGCGCGCGCGGTAGGTTTCGGGATCGAGGCTGACATCGGTCACGCGCCCGATCTTGACGCCGGCAAGGCGCACATCGGTGCCGACGCTGACCCCGTCGATGCTGCGAAAACTGGCATTGAGCCGGTATTCCTCGGCCCCGCGCGTCATGCCGGTGGTCTGGCCCGCATAGACGAGAAAGCCGATGGCAACCGCCAGCACGACCCCGCCAACGAGGATTTCGGTTTTGCTTTCGGTCATGTGCGGTGCCCCTAGTCCGGCGTCCAGGCTTCGTAATCGCGCCGCTCGGCGGGTTCCTTGCGGCGGATCGAGCCGGCGGGCGCATAGGCCAGCGCCGTGCCGGTCAGATTCTCGACATGCGGCTTTTCCCAGGACTTGTGCGGCAGCGGCTGCTCTGTCGGCGGCTCCTTGTAGGTGTGGTGCAGCCAGCCGTGCCAGTTGGCATCGACGCGGCTCGCCTCGGCCTCGCCGTTGAAGATCACCCAGCGGCGCTTGCCGTCCTCGGTCTGGTAGAAGACGTTGCCCTGCGCGTCCTCGCCGACCCGGACACCGTAGCGCCATGTGTGGAACTGCGTGTTGAGCGTCTGCCCGTTCCACCATGTCACGCTGCGCAAGAGTATGTCGAGAATGCCCATCAGGTCCTCCGGGTTTGGTCTGGGCAAGATATGGGGGATTTGGCGGCAAACGTCCAGTGTCGCGTTGCGTGGCGGCTGGTCCGGTGCCGCGTTGCGTGGCGTGCGGAATTGGTCAGTTGAAAAATCCCCGTCGATGCGGCATGCACACATCAGAGCGGGGCGTGACGGCACGCATCCCCCGATGATCAGAGGATCAATCATGAAACAGATCGTCCTTTTCTGCATGATCCTCGGCCTTGCGGGCTGCGGCGGCGGCAGCGACCGGTCGGCGGGCCCGACGCGGGGGGTGCAGCCCAGCGCCTCGGGGCCGATCTCGGCAGCGTGCCAGCAATCGGATCGCAAGGCCCGCTCGCCGGCGCTGTGCGGCTGCATTCAGGCGGTGGCCGACCGGACGCTCAGCGGGGCCGATCAGCGCCGCGCGGTCGGGTTCTACAGCGATCCGCATGCGGCGCAGGTGATCCGGCAATCCGACAAGGGGCGCGACCGCAGCTTCTGGCGCAGCTACACCAACTACGCGCTGGAGGCCGAGCGCATCTGCAGCACGTGATGAATGAGGCCCGGCTGGACATGTCGGATGACGGCGTTGAGCCCGTGGCGGTTTTATGAACCCGGCGTGGCGGCCGCGGGAGATCGCCATAAGGGGACGTTGGGGGGCAGCGTGACGAGACGCGCAACCCCTGACCGCCGGGTGAATGCTGCAACGCGCGCCGGGATGCGCTTTACGGTGCCAGAAACGTCAACGCTCTTTCGGAGTTTAACCGTTGCGAAAGCCCCCGCCCGAGGGGCGGATCATGCGCGCGGCGGGGCGTGCCGCGCCTTGGCTCCGTGCATGGGGGCCTGACCGCAACGTCCGCGCAAGGCCAGACCCTGCCCCCGTCGACCGCATCTCCGCAGAACCATTGATTGCAACTCCTCCGCATGAGCCCCACGCGAGGGGTCGTACGGTCTGTTTTGATATCTCTGAAGCCAGCGCCTCACGCCTTGAGCCGGTAGCCGGTGGCCAGCATCCGCCACGCGATCAGGCACACCACCAGCGTGGACCCCACCCCGACGACAAGACCCAGCCCCGGCGCGCTGTCGGACACCCCCAGCACGCCGTAGCGCGCGCCGTCGATCAGGTAGAAGATCGGATTGTAATGGGTGATCGTCTTGAGCAGCGGCGGCAGCGCCTCGACCGAATAGAAGGTGCCCGACAGGAACGCCAGCGGCGTGACGACGAAATTGGTGATTGCCGCCATCTGGTCGAACTTGTTGGCGAAGATGCCCGCGACGATGCCCACGGCACTCATGAAAGTCGCGCCCAGAAGGATGAACACCAGCGCCCAGAGCGGATAGACCGGCACGATCCCCAGAACGACCATCAGCCCCACCGCGATGGCCAGCGCCACGAACACGCCGCGCCCGATGCCGCCGGCGAGATAGCCCAGCAGCATCTCGCCCGACGACAGCGGCGGCATCAGCGTGTCGATGATATTGCCCTGCACCTTGGCGATCACGATCGACGACGAGGTGTTGGCAAAGGCGTTCTGGATCAGCGTCATCATCAGGATGCCGGGCGCGATGAAGGTGGTGAAATCCACGCCCATGACGGCCCCCCGCTGGGGTCCGATGGCGATGGAAAAGATCACCATGAACAGCCCCGCGGTGATCAGCGGCGCCATCAGCGTCTGCGTCCAGACCGACAGGAACCGGCGGTTCTCGCGCTCGGCCAGGGTCGCGAGGCCCAGCCAGTTCACCCGTCCGAAGCGCCGCGCACCCATCGGCGTCATGTCCCCGGGGGTGGATGTATCAGCGATGTGATCACGCATGCGGGCCTCGTGTGGTTGTGTCATCAGGGGAAAGCGGCGCCGTCGGCGCAGCGAACGGCCCCGATCCCTTGTATCTCGGGCATGTATGACTACAATAGGGGTTCGATGGAAATGACAAGGTGGCGGGCCATGGTCCCGGCCGCCTTGCAAGGCTTTACAGCGCAAGGAACCCTTCATGGCGTGGAATGACGAACGCGTGGACCTGTTGAAGAAGATGTGGAGCGAAGGGCAATCCGCAAGCCAGATCGCAAAGGAACTGGGCGGCGTCACGCGCAACGCGGTGATCGGCAAGGTGCACCGTCTCGGGCTGTCCAATCGCAACGGCTCCGGTCCCGCCGTCGCCGCCGCCGAGGTGGAGGTGGTGGAAGAGGTCGCGGTGACAGCCGAGCCGTCGGCGCCTGTCGAGCCCGCGGCCACGCCGGACGAGCCGGAACAGGACGTCGTCGCCGAACAGCAGGAGGCTGAGGACGAGACCGAAGACCCGGAACCCGCCGAGCCGAAACCCGCCCAATCCAACATCACCCGGGTGCGCACCATCGTGCCCGCCGGTCAGCCGTTGCCGCCGCAACCCTCGGCCAACGAGATCGACCCGGAGGCGCTCGCCAAGGTGAGCGAGATCGAGAAGAAAGCAAAGAAACTCTCGCTGATGGAACTGACCGAAAAGACGTGCAAATGGCCGGTGGGCGATCCGGCAACATCCGATTTCTGGTTCTGCGGCCTGCCGGTCCAGGCCGGCAAGCCCTATTGCGAGGCGCATGTCGGGGTCGCGTTCCAGCCCGTCACGGGCCGCCGCGACCGCAAGCGCTGAGGCCCCCCTGCCCGGGCCGCGCGCGGATCGGGCAGGACGACGGACAGGCGTGGCGGATGACTGCCGCCACGACGCCGGTCCTGTCCAGGCCCGCTGTGCCACCGGTGCAATGGCGAACGCGCCGAAACGTGTTGACACTCATTCGTTGATCGTCGATTGACGAAAGCAATGGCTGGCAACGTCGCGTCGGAGGGGTGCAATGACGGCTGGACAGGCCAAGACCCGGACCGGGCCGGATATCGAGGCCCCGCAAACGGCGCAGATCGCCTCGGTCGCCAAGGCGCTCGGGCATCCGGCGCGGATTGCGATCGTCAGCTTTCTGATGGCGCGCGACGGCTGCGTCGCCGGGGATATCGTGGACGCGGTCGGCCTCGCGCAATCCACAGTGTCGGAACATCTGCGCATCCTCAAGGCCGCCGGGCTTGTCACCGGCGCGATCGAGCATCCGCGCATCTGCTATTCGCTGAATCCGGCGGCAGCAGCCCCCCTGCAGGCGCTTCTTGGCGAGCTGGCCGGCCATGCGGCACGGCCCGTCGCGGCCTGTTACGATCCAGCCGCCCCCGCCGCCCCGCGGTCTCTTGCAACCACAAAGGACTGATCCCTCATGCCCGCATTCGAACGGTATCTCTCGGTCTGGGTCGCGCTGGCGATCCTCGCCGGTCTCGGTCTCGGTCAGATCGCACCGGGGCTGGTGAACTTCCTCGCGAGCCTCGAATATGGCTCTGTCAATTTCGTGGTCGCGGTGTTGATCTGGTTCATGGTCTACCCGATGATGGTGGCCGTGGATTTCTCGTCGCTGGCGCGGATCCACGAGCGGCCCAAGGGGCTGGTGATCACGCTGACGGTGAACTGGCTGATCAAGCCCTTCACCATGGCCGCCCTTGGCGTGCTGTTCTTCGAGTGGGTCTTCGCGCCCTTCATCGCGCCCGGCACCGCCGGGCAATATATCGCCGGCATGATCCTGCTGGGCGCGGCGCCCTGCACCGCGATGGTGTTCGTGTGGTCGCAGCTGACCAAGGGCGATCCCAATTACACGCTGGCACAGGTGTCATTGAACGACGCGATCATGGTCTTTGCCTTCGCGCCGATCGTGGCGCTTCTGCTGGGGGTGACCGACATCACCGTGCCTTGGGCGACGCTGGTGCTGTCGGTCGGGCTCTACGTGGTGATCCCGCTGATCGCCGGTATCCTGACCCGGATCGCGATGACGCGCCGCGCGGCAACGAAAGCCGAAGCCGAGGCGGTGGTGGACGCCTTCACCGGCCGCGTGAAACCGCTTTCGGTGCTGGGGCTGCTGGCGACGGTCGTGCTGCTCTTCGGGTTCCAGGGCGAGGTGATCCTGACCCGGCCGCTGGTCATCGTGATGATCGCGATCCCGCTGCTGATCCAGTCCTACGGCATCTTCGCACTGGCCTATTGGGCGGCGAAGGCGTGGCGGGTGCCGCACAAGGTCGCCGCGCCCTGCGCGATGATCGGCACCTCGAACTTCTTCGAGTTGGCGGTCGCGGTGGCGATTGGCCTTTTCGGGCTGAACTCGATCGCCGCGCTGGTGACGGTGGTGGGCGTGCTGGTCGAGGTCCCGGTGATGCTGAGCCTCGTCTGGTTCGCCAACCGCACCGCGCATTGGTTCCCCGAAGAAGAAACCGCGATCCGCACCGCCAGAGCGAAGACCCAGAACTGACATGCCGCGCGGCATTGATCGCGCGGGGCCCTTTTTTGCGTCAAAGCCGCGCCGGATCCGCAGGACGGGATTGTGCCGGGCGGTCTAAACGGTAGTGTTCAGGTCAATGGGCAGTGAAGTGGACAGGATATGGCGATCGACAGACGTTTCGTACTTGCCGGTCTCGGCGCAACCTGGCTGACAGGATGCGGTGGCGCGCCCGGCGTCACGCAGGATTCTGACCCCCTGCCCGCCGATCTCCGGCCGGTGCCCGATGACGGCTATGACGCATGGGTCGCACGCTTTCGGGGGCGGGCCACCGGGCAGGGCATCGCGGCGCGCACCTTTGATGCCGCGTTCCGCGAGGCGGGCTTTCTGCCAGGTGTCGTCACCCGCGACCGCAGCCAGACAGAGTTCTCGCGCAGCCTCGAGGATTATCTCGCCATCGCCGCCTCGGACGAGCGTATCGCAAAGGGGCGCGCGGCCCTCGCCCGCCATGGCAGCACGCTTGGCGCCGTCGAGGCACAGTTCGGCGTGGACCGCCACATCCTGACCGCGATCTGGGGGTTGGAGAGCTTTTACGGAGAGCGGCAGGGCAAGATCCCGGTGATTTCGGCCACCTCGACGCTGGCCTTCGAGGGACGGCGCGCGGCGTTTTTCGATGCGCAGGTGCTGGATGCGCTGCGCATCCTGCAAGCCGGCGACATCACGCCCGCGCGCATGACCGGAAGCTGGGCGGGGGCAATGGGGCACACGCAGTTCATCCCCACCACCTTCACCGGTTTCGCGGTGGATTTCACCGGCGACGGGCGGCGCGACATCTGGTCCGAGGATCCCTCCGATGCGCTGGCCAGCGCCGCCAATTATCTTGCCCGGAACGGCTGGCAGCGCGGGATGCCCTGGGGGCGCGAAGACCCGGGCGGCGCCTTGCAGCCCCAGCCCGGTGGACCGCGATTCGCCGTGACCGGCAATTTCCGGGCGATCAAGCGCTACAACAACTCGGATGCCTATGCGATCGGGGTCGGGCATCTGGCCGACCGGATCGCGGGTGCCGGGCCGTTGCAGGCAGGCTTTCCGCCGGATCGCTACGGGCTGACCAAGGACGACCGCATCGCGTTGCAGCGCGGTCTGACGCGGCGGGGCTTCGATACCGGCGGCGCGGATGGGGTGATCGGCAGCCGGACCACGGCCGCCATCGAAGCCTTTCAGCGCGACCGGGGTCTGGCCGTGACGGGCACGCCGTCGCGGACGCTTCTCGGGGCATTGTAGACGTTCCTTTGCGTGTGCATCGATGGGCGGATCGCCGAAAACGCGCCTGACACGGCGACCTGCCACGGCGACCCGACACAGTGCGAAGATCGCTTTCGCGATGGCGGCCCGGCAGGAAAGATACCGACCTGATCCCTCTGACATGGCGACGTCCCAAGACACCTCGGCGCGGGTTTTGGTGAATGCATGGCGCGGCAGGAAAGTGGACAGGAATGTCGGTTGAACGGGGTTGCGGCAAGATGAAAGCTTGCCGACGTCATGGCACATCCTTGAGGGGCTCCCCGATGACCGAACCGATTGGCGCCGGGATCGATATACGCATGGCAAAGATGTACCGGGCCCGGGGTCTTAACGACGGGTTCGGATGACGGCACCCGGGGCGCGACCCGACGGGATCGGCCGGTTCGATCACGTGACCCGCCTGCCCAATCGCGCACAGCTTTTCGAGACCCTGTCGGGCGATTCCGGCCCGAAACATCAGCGCGCAGCGACGCGGTCGCTTGTCCTCGCCACATTGGCCGGTGCGCAGCCTTTCAACCGGCGTCTGCATGCCTTGGGTCATGACTTTCCGGAAGGTTTCATTCGCGCCGGGGCCAGTCGTATTGCGACGGGCCGTCCGCGGGATGTCACGCTTTACAATGTGAGTGTCCTCAGTTTTGCATTCGTGCTCGACGCGCAGGACCCGCAGGCCCGGGACATGCGCGGCAATGCCATCGCGGCCAGCTTCGACGCGCCGATCAGGCCGGGCAACATCCCGGTAAGATCGCGCGCGGGCCTCGGTATCGTCACTTTCGAGCCCACGATCAGCAACCCCGCTGAAACCTTGCGCGCGGCGCTCACGGCAGCGCAGGACAGCCGTCACCAGCAGAAACCCTATGCCCACTACGATGCGCACAGCGACTCGGCGCATCGGCGTGCGTTGCGGATTCTGACCGATCTGCCAGAGGCTTTACGCGCCGGCGATCAGGTCGAATTGCATTACCAGCCCCGTATCGACATGGCGTCGGGCAGATGCTTTGCCGTCGAGGCCCTCATGCGCTGGAATCACCCGACGCTCGGCTGGATCCCGCCGGCCGAAATCTTTTCGCTGATCGAGAGCACGGCGCTCATCAAGCCACTGACAGAACGCGTACTTGGCCGCGCAATCCGGCCGCGGAAGATCCTTCGAAGGCCTCAGAGTGTCGGTCAACCTGTGGCCCAAAGATCTTGGCAAGCCGAACTTTGTCGACCGGGTGCAACGCCTGATCGGGGCGCATGATGTACGCGCCGACCGTCTTGAACTGGAATTCACCGAAGGTGCGGTTGCAGCCGACGACACCGCGACATTGGCCCGCCTTGGACAGATACGCGAGCTCGGCGTGACCGTTGCAATCGACGAATTTGGCAGCGGCTACAGCAACATGGCGTATCTGACGGAAATTCCGGCGGAAGTCATCAAGATCGACAAGGGATTTGTCCAGCATGTGCAGCCATCCGGCCAAAGCGGTTTCCTTCCTGGGATGATCGCGGATCTGGCACACGGTCCGGGTTTCCGGGTTGTCGGCGAAGGTGTCGAGACGACCGACGCCTGCGATTGCCTGAGGCGCATCGGATGCACACAAGCGCAAGGCCATTACAGCAGCGACCCCTTGCCTGTTGGGGCGATCACGGATTGGCTGAAAGCCCATGCCAAGCCCCCCCGAGAACTCCGGAACAGCGGCTCTCGGAATTCAGGATCGCTTCGGCCGCGCAGGATTTGAATGCGCCCGGACGACGCGCAGGGCTGTCACTAGTCGAGCACACTGCGTGACACCCCTGCCGGCATGAGGGGGCCGCTGCGCCAAGTTTGGCAACGCGTGTGACGGCGCAAACTAAAGACGTATTGTCAATTCAATTCCGACAGGATAAATACCAGATGCGAGGAGAGAGGAGTGCCAGAAATACCTTTGGCAGATTTCATTAGTAAAGGGCAAGAAATGAGCAAACTGGAAGAACTGAAGCAGCAGCAAGCCGAACTTGAGGCTGAAATCAAACGTGCGGCAAAAGACGAGCGTGCCGAAGCCCTCAAGGAGGTACGTCGTCTTTGCAAGCTGCATGGATTCACGTATAACCAGATCAAGGGATCGCTGTCACCCGGACGCAAACGTCGCACTGCAGAATAAAACGACCGGGCTGCAGACGGATCGACGGGGCAAGATCGGGTCTGCAGCCGGCCTGAACACGGATACTGCACCGTGGTGAAAGACGGAATCCGGAAAGTCCGAAGTCACCGCGGGTCCATTACCCGATGTCTTGCGCCAGGTAACAGGTGCGCCTGATGCGACCTTGGCCAAGAAAAGATCTATGTGGTCACTTGCGATGACGCAGTACTGCGCGCAACGTTAACAGACGGCGTGAAGACCCGACGAAGACTGGCGGGTTACGGGATTTCCGTATGAAGTGGCGGTTTTCTTCTGGAGATCGTGATCAGAGGCTTGATCGCAGGGCTTTCGAAACTGTGAGGCTCTGTGAAGATGAAGTCGCGCTGATACGGGTTGAATTCCTGAGCTTTACGCACCCACAGCCGCAATCAACGCCGGGAGACCGACAAGGCTGTTTACCCGTCGCGGATTACAGACAATGGCGGTCAGTCTGACCTCGGCGCGTACGTTTTCCAGTCTGCGCATCAGGAACGCACCCGGCCCCGGCGATCACCAGCGGCGGCGGCGACAGCGCGTCACCGCCCACGCCGAATTTCACCGCCGCCCGCTGGTCGTCGTTCAGCTTGTCGAGATAGCCTGCCTCTGCCACGCCCCGTTCCCTTCTCTGGTACCTGGCTGGAGGTTGGCGGAATAGGAACGAAATGTGAACTTGATGGTTCGAGTGGCGGAGAAGGAACCGGGCGTTCAGTCGCTTTCGACGGGGATCAGGATCTCGTTGTGGCGATAGGGCGGCAAGGTCCAGGGCGGATTGTAGCCCGCAACCTCTGCCGGCTCCGTCGGCCTCAGGCAACGTCAGTCAGCCCACTGCGGCCGCTGTGCAGTTGTCAAACCATGGCGCGGGGGGTCGGATAGTCCTGCCAAACGGGAATACCCACATGTTTCGCGCCACGTCATCAGGGAAACGCTTGCCCTCGCGCGCCAAAGACGAGCAGTATATCAATGGCTTGAGAAACCGAACGAGGATGGTGGCGGGATTGGCGCGGCAACATTACGATATTTTGTCACGCTGCCTGTCCGTCGATCTTGAGGTCGATCCGAAAGAGGCGCGGATTTTCGCCTTCGCGGCGGTCCCCGCAAGCGGCGCAGATGGCATCGTCCATCGTGACGGAGACCCGCGCGCGGCGCTTGAAAGGCTCGATCTCTTCTGCGCCGGCTTCGCGCATGTCATCGGGCACAACATCCTGCAGCACGACATACCGCACCTGTCGGCGGCCTCGCCGCGGTTCGCGAAGCTGTCGGACGGGCTGATCGACACGCTCTGGCTCAACCCGCTCGCCTTCCCGCGCAATCCCTACCACCATCTCGTGAAGCATTATCGCGACGGGCGTCTGCAAAGCGGCCATGTGAACGATCCCGAAATGGACGCGGCGCTGGTCTTCGACGTCCTGCGCAACCAGATCGACGCGTTCGACGCCCTGAACGCGGCCTCGCCCGACATTCTTGCGGCCTATCACTGGCTGACCTGTCGCGGTCCCCGGAGCGACGGTTTCGACAGCCTTTTTCGTGAGGTTCGCGGGGCGCCCCTCCCCCGAGCGTGCGAGGCGCATGCGTCGATCCGAAGGTTGCTCGCGGGAAACGCCTGCGCTGCGCAGGTCGATGCGGTACTGGAGCGGCTCGCCGACATCGGACTTGGCTGGCCGATGGCCTACGCGCTCGCCTGGATTTCCGTCGCGGGCGGGGAGTCGGTCATGCCGCCGTGGGTCCGCGCGCAATTTCGCGCTGCCGCGCATCTGGTCAAGACCCTGCGAGACACCAATTGCGCGGTGGTCCATTGCGACCACTGCGCCGAGCACAACGATCCGGCGCGGGCGCTCGAACGCTGGTTCGGATTCCCGGGTTTCCGCCCCGAACCTGCGGACGATCAGGGGCGTCCCTTGCAGGAGCGCATCGTCGCCCGCGCGATGGCGGGCGAGAGCCTTCTGGGGATCCTTCCGACCGGCACCGGCAAATCCATCTGCTACCAGATCCCGGCGCTGTCGCGCTTCGACAGGACCGGGGCGCTGACGGTCGTCATATCGCCTCTCGTCGCCCTGATGGCGGATCAGGTTCAGGGACTGATGCGGGCCGGGATTGCCTCGGCGGTGACAATCAACGGCTTGTTGTCCCTGCCGGAACGTCACGAGGCGCTCGACAAGGTTCGTCTCGGCGATGCGGCGATTCTGCTGATCTCGCCCGAACAGTTGCGCAGCGCTTCGGTGCGGTCCGTGCTGGCGCAGCGCGAGGTCGGGCTGTGGGTTCTCGACGAGGCGCATTGCGTCTCGAAATGGGGGCATGATTTCCGCCCCGACTACCGCTATGTCGCGCGGTTCATCAAGGAAAGCTCCGGCGACGAGATCGCGCCGATCCTGTGCCTGACGGCAACCGCGAAGCCCGATGTCGTGCAGGATATTCGCAAGCATTTCCGCGAGCGGCTCGGGCAGGATCTGACGTTGATAGACGGTGGCGCGACACGCACCAACCTGAGTTTCAAGATCCGGCCCACGCAGCGCGCCACGAAGATGGCCGATATCCTGGATACGGTGGAGGCCGAACTTCCCCGCGACGGCGCGTCAGGTGCTGTGGTCTATTGTTCGACACGAAATGCGACCGAACGGGTCGCGGAGTTTCTCAAGCAACAGGGCCTCGCCGCCGAACGCTATCACGCGGGACTGGGCGCCGAAGAGAAACGCGATATCCAGGAGGCGTTTCGCATCGGCGAGCTGCGGGTGATCGCAGCGACGAACGCGTTCGGGATGGGGGTCGACAAGCCCGACATTCGGCTGGTGCTGCATGGTGATGTGCCCGGGTCGCTCGAGAACTACCTTCAGGAGGCCGGGCGTGCCGGGCGGGACCGGAAGCCGGCGCAATGCATTCTGCTTTTCAACACCGAAGACGTGGACCGGCAATTCAGCCTCAGCGCCCGCTCGCGCCTCGCGCGTCACGAAATCAGCGCGATCCTCAAGGCGCTGCGGCGTCTCGATGCGCGCACGCGCAAGAACGGAACAATCATCGCGACACCCGGCGAGATCGTTCACGAAGAAAAGGACCGCGATTTTCAGCGCGACAGCAATACCGACGACACCCGCGTCAAGACGGCCGTCGCGTGGCTTGAAGAAGCGCGGCTGCTCGCGCGCGAGGAAAACCGCGTGCAGGTCTTTCCCGCGTCGCTTCTGGTGAAAAGCATGGACGAGGTCGCAAAGATTCTCGACCGTGCCGAAATAACGGGCACCCGGCGCAAGCAGCTTGCCGCCATCGTTCGCCACATCATCAATGCACCGCCCGAAGAGGGCATCTCGACCGATGCGCTGAGCGGCGCCAACGGATTGACAGGCCTGGCCCTGCGCAAGGCGCTGGCGGATCTCGAGGCGCTCGGTATCGCGAATGACGACACCAACATCACGATCTTCGTGCATGTCGGCGTCGAGAACGCCTCGCAGCCCCGGTTTCAGGCGGCGTCCCGGCTCGAGGCCGACCTGATCGCGGCATTGCGTGAAGAAGCGCCCGACATGGAGATCGGCGCAGCCGCGCCCTTCAATCTCGCCGCCACCAGTCAGGCCCTGCGTGAGCACGGTCATGGCGCGGTGCGTCCGGACATCGTCGAGGCGCTGTTGCGCGGCATGGCGCAGGACGGCCGTGACATGGACGGGGGCCGCGGCAACATCAGCCTGCGCAAGCTGTCCAAGGGCAGCTTGATGGTGCGGCTGCAGCGCTCCTGGCACGTCGTGGACCAGACGGCGCAGGTGCGCAGGCAGGCAGCCGAAAGGCTGTTGACGCATCTGACCGGCAAGGTCCAGCGCGGCTTGCGCGGCAAGGACATTCCCGTGGAAACGACGCTCGGCGGCCTGCTCGCCTCGATCAACGGCGACGCGGTGCTGCGAAGCATGGTGAACGATCCCTCCAGGCTCCTGGACCGCGCGCTTCTATGGCTGCACGAGCAGCAGGTGGTGACGCTCGGCAAGGGGCTGTCGGTGTTCCGGTCCGCGATGACGCTGCATCTCGACCCCAAGGGCGGCGGGTTCACCGTGCAGCATTTCGCGCCGCTGGAAGAGCATTACGGCGAACAGACGATCCAGACCCATGTCATGGCGGCCTATGCGAGCAAAGGGATGGACGACATCGAAGAGGCGGAACGGCTTGCGACGGACTATTTCGCGATGGACAGCGGCGATTTCATGAAGGCGTGGATGCCCGGTCGCGGCACCGAATTTCGACGGCAGGCGACGGCGCAATCCTGGTCCGAGATCGTCGAGCGGCTCGGCAACACGACGCAGGAGCAGATCGTGCGTGACGACCGGGAACAGACCAACGTGCTCGTTCTCGCCGGTCCCGGGTCAGGCAAGACCCGGGTGCTGGTCCACCGCGTCGCCTATCTCGTCAGGATCAGGCGCGAGGATCCGAACGGCATTCTCGTTCTGGCCTACAACCGGCACGCCGCCGCCGAAATCCGGGAACGTCTGCGGCGGCTGATCGGCAAGGACGCGCGCTTCGTCACCGTCTTGACCATCCACGCCCTCGCCATGCGGCTGGTCGGTGCAAGCTTCGCCGGACGGGCCAGTGCCGAAGGACACGACTTCAAGACCCTCCTGATGGACGCGGTGCGCCTGCTGCGCGGCGATGGTCTGGACAGGATCGAGGCCGAAGCCCTGCGCGAGACCTTGATCGAGGGATACCGCTGGATCCTCGTGGACGAATACCAGGATGTCGGGCCAGAGGAATACGCCCTGATCTCGGCGGTCGCGGGGCGAAGTATCGACGATCCGGACCAGCGGATCAGCCTGTTCGCGGTGGGCGACGACGACCAGAACATCTATGCCTTCGCAGGTGCGTCGGTCCGGCACATCCGGCAGTTCGAACAGGATTATACCGCGAAACCCGTATTCCTGACCGACAATTACAGGTCTTCGATCCATATCATCACCGCAGCGAACGCCGTGATAGAAGCCTCGCGCGAGCGGATGAAAACCGGCCATGCGATCACCGTCGACCGGGCCCGGCGCAAGGAGCCCGAAGGCGGCGTGATGGAACAGCTCGACCCGGTGGCGCAGGGACGGGTGCAGATCCTCGGCTGCCCGGCCGGGACCGATGCGCAGGCCCTGGCGGCGCTGGACGAGTTGATCCGGCTGTCCGACCTGGTGCCGGACTGGAGCTGGAACCGGGCCGCGATCATATCGCGCGACTGGCGCAGGCTTTTGCCCGTGCGTGACTTCGCCGAGGCTCACGGCCTTCCGGTCGAGATGGCGAACGAGACCCTGCCGGGCCCGTGGCGCACGCGCGAGATGCAGGCCTTCATCGGTGCGTTGCGCAACGGGCGCGGGCGGATGGTTTCGCTCCAGGATCTGACGGAGATCCTGAACGCCATCCCGTCCAACCGCTGGACCGACCGCATCGGCGAAGGGCTGGGCCTGCTCGCCCGCGAGACCGACGGCAAGGCGATGCCGTCGCCGGACGTGATCGAGTGGTTCGCGGAATGGTCGCGGGAGTCGTGGGGCGCGCAGCGGGGGCTCAAGCTCTTGACGGCGCACCGGGCCAAGGGGCTGGAGTTCGACGACGTCGTCATTCTTGACGGCGGTTGGGAAAAGCCGTCGCGCAACGAGGATCAGGACGCCCCGCGCCGGCTGTTCTATGTCGCCATGACGCGGGCGCGGCGCAACCTGATCGTCATGAGCAACGACAACCACGAATACCTGCCCACCCGGTCGCCCTCGGTGATCACGCGACACGTGGTGCCGGACATGACCGCGCTTCCCGGACCCCGGCGCTATTTCCAGTCCGCCGAGACGCGGATGGTCGATCTGTCTTTCGCGGGGCGGCAGGGCGATCATCACGCGGTCCATCGCGCCGTCGCGCAGGCGCGGGTCGGGGACAAGGTCCGATTGAGCGCCATCGGTGGGCGCTGGCAAATCGAGGACAGCCGGGGCCGGCCCCTGGGCCGCATGGCGAAAGCCTTTGCGCCACCGCCCGGAACCCGGGCCCTCTCCGGCGAAATCGCGGCGATCATCCAGTGGCGCAGGGAGGATGCGGATGAGGCATTCCACCACATGCTGCGCAGAGATCTCTGGGACGTCGTGGTGCCGGAGCTGGTTTTCATCACCCGCCCCGACGCAGGGACGTCATCCGTCTCGGCCAGTCGGACAGGTGGCGCCTAGCGCGTCGAGGCCCGCTTCAGCAGCCCGGCCGTGTCGGGGTGGGTCAGCAGCGCCTCGGAAATCTCGAATTGCAGATGCGCGCGCGCCGCGTGATCGGCCCCCGAGGCGGGCAGACACGCCTCGATCCCCGTGGGCAGCGCGGCGCGCGTGCGCGGATCCACAAGCAGCGTCTCGGCGGCGATGCCTTCTGCATAGATGATCTGAT
>JAWLFT010000048.1:0-20185 GCA_041685435.1 Roseovarius sp.
CATCTCGACCGCATCGGCGTCCGCCTGACCGAACTCGACCCCGAACAGGCCGCCTATATCGGCGTCAAGCCCGAGGGCCCGTTCAAACCCGATCAGTACCGCTACTGACAGCGCATCCACCTGGCGCATCCGGGCCATGAAAAAGGACGCCCGCCGGTTGATCGACCGGCGGGCGTACTGCGGAGTCGGGGTGGAGGGGTCTGGGTGGATTGGCCGGGACGCAGGAAGCCCCATCAGGACGCGAGGGATGGGGCGCGACTGAAAGGCTCAGATCACGGCCTGGAATTGTCCGACTGAAACCATCCGTGGCGCGGATCAGGACGCGCCGCGCAGATCCCCGGTGTCGAGTACGGGCGCCGCGTCGATATCGGCCGCATCAAGCATCTGCGCCACGCGTTCCAGCGACGCGACAAGCTGGGCCTGCTCCCAATCCTCGAGTGCCTCGAACTTGCGCACATAGCGCTGCTGCAGCGCGTCGGGGGCATGGCTGACGATCTCGCGCCCGGTCGCGGTGATGATGATATGGATCTGCCGGCGGTCGGTCTGAGATTTCTCGCGGGTGACGACCTCGCGCCTCACCAGCTTGTCCACCAGTGAGGTGACCGTCGCCTGTGACACCCGCATCTTGTGCGCGATCTCGGTGGCGGTGCAGGTGCCGCGTTCGGCCACGATCTGCAGCACCCGGAACTGCACGGCGGTCAGCCCGGCCGCCTTGGCCAGCTTGCGCCCGTAAATCTCGGTCGCGCGCAGAATGCGGCGCAGCGCGACAAGGCTTTGATCCGTGCGGTCCATCTGGGTTCCGCCCGCCAGCGAGTCGATGGTCGCGAAGCTGTCGCTGAGGTGCACGTTCAATCCTCCATCCTGAAAAGATCCTTTGACTAACTAAATGTATAACGCATGTTTCGGGGAAAAATAAAGGAATTTCCGCCCTGCCATGAAATTTGCGATCTGCCGTCATGAACGGTTGATTTCGCGGATCGGGATGTGTATTTAGTTAGACGAAGCAAATGATGAGGGTATGACCCATGCGACACGCGATGGAAATGTTTCACAAGGCGATGCCGTCCCTGCGCAAGCCAGTTGCCGAGGACGGGGCCGCGATCTGGGAACTGATACAGGCGTGCAAGCCGCTCGACGAGAACTCCATGTATTGCAATCTCGTGCAATGCGAACACTTCAGTGACACCTGCATCGTGGGCGAGCTGGACGGCGAGATCGTGGGCTGGGTCTCGGGTTACGTACGCCCCGACGATCCCGAGACGCTGTTCGTGTGGCAGGTCGCCGTGTCCGAAAAGGCGCGCGGCACCGGTCTGGGCACCCTGATGCTGAACGAATTGCTGTCGCGTGACATCTGCGACGGCGTCACGCGCCTGCAGACCACCATCACCCGCGACAACAAGGCAAGCTGGGCGCTGTTCCGCAAATTCTGCGACACGACCGGCGGCGCGCTGTCGAGCGAGCCCTATTTTTCGAAATCCGAGCATTTCAACGATATGCACGACACCGAACACATGGTAACTATAACCATGTCCGAGTGCGCGAAGACGGCGGCCTGATCCAACCGGCCGCCGACCGCCGCTCTCACCATAATCACAAGGGAAATCGTCATGCCGACCGAAATGTCAGCCGACCTATCCGTGTATGCGCGCCGCGAATCCGAGGTGCGCAGCTATTGCCGCAGCTTCCCCGTCTCCTTCGTGAAGGCGCAGGGATCGGAGTTGACCGACGCCGATGGCAACACCTATATCGACTTTCTCGCGGGGTGCTCGACCCTGAATTACGGGCATAACGACCCCGACATGAAAACGGCGCTGATCGAGCATATCACCGCCGACGGGATCAGCCACGGGCTGGACATGCACACCGGCACCAAGGCCGCGTTCCTGCGCGCGTTCGAGGATATCATCCTCACCCCGCGCAACATGGACTACAAGGTGATGATGACCGGCCCGACCGGCACCAACGCCGTCGAGTCCGCGATGAAGCTCGCGCGCAAGGTCACCGGACGTCGAAACATCGTCGCCTTCACCAACGGCTTTCACGGCATGACCATGGGTGCGCTGTCGTGCACCGGCAATGCCGGCAAACGCCGCGGCGCCGGCGGTGGACCGCTTTGCGGGACCACGCACATGCCTTATGACGGCGCGTTCGGGGCCGACATTGACAGTCTGCGGATCATCCGCGAGATGCTGGCCAATTCGTCGAGCGGCATGGACGCACCGGCCGCCTTCATAATCGAACCCGTGCAGGGCGAAGGCGGGCTGAACGCCGCCTCGACGGAATTCATGCAAGGTGTCGCGAAGCTCGCCAGGGAATATGGCGCGCTGCTGATCGTCGACGACATCCAGTCGGGATGCGGGCGCACCGGCCCGTTCTTCAGCTTCGAGGAGATGGGCATCGAGCCCGACCTCATCCCGATGGCGAAAAGCTTTTCCGGCATGGGCCTGCCCTTCGCGGCGCTGCTGATCAAGCCCGAACACGACATCTGGAAGCCGGCCGAACATAACGGCACGTTCCGCGGCAACAACCATGCCTTCGTCACGGCCCGCGTTGCGCTCGAGAAATTCTGGAAAGACGATGCGTTCCAGAAAGCCATCCACGTCAAGGCCGAAATCCTCGAGACCGCGCTCAGGCGGATCGTCGAGCTCGTGCCGGGGGCCAAGCTCAAGGGCCGCGGCATGATGCGCGGCGTCGATGTCGGATCCGGCGATCTGGCCGAAAAGATCTGCGCACGGGCGTTCCAGAAGGGTCTCGTCATCGAGACATCGGGCGCCGACGACGAGGTGGTCAAGGTGCTCGCCCCGCTGACCACCCCCGACGAAATGTTCCAGAAAGGGCTCGACATTCTGGTCGAGGCCGCGAACGAGATTGCCGAAAACACCAAAGTTGCAGCGGAGTGAGAGAATGATCGTACGGGACTTCAACAAACTGGTCACAGAGGAACGCGAACGCGTCGTGTCCGATGCCCAATGGTCGAGCGTGCGGATGCTGCTGGCCGATGACGGGATGGGATTTTCCTTCCACATCACCTTCCTCGAGCCGGGTTCGGAACACACCTTCGAATACAAGAACCATTTCGAAAGCGTCTACTGCATGCAGGGCTCGGGCTCCATCACCGATCTTGCCACCGGCGAGACGCACGAGATCAAGCCCGGCGTGATGTATGCGCTCGACCAGCATGACCGCCACACCCTGCGCGCCGACGAAGAGCTGGTGATGGCCTGCTGCTTCAACCCGCCGGTCACCGGAAACGAAGTGCATCAGGAAGACGGCTCTTACGCGCTGGCCGACGCCTGAAAAAAGGAGTCCGGGCCCTGCGCCCGGACATTGGCATATGACGAGCAAATACCACACCGTCGAGAAGATCGGCGGCACCTCCATGAGCCGCGTGCGCGAGCTTGTGAACACGCTTTTCATCGGCGACCGCGAGGGCGACGCGCTCTATCACCGGATCTTCGTCGTCTCGGCCTTCGGGGGCATCACCAACCTGCTGCTGGAGCACAAGAAATCCGGCACGCCGGGGGTCTATGCCAGCTTTTCCAATGACGACGACGACCACGGCTGGCTCGACGCGCTGACAAACGTGTCGCGGGCGATGCGCGAGGCGCATGCCGATATCCTGGAGCATCCCGGCGATCGCAACATGGCCGACGAATTCGTGCGCGAGCGGATCGAGGGCGCGCGCTCGTGCCTCTTCGATCTGCAGCGGCTGTGCTCCTACGGGCATTTCCGGCTGGGCGATCACATGCTGGTCATCCGCGAGCTGCTGTCGGGGCTGGGCGAGGCGCATTCGGCCTTCGTCACCACGCTCCTGTTGCAGCGCAACGGCGTCAATGCCCGCTTCATCGATCTCAGCGGATGGCGCGACGAGACCGAGCACAATTTGCAGGAACGTATCGCGGCGGGTCTCGCGGATGTCGATTTCGCGACCGAACTGCCGATCGTCACCGGCTATGCACAATGCACCGAGGGGCTGATGCGCGAGTTCGACCGCGGCTATTCCGAGGTCACCTTCGCCAATATCGCCGCCCAGACGCACGCCGCCGAGGCGATCATTCACAAGGAATTCCACCTGTCGTCGGCCGATCCCAAGCTGGTCGGCGAGGATGCGGTGCGCAAGCTCGGTCACACCAATTATGACGTGGCCGATCAGCTCTCGAATCTCGGGATGGAGGCGATCCACCCCAAGGCCGCCAAGACGCTGCGTCAGGCCGAAGTGCCGCTGCGCGTCACCAACGCGTTCGAGCCGGGCGATCCCGGCACCCTGATCGACGATCGGCCCGCCGAGACCCCGGATGTCGAGATCGTGACCGGTCTCAAGGTCGTGGCGCTGGAACTGTTCGAGCAGGACATGGTGGGCGTCAAGGGCTATGACACGGCCATTCTGGAGGCGCTGAAACGGCACAATGTCTGGATCGTCTCCAAGACCTCGAACGCCAACACGATCACGCATTACGTGCATGCTTCGCTCAAATCGGTGCGGCGCGTGGTGAAGGATCTCGAGGCGCTCTACCCCGTCGCCGACGTCTCGGCGCGCACGCTGTCGCTGGTGTCGCCCATCGGGCGCGATCTGACCGGTCTGCGGGTGCTCAGCCGCGGCCTCGCGGCGCTGGAAGAGGCCGGGATCGAGGTGATCGCCGCGACGCAGGCCCCGCGCAGCGTGGATGTGCAGTTCATCATCGGCGCCAAGGACATGGAGGCCGGCATCACCGCGCTGCACCGCGTCCTGATCGAGGGCAAGGCCGTGGACGCCCCGCAGAAAGCCGCCTGATCCAAATGGCGCGGCCGTCGCGCCGCCCCTCCTGCCCCGGACAGGTCGGATTTGTCGTAAATCCTTGACACTAAGGATTTGTCGAAAGCGCCGGCCTGGCGTAGGGTCATCCTGTACAGGCCAGTATGGCCGAGACCTGATCTGGTTACACGTGTGGTGCGTTGGGGAGCACGTGGGGAACGGAGGGTGTCGGCGATCTGCCCGGCGCCCTCCGTTTATTTTTGCGCCCTCCGGCCCGGCAGGGGGCCGGCAAGGGCGCGGGCAGGCCGGTCAGCCCGACACGCCGCCCATCTCGCAGATGATCCGCCATTCGGCGTCGGTCACGGGCTGCACCGACAGGCGCGGATTGCGCACCAGCGCCATATCGGCAAGCCGCGGATCGGCCTTTATCGCGTCCAGCGTCACCGGATCCGGCAGGCTCTTCACCGCGCGCACATCCACACAATCCCACCGGGGATCGTCGGTCGTGCTGTCGGGATGCGCCTCGGCGATCACCTCGACAATGCCGACCACGGCCTTTTCGCGTTGCGAATGGTAGAAGAACCCGCGATCGCCCAACGCCATCTCGCGCATGAAATTGCGCGCCTGATAATTGCGCACGCCGTCCCATTCCTCGCCCGCGTCCCCGCGGTCCAGCTGGTCCTGCCACGACCATGCCGACGGCTCGGACTTGAACAGCCAGAAGCGCATCAGATGACCTTCTTCCACGGGATCATCTCGACGCTGTCGAACAAACCGGCCAGTGCGTAAGGATCCTGATCCGCCCAGTCCCGCGCGGCCTGCAGATCCGCCACGTCGAGCACGATCAGCGATCCGATCATCCCGCCCGCCTCATCCAGAAGCGGCCCCGCCTGACTGACCACGCCGGTCTCCTTGAGATAGGCGATATGCGCCTCGCGATTGTCGAGACGGGTCTGCAGGGCGCCGGGCTTGTCGCGGGCGATCAGGGCAATCAGCATCATTCTTCCTTCAATGGTCGTGACAGCAGCATATCCACCGCATCGGCCACGCGCAATTCGCCTGTCACAAGCGTGGTGACGGCATGGGTGATCGGCATGTCCAGATCGAGCGCGCGCGCCCGTGCCAGCACCGCGCGCGCAGTCGCGGCCCCCTCGACGGTCGTTTCGGGATCGAACGCGTCCCCCGTTCCGAGGCTGCGCCCGAACCGCGTGTTGCGCGACTGGTCGGAGGTGCAGGTCAGCGCCAGATCGCCAAACCCCGACAGCCCCGCCAGCGTGTCGGGTTGCGCGCCCAGCGCCTGGGCAAGGCGGGTCATCTCGGCATAGCCGCGCGTCATCAGCGCCGCGCGCGCGCTTTCGCCCAAGCCGGCCCCCATCACCGCGCCGCAGCCGATGGCGATCACGTTCTTCAGCGCGCCGCCCAGCTCTGCCCCGATCGTGTCGGTGGTGCGGTAAAGCCGCAGCGTCGGCGTGGTCAGCGCCGATTGCAGCGCCCTGCCCGTCCCGGCATCCCCGCAGGCCAGCGTCAGCGCCGTGGGCAGGCCAAGGGCGATGTCGCGGGCAAAGCTCGGCCCGGTCAGGATCGCCGGTGTCGCGCCCGGACAGGCCGCGGCGATCACACCCGCGGGGCCAAGCCCGCTGGCCAGATCCATGCCCTTGCAGCACGCCACCAGCGGCCGCGCGTCGAGGGCTGCGGCATGACCGGCCAGAAACCCGCCAAGCGTCTGCATCGGCAGGGCCAGAAGGCAGGGCGCGTCACCCTCGGGCAGCGCGCCCGAGATTACGCTCACCTCGTCGGGCAGGACAATCTCCGGCAGGCGGCGATCATTGCGGCGCGTGCGGCGCATCTCGTCGGCGTGGCCGGGATCGCGCGCCCACAAGGTCACCGGCCCGGTGCGGGCCAGCGTCACCGCCAGCGCCGTCCCGAACGCTCCGGCCCCGCAGATCAGCGTCATGACTTGGCTCCTTTCCGGCCGCCGCCGTTCATCCCCGGGCTTGTGCGGTCGAGCGGCCAGCGCGGTCGCGCCGCAAGGCTCATGTCGTCGCGCCGCCCCATCGCATGCAGTTCCGCGCCCGCATGGGCGATCATCGCCGCGTTATCCGTGCACAAGACAAGCGGCGGCGCCAGAAACCGCACCCCCGCCGCGTCCGCCACGCCGCGCAGGGCCGCGCGGATCGGGCCGTTGGCGGCCACCCCGCCCGCAACCGCGATCAGCGGGCTGCCCGGCGCCTCTTTCCTGTACGCTTCCAGCGCGCGCCGGGTTTTCTCGGCCAGCACATCGCAGATCGCCGCCTGAAACCCGGCGCAAAGATCCGCGCGGTCCTGCCGCGTCAGGCCCGATTTTTCGGCCACGATCCGGTCGCGCGCCCGCAAAAGCGCAGTCTTCAGCCCGGAAAACGACATGTCGCAGCCCGGCCGGTCCAGCAGCGGGCGCGGGAGGCGCAGGCGGTCGGGGTCACCCTGTGCCGCCTCGGCCTCCACCGCCGGACCGCCGGGCTGCGGCAGGCCCAGAAGCCGCGCGACCTTGTCGAACGCCTCGCCGGGGGCATCGTCGATGGTGCCGCCGAGCCGGGTGAAATCATCCGCGCCCCGCACGATCAGGAACTGGCAATGCCCCCCCGACACCAGCAGCATCAGATACGGATAGGCCACGCCATCGGTCAACCGCGGGGTCAGCGCGTGCCCGGCCAGATGGTTGACGCCAACGAGGTCCAGCCCGGCCCCGGCGGCGATCCCCTTGGCGCACATCACCCCGGCGATCACCCCGCCGATCAGCCCCGGCCCCGCCGTGACCGCGACGGCGCGCAGATCGCCCAGGGTCAGATCCGCGCGGCCCAGCGCCTCGCGCACGCAGAGATCCAGCTTTTCGGCATGCGCCCGTGCCGCAATTTCGGGCACTACGCCGCCATAATCGGCATGAAGCACCGCCTGATCGTATACGACAGAGGACAGGATCTGTGGCAGGCCGCGCGGCGCGATGCGCACCAGCGCCGCCGCGGTATCGTCGCAGCTGCTTTCAAGGCCAAGGAAGATCAGCGGCTCGGTCATCGGGCCCGGCAAGATTGCGTGGAAGGTGCAACGCAGCTACCACTGAAATCGAAACGCAACAACTCCGGATGCGGCATGACCGTGACGATCCTGATCACCCGGCCCGAACCGGAGGCGTCCAGTTTTGCCCAGACGCTGCGCGCAGATCTCGGCGACGGGGTCGCGGTGCTCTGCGCGCCGCTGATGCGGGTCCGGTGGACAGGCGAGCCGCCACGGCTTGCGGGCGACGAGACGCTGATCTTCACCTCGCGCCAGGGTGTCGCCGGGTTCTGCCGCCTCGCCGCGCGGCGCGATCTGCCCTGCTATACCGTAGGCGAGGCCACGGCGCGGGCCGCGCGCGACGCGGGGATGACGGCGGTGGCCGGTGGCGGCGACGCGGAGGCGCTGCTGCGCCGCATCGCGCGCGATGGCGCGCGCGGGCCGTTCCTGCACCTGCGCGGCGCGCATGTCGCCGCCGACATTGCCGGCACGCTGCGCGCCGCCGGGCACGCGGCCCGCGACACGGTGGTCTACGAGCAGGAGCCGCATCCCCTGACCGACGCGGCGCAGAAGGTGCTCGCCGGCACCGCCCCGGTGATCCTGCCGCTGATGTCGCCGCGCAGCGGACAGCTTTTCTTCGCGCAGGCCGCAACACCCAAGGCTCCGCTTTTCATTGCGGCGATCAGCCGGAACACGGCGCAGACCGTACCCGACGGCGCCGCGCATGTGCTGCGGGTCGCGCCCACCCCCGATGCAGACGCCATTCGCAAACTGTTGCGCGATCTGATGAAAAGCGCCAAGCGGCTTGAGGGTGGAAAACGGGCACAGTAAGGTCGCCTGAGGTATTCGGTGTGGCAAGATTCGAAAGGGTGACAAAACGTGACCAGAAAAAAGACAACTGACACCGGTCAGAACAAGCCCGAGGACGACCCGTCCGAGGTCTCGTCCACGTCCCAGAACGCCCCCGACACGCCGGAAAGGCAGGCCGACGCCCCCACGACCGGGCCCTTCGCGCATGATCCCGCAAAGGTGGTCGCGCCGCCAAACCCTTCGAAACTGTCGGCGCCTGCCGACACGACAGCGGATGAGGCCGATACACAGGCCACGTCACAGACCACCGCGCCCGACATCGGGGACATGTCGGAGACCACGGAACCGCCCGACACCGATGCCGGATCCGCCGAAGAGCCCGCCCGCGAGGATGCGGAGCCGCTCGGCGACACGAGAACCGACCGCGAGACGCCCACGGCGCGGGATACCGCAGCGGACGCGACCACCGACACGGTCACGATCCGGCAGGGCGGCTTCTGGTCGATGCTGTTCGGCGGCGCGCTTGCCGCCAGCATCGGTGTGGTCGCCTCGCCCTATATCCTGTCGTCGGAGATGCTCGAAGGGCGCGTCCCTGCCTTCCTTGCGCCCGAGGAGGAAGGCGAGGACGAGGTCGAGGCGCAGCTTGCGTCGCAGCAAGACCGCCTCGAAGGGCTGGAGGACCGGCTTGACGATCTCTCCGACGACATCCAGACCGCGATGGACCGCCCCGACCCGCCGCCCGATCTCAGCGACGAGGTGGCGGGGTTGACCGACGCGCAGGACGGGGTCGAGTCCCGCATCGGCGAGATCGAGGATCGGTTCGGCACGATCGAGGAGCAGGTCGGCGATATTGGCGACCGGTTGACAGCCGTGGAAGAACGCCCCGTCCCGACAAGTGACGACAGCGAGGTATCGTCGAGCGAGATTGAAAGCCTGCGCGACCGTCTTGAAGAGCAGCGCGCGGACATGGAATCGCGCAGTTCCGACATCGAGGAGCTGACATCGCGGATCGAGACGCTGACCTCGGACCTCGAGGCGCAGGACGCGACGATCACCGAGCAGCGCGAGACGCTGGACAGCCAGTCCGACACGCTGGCGGCGCTGCGCGAAGAAGCGGATGCCGAGCAAGCGGCCGTGAGCGACAGCGCCCGCGTCACCTTGCAGCGCGCCGCGCTCAACCGCGTGACGACGGCGCTTGAAACCGGCAGCTCGTTCGACGATGCGCTGGCCGATCTGCGCGAGACCGACGTCGAGGTGCCCGATGCGCTGGCCGATGTGGCCGAGACCGGTGCGCCCACGCAGGCCGCGCTGACCGAAAGCTTCCCCGACGCCGCCCGCGAGGCGCTGTCGCGGGTGCGCGACGCCCAGGACGGTCTTGGTGCGGTGGAGATCGGCGACTTCTTCCGCGACCAGCTCGGCATGCGCTCGCTCGTGCCCCGTGAAGGCGATGATCCCGACGCGATCCTGTCGCGCGCCGAGGGTGCGCTGCGCGATGCGCGTCTCGGCGATGCGCTGGACGAGATCGAGACCCTGCCCGAGGAGGCCCGCGCCGCGCTCGACGACTGGGTCGCGCGCGCCGAGCAACGCCAACAGGCCCTGTCCGCCGCCGATGAGCTGGCCGACAGGTTGAATTGAATCAGAAAGGGCGATCCAGATGCTTTGGTCGATTATAAAGATAGCCGTGTTCATCGTCCTCGTGGCCGCGGTGACATATGCCGCGTCATATCTGCTGGAGCTTGAGGGCGGTGTGCGCATCGTCGTGGCGGGGATGGAGATCAACCTGACCCCGATCAAGGCGGTCATCGCCTTCGGGCTGCTGATGCTGGCGATCTGGCTGCTGATGAAACTGGCGGGATTGCTGGTGGCAACGTTGAAAGTCATCAATGGCGACGAGACGGCGCTGTCGCGCTATTTCGACAAGAACCGGCAGGAAAAGGGCTATCGCGCGCTGAGCGAAGGGATGCTCGCGCTGGCCGAGGGCGACGGCGAGGTCGCGATCGCCAAGGCGGCGAAGGCCGACAAGTACCTGCACAAGCCCGCGCTCACCAACCTGATCACCGCGCAGGGGGCCGAGCTCAGCGGCGACCGCGACCGCGCGACGCAGGTCTACAAGCGCCTGCTGAACAACGAGAAGACGAGATTCGTGGGCGTGCGCGGCATGCTGCGCCAGAAACTGGCCAGTGGCGAGACCGAAACCGCGCTCAAACTGGCAAAGACCGCCTTCGCGCTGAAACCGCGCCACACAGAGACTCAGGACACGCTGCTGAAACTGCAGGCCGGTCAGGGAGAGTGGAAAGGCGCGCGCAAGACGCTGAACGCCAAGCTGAAATATGGCAACATGCCGCGCGATCTGCACAAGCGCCGCGATGCGGTGCTGGCCTTGTCGGAGGCGCGCGACGTCATCGAAGAGGGCAAGACCATCGAGGCCCGCGAAGCGGCGATCGAGGCCAATCGCAAATCGCCCGACCTGATCCCGGCGGCGGTGATGGCGGCGCGCAGCTATATCGAAGAGGGCAGCAAACGCAACGCGACGCGGGTGATCGTCAAGGCATGGCAGGCGTGCCCCCATCCCGATCTTGCCGCCGCCTTCGCCGAGATCGAACCCGACGAAACTCCGGCGCGGCGGCTCAAGCGCTTTGGCAAGCTGCTGAAGATCGGCCCCGATACGCGCGAGACGCGTCTGCTCAAGGCAGAGCTGAACCTCGCCGCCGAGGATTTCCCCGCCGCCCGGCGCGCCCTTGGCGACATGGCCGAGATCGATCCCGACGCCCGCACGCTGTCGATCATGGCCGCGATCGAGCGCGGCGAAGGCGCGCCCGATGCGGTGGTCCGGGGGTGGCTGGCGCGCGCGGTCAGCGCGCCGCGCGGGCCGCAATGGGTGTGCGACAGCTGCCAGCACATCCATGCCGAGTGGGAGCCGACCTGCGAAAATTGCGGCGCCTTCGATTCGCTGAGCTGGCGCGCGCCGCCGACATCCGCGACGGCCACATCGACCGGGCTGGAAATGCTGCCGCTGATCGTCGGCGCGCTCGAGGACAAGGGCGCCCAGAGCGGTGACCGGACCGACGACGCGACAGACGCGGAGGCAGACAGTGACGCCGAGGATGTGCTCGATGCCGAGATCGTGGAGAGCGACGAGACCGGGCAGGACACCGACAAGACCGCCAGGACCTGATCCCGCGCACGGCGTCTCGCCGGGGGCGCGGCCGTCTCGTTTGCAGTCCCCGCCGCAAGGATTATATCCCACGCCATGACTGATCCGACGCCCAGCGGCCATCCTCTGCCGAGACGCGACCCCGACACCGGGGCGCCGCGATTCCTGTGGGTCCTCGTCGGCGTGATGGCCGTCATCGAGCTTGCGCTCGGCCTGTCCGAGGCGGGCTATATCGGGTCGACCAACTGGCGCTGGCCGGCCTTTTTGATCGGCGCGTTCTGGCAGCCGCTTTTCTCTGGGGACATGGCGCCGCTTTATCCGGGGCAGACGCTTCTGATGCTCGTCAGCCACGCCTTCCTGCATGGCGGCTTCATGCATCTGGCGCTCAACAGCGTCGTCCTGCTCGCCCTGGGCAAGTTTGTCGCGTACCGTATCGGGGCGCGCCGCGCGCTTATGGTGCTGTTTCTGTCGGCCGTCGGCGGCGGGCTCGCCTTCGGGCTGATATCGTCGAGCAACGCGCCGATGATCGGGGCCTCCGGCGCCGTGTTCGGCCTGATCGGCGTCTGGCAATCCTGGGACTACCAGATGCGCCAGGCGTCCGGCCAGTCCGTGCAACCCGTGGTGCTGGCCATCCTCGGCCTTGTGGTCGCCAATATCCTCATCTTCGGAATTCTCGGCGGCGGTCTGGCATGGGAAGCCCATCTCGGCGGGTGGCTGGTCGGATTCAGCCTCGCGCGATACCTCACCGGCCGCGCAGCCTGAGCGATCCGTCCGTGTGTGCGCCGCGCCGCGACTCGCGCCCGGACCATAGCGTCAACGTCCCCTTCACGCCGTCGTTCACACCTGTCCCGCCGGGGTCTTGAACCCGCCATGGACGCAAAGCCGGAGCCTGACCGCTCCGGTCGGACCCATCACGCGCTGCGTGTCACAGGGGCCATCCGTCCCGGTCGATCCACCGACATTCCCCCGCCCGACCGGGTTTTCTTTGACAAATTGTCACAAATCAGGCGTATGTGTTCCGGAAAGCCGAAACCTAACTTCAGGAAATCCGAACATGATGCATGCCCCCAACGTCTACGACGCGGACCCCATCCCCGAGGCCGCGCGCACGGAAATCGACCGCATGCTGCAATCGGGCGATCTCTTTCGCTACACCGCCCCCGAGAATGCGCCCGTGACATTGCTGGAGCGGGAATTCGCCGATCTCATGGGCGCGAAATACGCGCTCGCCGTCTCGTCCTGCTCGGCGGCGCTTTTCCTGTCGCTCAAGGCGCTCGACCTGCCGCGCGATGCGGCTGTGCTGATCCCCGGCTTCACCTTCGCCGCCGTGCCATCCTCGGTGATCCACGCGGGTTGCGTCCCGGTGCTGTGCGAGGTGGCGGAAAATTACCGCATCGACATGGCCGATTTCGAGGCCCGGCTCGACGACGGCATCGCGGCGGTGATCATCAGCCACATGCGCGGCCATACCTCGGACATGGACCAGATCATGGAACTGTGCGACGCGCGCGGCTTGCCCGTGGTCGAGGATGCGGCGCATTCCCTGGGCACCACATGGCACGGGCGCAATATCGGAACGCTGGGGCGCGTTGGCTGTTTCAGCTTTCAGTCCTACAAGCTGGTCAATGCCGGCGAGGGCGGCCTCATGATCAGCGACGACGCCGATCTCGTCGCGCGCGCCGTCATCATGTCGGGCGCGTACGAGCATAACTGGGCCAAGCATCTTGGCACCCCTGACGCGGATCTGGAGGCCGGCTTTGCCCGCTGGCAGAACCGGCTGCCGCTGTATAACCTGCGGCTGAACAACCTCTCGGCGGCGATCATCCGCCCGCAACTGCCCGAGGTCGCACGCCGTGTAAGGGACGGGCGCGCGGGGCACGATCACGTGGCGGGGCGCCTCGACGCCTCGACCTGGCTGTCGGTTCCCGACAAGCTGCCGCCAGAACAGCGCGCACCCGATTCGATCCAGTTCAACCTCGCCGGGATGACCGACGCCGACAGCCGCGCCTTTGTCGCGGCGGCAGGCGCCCGCGGCATCAAGGTGCAGGTCTTCGGGCTGAGCGCCGACAATGCGCGCGCCTTCTGGAACTGGCAGTTCCTGCCCGGCGAGATCCCGGACCTGCCGCAGACCCGCGCCATGCTGATGCGCGCCTGCGATGTCCGCCTGCCCGCCCGCCTGACCGGGGCAGAACTTGATTTCATCGCCGAGGCGCTGATCGACGCGGCCGAAGAGGCCATGACCCCGCGCCGCGCCTACGGCACCTGAGACGCAAATGAAAAACGGGCCGCCTGTATGAGCAGGCGGCCCGAGACGCGTCACTTTACTCTTAATAACTCTTTAAAACCGGTTACCTGAAATCTTGCGCAATGGGGCTTGCGCAGATCCACTCGTTACAACACGCGTGACGCGAATAGCTTTGTTCCTCTTGCCCTACTCGGCCTTGCCCGCCTCGAGCGAGATCCGAACCTCGACCTCGTCGCTGACCATGGGCGCAAAGTCCCCGACCCCGAAATCCGACCGCAGCAGCGTCGTCGTGGCCTCGAAACCCAGCCACGGCTTGTTCTCCATGGGGTGCTCGGCCTGCTGGGTCAGCGTGGTGTCCAGCACGACGGACTTGGTGACATCGTTCATCGTCAGATCGCCGGTGATCTGCGCGCTGTCCTCGCCCGTGACCTCGATACCCGTGGACGTGAACGTGACCATGTCGTCCTCGGAAGCATCGAAGAAATCCTCGGACATGAAATGCTCTTCGCGCTCTTCCCATCCGGTGAACATCGACATCAGCGGCATCGACACCTCGACCGAGGAATTCCCGGGGTTTTCCTCGTCGAACATGATCTCGCCCTCGAAGCCCGCGAACATGCCATAGGTCGTCGAGAACCCGAGATGGTCATACGAGAACAGCACCTGGCTGTGGCTGGGATCGAGTGTGTAGGCCTCGGCCTCGGCCAGCGCGGCGGATGCGCCCATGCCGGTCAGGCCCATCATCAGCGCGGCGGAGGTCAATGTCTGCTTCATTCTGTCGTCCTTCCAAACTCGAATTGATAACCATAGTTTCGATATAAGACACATTACGCCTTATCGGCAATGCCACAGTTTCAAACATACCCTGTGGATTGATGAACACGCGCACAGGTTGAGCCCTCGAACTGTGCACACTTGCAGCGCGCAAAAATGTTGCAAATGCGCGCCGACACATGAAAAGGCCGCACATCCTTGCGGACATACGGCCTTGTTTTCGCGCACGAATCGGAATTAAGGCGGCTCAGCCGACCAATTCAAGCCCCGAGAAGAAATAAGCGATCTCCTCGGCGGCCGTGTCGGGCCCATCCGATCCGTGGACGGAGTTTTCACCCACCGAGCTTGCGAATTCGGCGCGGATCGTGCCGGGGGCGGCATCCGCGGGGTTGGTGGCACCCATCACTTCGCGGTTCCTGTTGATGGCGCCCTCGCCTTCGAGAACCTGCACCACGACCGGCCCGCTCGCCATGAAGTCGCACAGCTCGCCGTAGAACGGGCGTTCCTTGTGCACCGCGTAGAACAGGCCCGCCTGTGCCGGCGTCAGCTGGATGCGCTTTTGCGCGATGATGCGCAGCCCGGCCTCCTCGAACTTGGCATTGATCTTGCCGGTCAGGTTCTTTGCGGTCGCGTCGGGTTTGATGATGCTCAGCGTGCGTTCAACAGCCATGTCTGTCCTCTGTTCTGCTTGTAAATTTGCGCGATCACGATCGTCACGCGCCCCGCGTCGCAGGGGCGTTAGCATGCAGAGACAGAATTGAAAAGCATCATCGTCCTGGTCCCCGGGTCAGGGGGCCGGCACCCGCACGGCCAGCATGCGGGTGCCTTGCGCCGTCAGGCGGACTCACTCGGTCGCGGTGCCCGTTCCGGTCCCGGTGCCAGTGCCCGTCCCGGTGCCCGTGCCCGTTCCGGTGCCCGTGCCCGTTCCGGTGTCACCCTCGGGCATGGGCTCGTATTCGCGCTCACGATACGAGTATGCCTCCGCCTCTTCCGCCTCTTCGCGGGTGATATCCAGAACGATCTCGTTCGCGTCGTAGTTGATCTCCAACTCATCCCAATCGACTGCGATCTGCTTGGCACCGATCCCCAGGAAGCCGCCAACGGAAACGATCGCGGCGCTCACGCTCCCTTCTTCCTGATCGATGATGAGATCGGCGATTGACCCGATATTCTCGCCTTCGCCGGACTGGACACGGCCGCCAAGCACCCAGTCGCCTCGCAGATCGTCGGATCCCTGCTCTTCGACAATGGCCTCCTGTGCAAGCACCGGGCTCGCAGCGATTCCGGCTGCGGCTACCATGGTCAATATCTTGCGTGTCATTTCGTACTCCTTTGAATAATGCGCGTTTTTTGCGCGGTGTTGTTCGGGTACTTTCACACACCCGCGTAATGGATATGAACATGCAGAAGTCGGATCGCAAAGTACGTGCGCATGATTCTGCCGATCGCCTGCGGCATCGGCAAATCAGTGCGCACACCGCCAGTGCCATGCCCGCCGTTCTGGCGATTGACGCCGCCGCGCGCATGCGGCATGCGGTGCACATGTTACACATCGACGATATCAGTTACGCGGTGGCCGGCCACACGCTGATCGACCATGCCTCGGCCTCGATCCCCGAGGGGCACAAGGTCGGCATCGTGGGCCGCAACGGCACCGGCAAGACCACGCTTTTCCGCCTGATCCGCGGCGAACTGGCGCTCGAGACCGGCAGCATCACCATGCCCGAACGCGCCCGCATCGGCGGTGTCGCGCAGGAAGTGCCCGGAAACGAGGTGTCGCTGATCGACACCGTGCTGGCCTACGACACCGAACGCACGGAATTGATGGTCGAGTCCGAGAGCGCCACCGATGGCGCGCGCATCGCCGAGGTCCAGACCCGGCTGGCCGATATCGACGCATGGTCGGCCGAGGCGCGCGCGGCCTCTATCCTCAAGGGGCTGGGCTTTGACGACGACCAGCAGCGCCTGCCCTGCTCGGCCTTCTCCGGCGGCTGGCGGATGCGCGTGGCGCTCGCGGGCGTGCTTTTTGCGCAGCCCGATCTCCTGCTGCTCGACGAGCCCACGAACTATCTCGACCTCGAAGGCGCGCTCTGGCTCGAATCGTATCTCGCGCGCTATCCGCATACCGTTCTGATCGTCAGCCACGATCGCGGGCTGCTCAACCGTGCCGTGGGCGCGATCCTGCATCTCGAGGACCGCAAGCTGACGCTTTATCAGGGCAATTACGACCGGTTCGCGGCCACCCGCGCGGCCCGGATCGCGGCGGCCGCGTCCGAGGCCAAGAAACAGGAACAGCGCCGCGCGCATCTGCAATCCTACGTGGACCGCTTCCGCGCCAAGGCCGACAAGGCGCGTCAGGCCCAGTCCCGGATCAAGGCGCTGGCCAGGATGCAGCCGATCACCCGCCCGCAGGAAGCCGCGCTCAAGCGCTTCAGCTTTCCCGCGCCCGAGGAACTGTCGCCGCCCATCCTGCGGATCGAGAACGGCTCCGTCGGCTACGATGGCGTGCCGGTGCTGCGCAACCTCAACCTGCGGATCGATCAGGATGACCGGATCGCGCTTCTGGGCCGCAACGGCGAGGGGAAATCCACCCTGTCCAAGCTCTTCGCGGGCAAACTCGATCTGATCGACGGGCAGACGCACAAGGCCTCGAAACTGCGCGTGGGCTATTTCGCGCAGCATCAGGTCGAGGAACTGCATCCCGACGAGACCCCGCTCGATCATATCCGCCGCCTGCGCGCGGGCGAGACGCCGTCGCGTCTGCGCGCCCGGCTGGGCGGCTTCGGCATCGGCGCCGAGCAGGCCGACACCACCATCGCCGATCTTTCGGGCGGGCAGAAGGCGCGGCTGTCGCTGATGCTGGCCACGCTGGATGCGCCGCACATGCTGATCCTCGACGAGCCGACCAACCATCTCGACATCGAAAGCCGCGAGTCGCTGGTGGAGGCGCTGACCGCCTATACCGGCGCGATCATCCTCGTCAGCCACGACATGCACCTTCTGAGCCTCGTGGCCGACCGTCTGTGGCTGGTCAACAAGGGCGCGGTCACGCCGTATGAGGGCGATCTGGAAAGCTACCGCACGATGCTGCTGCGCGGCGACGATGCCGACAAGCCGGCCCGCAAGCCCAGGGTCGAAAAGCCCAGGCGCCCCTCGCGCGACGCCATCCTGCAGTTAAGGCACGACGTGAAGAAGTGCGAACAAAGGGTTGAAAAGCTGTCGAAAATGGAAAACAGGGTTGCGGCAAAGCTGGCCGATCCGTCCATCTACAACGATGTCCATGGCGTGACCGAATGGCAAAAGAAATACGCCGAGATCAAGGACGGGCTGGCGCTGGCCGAACGGCTCTGGCTGGAAGCGCAGGAAAAGCTCGACGCGGCGGAACGCTAGAATTGGCCGTTAGATAAAGGCTCCGACGCGGCCTCTGATGCGCGCCCCGGTTGCCCTGACGAAGGCCCAAGGGTCAACGATGCGGGCGGAGATCCCGTCGCAGAAGGCCGGGTCTGGCCTGAAGGGGACGTTGTCGGCTCTGCCCCGCGCGGAACCAAGGCCGAAGGCCGCCGCGCATCGCCATGCTGGAAGCATGCCTCCGGCATGACGCCGCCCCCCGGCACGGCGATTTGGCCGCAACCTGCGCCTTGCATGGGTGTTTTCCTGATTTGGCCACCATAAAGCGCTGCCAAAATCACGTTGGATCGCCGCACCGCGGCCCGTCGATGCGCGGCTCACCCCGAATGTCCCCTTCAGGCCAACCTCCGCGCACGGCGCGAGCCGGGGAAACTTCACAGACCCCGCCTCGCGCCATGGCGCGCCGCGCAAAACCGCGATAGTCTGGCGCGCATGGATACCGCGTTTCTCATCACCGCCTTCGTCACGCTCTTCGTGGTCATCGACCCGATCGGCATGACGCCGCTGTTCGTGGCGCTGACCCAAGGCATCAGCGCCGCGCGGCGCCGCGCCATCGCACTGCGGGCCTGCGTGACCTCGGCCCTGATCCTGATCGTCTTCGCGGCGTTCGGCGAGGCGGTGCTCGGCTTCATCGGCATCTCCATGCCCGCCTTCCGCATCGCCGGCGGGGTGCTTTTGTTCCTGACGGCCCTCGACATGCTGTTCGAGCGGCGCCTGAAACGCCGCCAGGGCCAGGCCGACGACGCCGAAGAGGACGAGGGCGACGATCCCTCGATCTTTCCGCTGGCCATCCCGCTGATTGCCGGGCCGGGCGCCATCGCCTCGGTGATCCTGCTGGTCGGCCAGCAACCCGGCGCCGAGGGGCTGGCGATGGTCATCGGGGTCATGCTGTCGCTGATCCTGCTGGTCTTCCTGATGTTCCTGACCGGCAGCATCCTTGAACACGCGCTCGGCAAGGTGGGCATCAACGTGGTCACGCGCCTGCTGGGCATGCTTCTGGCCGCACTTGCCGTGCAGTTCGTGCTGGACGGTCTGCGCGGCTTTGGTCTGGCCGGCTGAGGGGCTATGTCACGCGCATGGAAAACTTCGATTTCGCCCGCCTGACCTATCTCGTGATCCTCGGCTCGGTGCTCGTGCTGTGGTTCGTGGTGCAGCGTCGCGAGTCCCTCGGAAAGCTCTTTCAGCATTTGCTGATCTGGGTGCTGATCTTTCTGGGGGCGCTGGCCATCGTGGGTCTCTGGGACGATATCCGCCAGACCGTGCGGCCCACGCAAAGCGTCGTGGCGGGCGACCGGATCGAACTGCCACGCGCCCCCGACGGGCATTACTACCTGACCGCCGATGTCAACGGCACGCCGCTGCGATTCGTCGTCGATACCGGCGCGACGCAGGTGGTGCTCAGCCAGCGCGATGCCGCCGAGATCGGCATCGACACCGACGCCCTGAATTATCTCGGCCGCGCCTTCACCGCCAATGGCGAGGTGCGCACGGCGTCGGTGCGGCTCGACAGCGTCGAGGTCGGCCCCGTCCGCCACGAGAATGTCCGCGCCGTGGTCAACAAGGGCGAGATGGCCGGATCGCTGCTGGGGATGAACTACCTGCAGGAATTCTCCAGCATCGAGATCACCGGCGGCAAACTCGTGTTGACGCGGTAAAGCACCGGGTCCGGCGGCTTTGCAATCTTGACTTGGTGGGGGCAGCCGCGTATGCATGATTGTAGAACATTTGGAAACAAAGGCAGAAGAGGTACCTGTGATGATTTTTGGCGGCAAACCTGCCCTGGCGCGTGGCGCATTGACACCAATGGCCGCCGCGGCCCTCGCCCTCACGATGCTGAGCAGCCCTGCGGCTGCGGCGACCGTGGTATATGAACAGGTTAAATATGACCTGGCATTCTCCGGCAACGGTGAAAGTTTCGACACCTTCAACTCCGCAGATAACGGATTTGATCTGACGGATACCAATTTTGCCCCCTGGTGGGCCAACGAGGATTTTGCCAGAGGTCTGGCTGAGGCCTATCTCGCGCAGAACGGAG
>JAWLFT010000049.1:0-20058 GCA_041685435.1 Roseovarius sp.
CCTACGTGCCACATCCACCACCCGCGCGCCCGGCTGAAAGCTCTCCGCCACGATCCGCGCCTTCACATCATCCGGCCAGCGCCGATATCCACGCGTCCGTGGCACAACCTCGATGCAGCCGTCAAACCCGTCCCCACCATCCGCCATCGTCATCTCCTTCTGAATGTTCAGAACGAGAATCGCAGTTGGGTCAGGACAACGAAACCGCAGAAATCAATGGGACGGGGACGGCGCATACGATGTGGCAGCCACCGCGCTGACTACGGACGGAAGCATCATCCCGGTAGGGGCAGCCCTCGGAGCAGTCACAAAGTGCAGCCCAGAGCGGACAAAACGAACAAGCGGCGGGCTGGCCAGGGACCCGGTGCGTCCGGCCCTCCGATATATGAGGTCTCCGCGCCGAACGCACCTCGCGTCGTCACCACGCCAAGCCGCAGGTGGCTATTCTATCAGTGGGAAAATCGCTTGACAGAATACGCCCCATTACGGAAGTCGAGCTCAGAGTGGAAAGCGAACAGGTTGAATCTTTGGGATTCACACGCGGCCTGATTTCTGATTCATGGTGACTGCCGGGAAGGGGGTCGGCATGGATGGGAGAACCGTAATCTTCTGATTTGCGCGGGCGGTTCGTGGCCGCTCTGGATGAGGGCATGTCGGCCAGCGCGCCGGGTCGCAGGATGCGGATCGCGCGCGCGACAGCCGTCCGTTGGGCCGCGATATGGCAGCGCGAAGGACGCGCCGAGGCGCTGCCGATGGGTGGGGACCGGCGCTCAGAGGCGGTAGAGGCACATGCGCCCAAGATCCTTGGCTGGCTGCAGGAAACGCCCGATCTGAACCAGACCGAGATCGTGACGAGGCTGGCGACCGCGGGCATTGAGACCTCGATGAGCAGCGTTGCGCGGCTGCTGACCCGCCACGGCATCACGCGCAAAAAAAGACAGTGGTCGCCGCCGAGCAGGCCCGCGAGGACATTGCCCGCGCGCGCAGCGAATGGCGGGACGGGATGACAGCACTGGACCCGTCAAAGCTCGTCTTCATTGATGAAAGCGGGTTCGACACCAAGATGACCCGCCGCTTCGGGCGCGCCGCGCGCGGGGCACCTTGCGTGGGCGCTGTCCCGCATGGCCACTGGCGCAACAACACCTTCATCGCCGGGCTGCGCAGTGACCGGATCGACGCCCCGATGCTGATCGAGGGGGCGATGGATGGCGACGCGTTCTGTGCTTGGGTCAAGCAGATGCTCGCCCAGACCCTGAGCCCCGGCGATGTGGTCATCTGCGACAATCTCAGCGTCCACAAGAATGCAACAGCCCGTGCAGCTATCGAGGCACGCGGCGCAGAGCTGCGCTTCCTGCCCGCCTATTCCCCAGACCTCAAGCCCATCGAGATGGTATTCGCCAAACTCAAGGCCCTCATCAGAAGCGCCACCGCCCGCTGCGCCGACAGCCTCTGCAGCGCCATCGCATCCGCCTTGACCGCTTTCACTCCGCAGGAATGCGCGCGATATCTCCGGCACGCAGGATATGCTTCAACTTGATCGGCAATGGCTCTAGCTTGTAAAAGTGGATGTCCCTTGACGGCTGTCTGGCTCTACAACAAGCAGATTCCTCAGTCGGCCCTGGCCAGCAAGACGTCATTGCAAGCGATGAGGAACTGGCACGAACTCAAACGCTGGCTGTTCAGGAAACAGCCACACGACCTTGCGGGATGTGACAGCTAGCCAAGCTCGGGCGAAGCGCCGCGCGCTCAAGTGCGGCTGGATCTGGGCAGGCCCGACCCGACCCGACCCGAGGTCAGGTTTTCTTTGCCATGCGTTTGCGGTCGGTCGGATCAAGCAGACGTTTGCGCAGACGGATCGCATTGGGTGTCACCTCGACAAGCTCGTCGTCGTTGATATACGCGATCGCCGCTTCGAGACTCAATGTCACTGGCGTCGTCAGGCGCACCGCCTCGTCGGTGCCCGATGCGCGCACGTTGGTCAGCTTCTTGCCCTTGAGCGGATTTACCTCGAGGTCGTTCTCGCGGTTGTGTTCGCCGATGATCATGCCCTGATACACCTTGGCCTGCGCGCCAATGAACATGCGCCCGCGCTCTTCGAGGTTCCACAGGGCAAAGGCGACCGCCTCGCCGTTTTCCATGGAAATCAGCACGCCCGCGCGCCGCCCGGGGATCGGGCCGCGATGCGGTACCCAGCCGTGAAACTGGCGGTTGAGAACGCCGGTCCCGCGCGTGTCCGTCAGAAACTCGCCGTGATACCCGATCAGCCCGCGTGACGGCACATGCGCGATGATCCGGGTCTTGCCGGCATCGGCGGGTTTCATCTCGGTGAGATCGCCCTTGCGAGGCCCCGTGATCTTTTCGATCACCGCACCGGAATACTCGTCATCGACATCGATGGTCACTTCCTCGACGGGTTCGAGCCGCGCGCCGTTCTCATCCTCGCGCAGCACAACCCGCGGCCGCGAAATGCTGAGTTCGAACCCCTCGCGGCGCATGTTCTCGATCAGCACGCCCATCTGCAATTCGCCGCGCCCGGACACTTCGAAGGCTTCGCCGCCGGGCGTATCGTCGACGCGGATGGCGACGTTCGATTCCGCTTCTTTCATCAGGCGTTCGCGGATCACGCGGCTTTGAAGCTTCTTGCCGTCACGGCCGGCGAGCGGGCTGTCATTGATGCCGAAGGTCACTGTGATGACGGGCGGATCGATGGGCTGTGCCGCAATCGGCTCGTCCACGGCGAGCGCGCAGATGGTGTCGGCTACCGTGGCTTTGGACATGCCCGCGATGCTGACGATGTCGCCCGCGACGGCCTCTTCGATCTCCTGGCTGGACAGGCCGCGAAAGGCCTGGATGCGCGAGATGCGGAATTGCTCGATCTTCTGGCCGACGCGCGACAGCGCCTGCACGGTCTGGCCGACCCGGAGCCGACCCGATTCCACACGCCCGGTCAGCAGCCGGCCGACGAACGGATCGGCGCCGAGTGTCGTGGCGAGCATGCTGAAATCCTCGTCCGCGCGGGCGATCTGCTTTGGTGCGGGAACATGGTTTACGATCAGTTCGAACAGCGCCGAGAGATCCTTGCGCGGTCCGTCAACCTCGTGATCGGCCCAGCCACCCAAGCCAGATGCGTACATATGCGGGAAGTCGAGCTGATCGTCATCGGCACCGATATTGGCAAAGAGATCGAACACCTCGTTGAGCGCGCGATCAGGCTCTGCCGCCGGTTTGTCGGCCTTGTTTAGCACGACGATGGGGCGCAGACCGAGCGCGAGCGCCTTGGAGGTGACGAACTTGGTCTGCGGCATCGGCCCCTCGGCCGCATCCACCAGCAGGACCACACCATCGACCATCGACAGGATCCGTTCCACCTCGCCGCCGAAATCGGCATGGCCAGGCGTGTCGACAATGTTGATGCGGGTCGATTTCCACATCAGGCTGGTCGGTTTGGCGGTGATCGTGATGCCGCGCTCGCGTTCCAGATCGTTGCTGTCCATGGCGCGCTCATCGACTGCCTGATTGGCGCGGAATGACCCGGACTGTTTCAGCAACTCGTCCACGAGCGTGGTCTTGCCGTGGTCGACATGGGCGATGATGGCGATATTACGCAGATCCATTTGCGGTGGTGTCCTCTACCGTTACGTCCCGCGCCCTATATGCCGCAGCGCGGAAAGGCCAGAGGCAAAGGGATTGTCTGTCACGACGGCGCAACCGCGTGACGAGATCGAAACGCCCGAACCGAGCGGGCGGATCAGAACGGGATTTCGTCGTCCATGTCCCGCGCCGGGCGCCCGCCGCCCTGAGGCTCGCCCTGGCCGCCGCCGTAATCACCGCCTTGATCCTGACCGCCGCCATAACTGCCGCCGCCACCGCCTCCGCTATCACTGCGCCCGTCGAGAAAGGTCATTTCACCGGCATAGGGGCGCAGAACGACCTCGGTCGAGTAGCGGTCCTGACCGGATTGATCCTGCCATTTGCGGGTTTCCAGCTTGCCCTCGATGTAGACCTTGGAGCCTTTGCGCAGGTACTGCTCGGCCAGCCGCACAAGCGCTTCGTTGAAGATTGCCACCGTGTGCCATTCCGTGCGTTCGCGCCGCTCGCCGGTGGCCTTGTCCTTCCAGGTCTCGGACGTGGCGATGCGCAGGTTGCAGACCTTGCCGCCATTCTGGAAGGTCCGGACCTCGGGGTCGCGGCCCAGATTTCCAATGATGATCACCTTGTTTACAGAGCCGGCCATTGCGCCCTCCTTGCCTCAAACGGTTCATGTGTCGTCACGGTTACACCATCGCATTGAAATGAAGGAAAGGTAAAAATCGGCTCAAATCGCACGGATCGCGCTCATCTGTGGGGCGCCGTGCAAAAATGGCTCGAAATTGCCGGTGTGTTGCGTATGATGCGGGTGGGACAGTGACAGGGAAAACAGACCATGCGCGGAGTGATGAGCGCGGTGATCATGGGGGCGCTTGCGTTGCCCATGAGTGCGCGGGCGGATAATCTGTCGACCAAGGGGCGTCTTGATACCTTCAGGTCGCAGACCGGTGTCCTGGATGCCCGCGCCAGCCAGCAATACAACAACTCGGTCCGGCTACAGCCGAAACGCTTCACCGCCCCGACCATGTGGGACGACTTGGCGCCCGCCTTTCGCGGCAGCTATCGGGGACCGTACCTGGCGGTGGCCAAAGAGGTGGCGCGGCGCCACCGCGTGCCCGAAAACCTTTTCTTGCGGCTCGTGCAGCAGGAATCGGGCTGGCGGTCCGATGCGCGGTCTCACAAGGGGGCGATCGGATTGGCGCAGCTGATGCCGCATACCGCGCGGGTTCTGGGCGTCAACCCGAACGATCCGCAGCAAAATCTGGAAGGCGGCGCGCGTTATCTGGCCGAGCAGTACCGCAGCTTCGGCTCATGGCGTCTGGCGCTTGCGGCCTACAATGCGGGGCCGGGGGCGGTCGAGAAATACGGCGGCATCCCGCCCTTCAGGGAAACCCAGAATTACGTGAAGGTCATTCTGGGCCTGTGAGCGGTTCGTTTCTGAAGCCGATCTTGTAGACGTGAATCTCGTGGGCCGGGTGTTTTTCAGCGTTCACCAGCCGGCCATTGTGATGGTTGTAAAGTGCGCGCCAGTAGGGCTGGATGATCACGCCGTTTTCGCGCAAGGTGGTCTGCAGTTGTCCCATCACATCCCGCCGCGCATCTGCATCCGCAAGACGGTAAGCCTCGTCCAGAAGCCTGTCGAAGTCCGGATCGGCAAAGCCGGTCTCGTTCCAGACCGCGCCGCTGCGATAGGCCAGACCCAGCACCTGAACATCGAGCGGGCGATGATTCCACTGGGTGCCGGAAAAGGGATAGTCCAACCAGTTTTGCCAGAAGGTGTCTCCGGCGACCATCCGGCGATTGACCCTTAGCCCCGCGTCGCGCAGCTGTGCCGCGACGGCATCGCCGGTGTTACGCTGCCATTCGTCGTCGATCGTAACAAGCTCGTGGTTGAAATCGAGAAACCCAGCGGCCAGGATCTGTTGTCGGGCGCGTTCGGGATCGTGGGGGACCGGACCGAGATCGGCATGGGCGGGATGGATCGGACTGACATGGTCATTATGGGCCAACATGCCGCGCCCGCCATATCCCAGCTCCAGGCAGACCGCGTTGTCCACTGCCAGAGCAAGGCCGCGGCGCAGACGCGTGTTGCGGTAAGGATTGCGCACTGTCATTTCGGCGCGTTGCGAGGTGCGGATGACCATCGTGTCGGCGCTCTCGACCCGGGTCGGAGTCCAGCCGATGTCATTCATCGCGTCGATGAAATCGCCGACGCTTTCGTAGAGCAGATCGATCTCGCCGGCCTCGGCGGCCGCGAGCCAGTTGGACGGGTTCGTGCCGTAATCGAGAAACTCCACCCGGTCGAGCCACGGGCCGCCAAACACCCCGCTGCCCCACCAGTCATGATTCGGCGCATGTTCCAGAACGCAGCGTTCACCCACATCGAGGCTGATCGGGCGAAACGGACCCGTGCCGATGCCATCCGTGAACGGATCGCCGCCCTTGTAGCCCTGATGCACGATCGCGGCCGGGTAGTCTGCCATGTTGGCAATCACCGCGATATCGGGGCGCATCAGGTGGAGCGTCACGGTCAGATCATCCTCGACACTGATCGCGCCGGCGCGGGCCATGCCCGTTGCCAGATCGATCAGCGCGGCGAACCGGCTCGCCATGGAATTGGCCGGGGCCGTGGTGTCGCACCAGCGCTCGATATTATGCGCCACGTCGCGCGCCGTGAAGGCATCGCCATTCTGCCAGCGAATCCCGGGGCGGATATGCAGCACGTATCTTGTGGCGTCCGCGTTGACCTCCCAGCTGTGCAGAAGCATGCCGCGCAGCGTGCCGTCCGCTTCGTATTCGACAAGATATTCCAGAAAACCGCGCGTCAGATTGGCCATCGCACTCCAATCGAAACTGCGCGGATCCCCGATGGACCGCACGGCTTGCTGGATACGCAGCGTGCCGCCCTTGGCGATGGTCGGTCTCGCCTGCGCCGGGCCCGTCAGCCCGCCAGCCAGATAGGCGCTCGCCGTGCCGAGCCCGAGCATCGTCGCGCGGGTCAGGAACTCCCGCCGCCCGATGCGCCCGGTTCGCAGCTCCGAGACGAGGCCGGCAGTCGCGGGATGATGCGGCGGAATGTGCTGTGCCATGAAATGTGCCTCGACGCCTGTCGGCGCTCCTCGGTCATCGACTGTTGCGCATTGATTAGACAACCCCGAAGGCTGCAACACAACCCGTCGCCGCGCCCACGATACCGATATCAGAGGGCACGTGCCACGGTCGGGCGCGTGGCCGCCTTGTTGCGCAAGGCCGACGGGCTTTGTCCGGTGTGGTGCAGGATGAACCGCGAGAAATACGCCGGACTGCCAAAACCGAGGCTGGAGGCGATCCGCCCGACGGGCAGCTCGGTGTCCTCCAGCATCTCGCGCGCGGCATGCAGGCTGCGCTCGGTCAGCAACTCGGCGGCGGTGCGGCCCGAAAGCTGTTTGCAGACCCGTGTCAGATGCGTCGGCGTCACACCAAGCGCGCGCGCATAGACCGCCATCGCGCGCCCGTTCATGTGATCGCGCTCGATCAGCGCGGCATAGGCCTCGACCAGTTTCACGCCAGCATTGGGTTTGCCATCGCCCGGATGCTCGACCATCGCGCGCCGCAGCCAGACGCTCAGCCGTTGGGCCTGCGCGGTCAGCGCCTCGTCGAGGAATGCGCGACCATGGGACTGCTCACGTTGCATGACCTCGAAAATCGTGGTCAGTTCGGTCTGGCCTGCCGTGTCGCGGATGCGCAGATGCTGCACGCTGTCGGGTATCTTCACCGTCCCGTCGGGCAATATCTCGCAGACATGCCCGAATCCCGCCTTGCCCAGATCGAGCGAGAACATGGTCCCCGCCGGGATCAGCAGCGCGTTGTGGACGCCAACCCCGCGCCGCATGCCGCCGATCACCGCGATGCCCTGGCCGCGGGTGATCCAGATCACCGCATGCTTCTGGCAGGAATGCTGCAGACCGATGCGCCATGTCGCGCCGCGCGCCCATTGCACAACGGTCATGACCTGCGCGTGTTTCATCGAACAATCGCCTCCCGGTTATCACATTTGGACCAGCTTTCGCACGATTCCGTGGTTTTGTCAGGCCAGGATCTTGAAAGATCTAAAATGCATCGGCGGCGACCCGCCGCCTAGAATTCGACCGCGGCGACCCGCCGCCACGCCTGCATGCGGGCGCGAAACCATGTGCGCTGACGCTTGGCAAACTGACGGGTGGCGATGGTGGCGGCCTCGCGCGCCTCATCCAGCGTCGTCTCGCCCCGCAGATAAGCCACCAGTTCCCTTGCCCCGATGGCCTTCGAGGACGGCCGCTTCGGATCCCACTCCGCAAGGTTGGCGCGCACCTCGTTCAGCGCACCGGCGTCGAGCATCCTGTCGAAGCGCCGTGCGATCCGGGCGTTCAGCCAGTCGGTATCCGCTTCCAGCAGCAGGGGCTGGCAGGCGGTCACCGGCAGCAGCGGGGCAGGGGTCGCGTCTTGCCATGCGGCCAATCCGTGCCCGGTGGTCTTCTGCACCTCCCACGCGCGCTGCACGCGCACCGGATTGTCGGTATCGATCCGGGCCCGGGTGTCGGGATCCAGCGCGTCGAGCAAGGCGCCGATCCCATCCGCTGCGCGCCGCCGGTCCGCGTCCTGCCGGATCGCGGGCGGGGTGGCGGGAATATCCGCCAGCCCCTCAGTCAGCGCCGAGAAATAGAGCCCGGTCCCCCCGGTGACGATCAGGCGGTCGGCGCCGTGCAAAAGCTGCGCCATCTCGCGCAGCCAGTGCCCGACCGAGTATTCCTGTCCTGCGCCGACATGTCCGTACAGTCTGTGCGGGATCCGTGCCACGTCCTCGGGGCCGGGGCGTGCCGAAAGAATACGCCAGTTTTCATAGACCTGCAGCGCATCGGCATTGACGATCACCCCGCCTTGCGCGCCTGCGACGGCCAGTGCGAGCGCGGATTTTCCGGTCGCGGTCGGCCCGGCGATGAGGACCGGACGGTTGGGATCGATGTCGCGCAAGATATCCATGACCTTCCGGGTATACGAGATCGCGAGGCGTGACGAGGTGCGGCGTCACAGTTTCCCGCCCGGTCCCTGTTTCTGCGATTGCACCTTGACGACATTTGCGACATTTTGCAGCCAACCTGACCATCGCGGAGAGCCTGCATGACGCCCGTCGACACCCAGAAACCGAGATTCAAACGCGTCATGCTGAAGATCTCGGGGGAAGCTCTGATGGGCGACACCGCTTATGGCCTGCACCCGCCGACGGTCGAGCGGATCGCCCGCGAGGTCAAGACCGTGCATGATCTCGGCGTCGAGATCTGTATGGTGATCGGCGGCGGCAACGTCTTTCGCGGGCTGCAGGGATCCGCGCAGGGGATGGAGCGCACGACCGCCGATTACATGGGCATGCTGGCCACGGTGATGAACGCGCTCGCCATGCAATCGGCGCTGGAAAAGCTGGGGGCCTATTGTCGCGTGATTACGGCGATCCGCATGGACGAGGTGGCAGAACCCTATATCCGGCGCCGCGCCGTGCGCCATCTGGAAAAGAAGCGGATCTGCATTTTCGCCGCAGGCACCGGCAACCCCTATTTCACGACCGACACCGCCGCGACATTGCGCGCCAACGAAATGGCCTGCGAGGTAATCTTCAAGGGCACCAAGGTGGATGGTGTCTACGACAAGGACCCGGTGAAACACGCGGACGCCAAGCGCTTCGACACCGTGACCTTCGACGAGGTGCTGGCCCAGCATCTTAACGTGATGGACGCCTCCGCCATTGCTCTGGCGCGGGACAACAACCTGCCGATCATCGTCTTTTCGCTGGACGAACCGGGCGGATTCAAGGGTATCCTTGCAGGCGAGGGAACCTATACAACCGTACATGGTTGAGACTAGACAGCGGGCCTGACCATCGCCCCACAGGAAGGACACGTACGACATGGCGGACGATATCGAAATCGACATGAGCGACCTTGAGCGTCGCATGGACGGGGCGATGAGTTCGCTCAAAACGGAATTCGCGTCGCTTCGGACGGGCCGTGCGTCGTCCTCGATGCTGGAACCCGTGCAGGTCGAGGCGTACGGGCAGATGACGCCGATCAATCAGGTCGGGACCATCAACGTCCCGGAGCCGCGCATGGTCACGATCAACGTCTGGGACAAGAGCCTCGTGAACAAGGTCGAGAAAGCCATCCGTCAAAGCGGCCTCGGGATCAATCCGCAGATGAACGGCACGATCATCATGCTGCCCATTCCTGAACTGAACGAAGAACGCCGCAAGGAATTGACCAAGGTCGCCTCGCAATATGCCGAACATGCCCGCGTGGCGATCCGCAATGTGCGTCGCGATGGCATGGACAAGATCAAGAAGGCCAAGGCCGCCGGCATGTCCGAGGATGACCAGAAGTTCTGGGAAGACGAGGTGCAGGAGCTGACCGACCGCTACATCAGGACCGTCGATGACGCGCTCGAGAACAAACAAGCCGAAATCATGCAGGTCTGAATGACGAAAGGCGTGCAAATGGCCAAGACAAAGCCTCAATCGGCCGGACCGCGCCATGTGGCGATCATCATGGACGGGAACGGCCGCTGGGCACAGGCGCGCGGGCGTCCGCGGCTCTTCGGCCATCATGCCGGCGCGCGTCGCGTGCGCGAGATCGTCGAGGCCTGTCCCGAACTGGGCGTCGAATACCTGACGATGTTCGCGTTCTCGACCGAAAACTGGAAGCGCACCCAGACCGAGGTCGCCGGGCTCATGACCCTTTTCCGGCGCTACATCATGAAAGAGATGCAGGCCTTCGTGCGCGAGAATGTGCGCGTACGGTTCATCGGGGACCGGCCGCGGCTGGATGCAAAGCTGCACGGCCTGATGGACGAGGCCGAGGCGATGACGGCGCATTGCACAGGCATGAACCTGACCATCGCGCTCAATTACGGTGGACGTGACGAGGTGTCGCGCGCCACGCAACGGCTGGCGCGGGATGTGGCAGCCGGCAAATTGCGGCCCGAGGATGTCGACGAGGAAACCTTGCCGCGATACCTTGATACGTGCGTCGTGCCCGATCCGGATCTGGTCATCCGCACCTCGGGCGAGGCGCGGATCTCTAACTTTCTGCTGTGGCAGTCGGCCTATGCCGAATACGAATTCATCGATACGCTCTGGCCCGATTTCACCCGCGACATCTTTGCCGATGTGCTGGCACAATACGGCGCGCGGGATCGCCGCTTCGGCGCAGTCTCCGCATGAGCGGGAGCGCGCGCTGGTCCGATCTCGCGCCGCGCGCGGTCTCCGGGCTGATCATGGCCGCGGTCGGGGCCGGGGTCATCTGGGCGGGGGGCGTGATCTTCGGCGCAGCGGTCTGCGGGCTGGCCGGGCTGACGGTCTGGGAGGCGTGCCGGATGTTTGCCGCGCCTGACGCTGTGCGCTCTGGTGTGGTCGCGGCGGTGATCATGGGGCTTGCGCTGTGGCTGCCGGGCATCTTCGTGCTGCCGCTGCTGCTTGCCGCAGCCCTTGTCGCGGTCAGTACGGTGGCACGCGACCGCGCGCCGTGTCTTGCGGTGACGGGGGGGGCCTTGCTGGGGTGTTACGCCATGGGCCTCTTGCGGGCCGAGGCGGGACTGATCTGGATCCTCTGGCTTGTCTCGATCGTGATCGTGTCGGATGTCGCGGGATACTTCGCCGGGCGCAGCCTCGGAGGGCCGAAATTCTGGCCCCGCGTCAGCCCGAAAAAGACATGGGTTGGCACCGTCGCAGGCTGGATCGGGGCCGGCGTGATCGGCGCGGTCTTTGCGTCACCGACCGGGGCGGGGCTGGCGCTCGTGCCCGTTTCGGTCCTTGTCGCGTTTGCCGGACAGATGGGCGACATCGCAGTAAGCGCTGTCAAGCGGCTGCGCGAGGTCAAGGACAGCTCCAACCTGATCCCCGGCCATGGCGGGGTGCTGGACCGGTTCGACGCGATGCTGGGTGCCGCCCTTGTGACGCTGATCCTGTGGGCGGTCGGCCTGTTGCCGGTGGTGGCATGAAACGGGTTACGATTCTGGGCGCGACAGGGTCAGTGGGGCAAAGCACCATCGACCTGATCCGGCGCGATCCGACAGCCTTTGATGTCGTGGCGCTGACCGGTGGGCGCAACATCGCGCAACTGGCGGCCGATGCCCGCAGGCTTGGGGCGGATATTGCGGTGACCGCGCATGACGATCTTCTGCCCGATCTGCGCGCCGCGCTGGACGGGTCCGGCATCGCGGCCGCGGCAGGGCGCGACGCGCTGATTGAGGCCGCGCGCCGTCCGGCCGATTGGATCATGTCGGCCATCGTCGGCGTGGCGGGGCTCGCGCCGGGGCTGGCCGCGCTGGAGCAGGGGACGACGCTGGCGCTGGCCAACAAGGAATCGCTGGTCACGGCGGGACCGCTTCTGTTGCGCAGCGCCGCCGCGCACGGCGCGCGCATCCTGCCGGTGGACAGCGAACATTCGGCGATCTTTCAGGCGCTCGTGGGGGAGGATCGGGCGGCGGTCAATCGCGTGATCATCACGGCCTCGGGCGGCGCTTTTCGCGACTGGCCGCTGGCGCGGCTGGCGGCGGCCACGGTGGCCGAGGCCTCGATGCATCCCAACTGGGACATGGGCCAGCGGATCACCATCGATTCCGCCTCGATGTTCAACAAGGCGATGGAGTTGATCGAGGCGCGCGAGTTCTTCGATTTCACCCCGGCGCAGATCGAGGTGCTGGTGCATCCGCAATCGCTGGTGCATGCGCTGGTGGGGTTCTGCGACGGCGGGCTCATGGCGCATGTCGGCCCGCCGGACATGCGGCACGCCATCGGCTATGCGCTCAACTGGCCGCAGCGACGCCCGCTGCCGGTGGACGCGCTCGATCTGGCGGCGGTCGGCCGGCTGGAGTTCTGCAGCCCGGACGAGACGCGCTATCCGGCGCTGCGTCTGGCGCGCGAGGTCATGGCCGAGGGTGGCCTGGCGGGTGCGATCTTCAACGCCGCGAAAGAGCGTACGCTCGATCACTTCATCGCCGGGCGCATCCGGTTCACCGACATGGGCGCAATCGTGGAAGAGGTGCTGACGGCGCTCGTCGCCACGCCCGAGGCGCGCAATGACGCGCCGACCCTTGATCTGGTGGCCCATATGGACCATCTGGCAAGGCATCGCGCCGACGCGGCGACAGACACGCGAACACTCTAAGGACAGCCTGTGGACCTCCAAACACTCCTGCCGCAATTCGGAAGCGGATTGATGACCATCGCGGCCTTCATAGTCGCGCTGTCGGTGATCGTCGCCATCCACGAATACGGCCATTATATCGTCGGGCGCTGGTCGGGCATCAAGGCCGAGGTCTTTTCGATCGGCTTCGGGCCGGTCCTATTTTCGCGCAAGGATCGCCACGGCACCCGCTGGCAGGTCGCGGCGTTGCCTTTCGGCGGATACGTGAGGTTTCTGGGCGACTCGGACGCGGCCAGTGGCAAGGACAGCGCCGCGATGGCCGAGGCGAGCCCCGAACGGCTGCGACAGACCATGCACGGCGCACCGCTCTGGGCGCGCACGGCAACGGTGGCGGCGGGGCCGGTCTTCAACTTCATCCTGTCGATCCTGATCTTTACCGCCGTGATGATGGGCGGCGGTAAAACCGCAGATCCGCTTACCGTGGGCGCGCTCAAACCGCTTCCGGTCGAGGGCGTAACGCTGCAGCCGGGTGACGAGGTGCTGGCCATCGAGGATGAGCCCGTGCCCGACATGGGGTCTGGCGGGATCGACGATGCCTTCCTGCGGGATCTTCCGGCCCGTGCCCTGCTCGACTACGAGGTGCGGCGCGATGGCCGGCGCACGACTGCGCAAGGACCGCACCCGATGCCGCCAATGGTGGGCGGGCTATCACCGCAATCGGCGGCCATCGACGCGGGCCTCAGGACCGGCGATGTGATCACCGCGGTGAACGATCAGCCGGTTTACGCCTTTTCGGAACTGCGGGACATCGTCGAGGGCTCGAACGGTGCGCCGCTCAACCTCGAGATGTGGCGCCCGGATAGCGGGGCCTACACCACAACCCTGACACCCCGCCGCGTGGACGAGCCGCAACTGAGCGGGGGCTTCCGAACCGAGTGGCGCATCGGGATCGCAGGCGCGATGGCGTTCGAACCCGCGACCGAGGCGCGCGGCCCGGTCGAGGCTGTCGGTGCGGCGATCTCGCAGACATGGCAGATCATCACCAGTTCGCTCTCGGGTCTTTACGCGATGATCACCGGGGCGATCAGCAGTTGCAACATGTCCGGCCCGATCGGCATCGCCGAGGTGTCGGGCGCGATGGCAAGCCAGGGTGCGCAAAGCTTCATCTGGTTCATCGCGGTGCTGTCCACGGCCGTGGGCCTGCTCAACCTCTTTCCGGTGCCGGTACTGGATGGCGGTCACCTGATGTTCTACGCCTACGAGGCCGTGACCGGCAAGCCGCCAAGCGACCGGGCGCTGCGGTTCCTGATGGCGGTCGGGCTGACGCTGATCCTGACGCTGATGCTCTTTGCCGTGTTCAACGACATCTTCTGCCCATGACAGTCGCCGTGACACCCGGGTGCGCATCCAGAGCCGGGCAGGGTGTGGCGTGACCAGCCTCAACCGTGTCGCGATGCAGAAAACCACGCGCCGCTGGCTGACGGCGCTGTCACCCGAAACGCTCGACGCCGCCGAAATCTCGGGCAAGTTCGGACGCAGGTTCGCGTTCCGCAGCTATGCGCGCTTTCGCTATCCCAGGCATGATATCTGTAGCGGCCCTTTCCGTGATGCGGATGGACATCTGCTCAGCTTTGACCTGGTGCTTGCCAATCAGGTCTGGGAGCATCTGGACCGGCCTCATGCCGCAATACGCCATGTCCGCCAGATGCTGCGCGCAGATGGCTGGTTCTGGCTGGCTGTCCCGTTCTTCATCCCGTATCATCAGGATCCGGTGGATTGCTCGCGCTGGACCGCGCGCGGGCTGACAAACCTTTTGGTCGAGGCCGGTTTCGACGCGGGCCGGATCACCGCACGCCAATGGGGCAACCGGGCCGCGGCCCTGCGCAATCTGGAACAGGTCTGGCCGCCCGAGCATGATCCCGAAACCGACGACCTGACGAACGATCCGCAATTTCCGATCTGTGCCTGGGCGCTGGCGCAGAAATAGGTGCGACGCGGCGATGCCCGGGGATGGTCTCCGAAATTGACTTGGACCAAAGCCGCGTCTCGCCTATTTGTCGTGAAACACACCCGTGGGGGGTAGAATGGCCGAACTCAAACACATCGAAGTGCGCGGCGCGCGCGAGCACAACCTCAAGAATATCGACGTGGATATCCCGCGCGATCAGGTCGTTGTCATCACCGGGCTTTCGGGGTCGGGCAAGTCCTCTCTGGCCTTCGACACGATCTATGCCGAAGGGCAGCGGCGCTATGTCGAATCGCTGTCGGCCTATGCGCGGCAATTCCTCGACATGATGCAGAAGCCGGACGTGGATCACATCAGCGGGCTGTCCCCGGCGATTTCCATCGAACAGAAGACCACGTCGAAGAACCCGCGGTCCACCGTCGGGACGGTGACCGAGATCTACGACTACATGCGCCTGCTGTTTGCCCGCGCCGGCACGCCCTATTCGCCCACCACCGGCCTGCCGATCGAGGCGCAACAGGTGCAGGACATGGTCGACCGGGTCATGGCGATGGAAGAGGGCACACGCGGCTATCTGCTGGCCCCCATCGTGCGCGATCGCAAGGGCGAGTACCGCAAGGAGTTTCTCGAACTGCGCAAGTCCGGCTTTCAGCGCGTCAAGGTCGATGGAGAGTTTCACGAGCTGGACGATCCGCCGACGCTCGACAAGAAGTTTCGCCACGATATCGACGTGGTGGTGGACCGGATCGTGGTGAAGGACGGGCTGGAGACACGGCTTGCCGACAGTTTTCGCACGGCGCTGGATCTCGCCGACGGGATCGCAGTGCTGGAGACAGCCCCGCGCGAGGGCGCACCGGAGCGTGTGACCTTTTCCGAACGTTTCGCCTGTCCGGTCAGCGGCTTCACCATCCCGGAAATAGAGCCGCGGCTGTTCTCGTTCAATGCGCCCTTCGGGGCCTGTCCGGATTGCGACGGGCTGGGGGTCGAGCTTTTCTTTGATGAAAAGCTGATCGTTCCGGACGCGGCGCTGACGATCCCGGGCGGGGCCATCGCGCCCTGGCGCAAGGGCAAGAGCCCCTATTTCACCCAGACGATCAACGCCATCGCCAAGCATTACGAGATCGACAAGGCGACCCCGTGGAAGGATCTGCCCGCGCATGTGAAGCAGGTGTTTCTGTACGGATCCGGCGACGAGGAGATCTTGTTCCGATATGACGAGGGCGGCCGCGTCTATCAGGTGAGCCGCGTGTTCGAGGGTGTCATCCCCAACATGGAGCGCCGCTACAACGAAACCGACAGCGCCTGGATCCGCGAGGAGTTCGAGCGCTATCAGAACAACCGCCCGTGCGGCACCTGTGGTGGCTATCGCCTGCGCGAAGAGGCGCTCGCGGTGCGGATCGGCGGGTTCCATGTCGGGCAGGTCGTGCAGATGAGCATCCGCGAGGCGTATGACTGGTGCGAGACGGTACCGGACAGCCTTTCCCAGCAGAAGAACGAGATCGCCCGCGCCATCCTGAAGGAAATTCGCGAACGGCTCGGGTTTCTCAACAATGTCGGGCTGGAATACCTGACCCTCAGCCGTAATGCGGGCACGCTGTCGGGCGGCGAAAGCCAGCGGATCCGGCTGGCCAGCCAGATCGGATCGGGCCTGACCGGCGTGCTTTACGTCCTTGACGAGCCGTCGATCGGGTTGCACCAGCGCGACAATGGACGGCTCTTGCAGACGCTGCGGAACCTGCGCGATCAGGGTAACACGGTGATCGTCGTCGAACATGACGAAGAGGCGATCCGCACCGCCGATTACGTCTTTGACATCGGCCCGGGTGCGGGTGTGCATGGCGGCCGTGTGGTCAGCCACGGCACGCCAGAGGCCGTCGCCGCCGATCCCGCATCGGTCACCGGGCAGTACCTGTCGGGCAGCCGCGAGATCGCGGTGCCCGCCAAGCGCCGCAAGGGCAACCGCAAGAAACTGACAGTGGTCAAGGCGACCGGCAACAACCTCAAGTCGCTGACGACCGAGTTTCCGCTCGGCCAGTTCATCTGCGTCACGGGCGTGTCAGGCGGCGGCAAATCCACGCTGACCATCGAGACGCTGTTCAAGACTGCCTCGATGCGCCTTAATGGGGCGCGCCACGCGCCGGCCCCCTGCGAGACGATCAAGGGGCTGGAGCATCTGGACAAGGTCATCGACATCGACCAGCGGCCCATCGGGCGCACGCCGCGCTCCAATCCCGCGACCTATACCGGTGCGTTCACGCCGATCCGAGACTGGTTCGCGGGCTTGCCGGAGGCCAAGGCGCGTGGGTACAAGCCGGGACGCTTTTCGTTCAACGTGAAAGGCGGGCGCTGCGAGGCCTGTCAGGGCGACGGTGTCATCAAGATCGAGATGCATTTCCTTCCGGATGTCTATGTCGAATGCGAGACGTGCAAGGGCGCGCGCTACAATCGTGAGACACTAGAAATAAAGTTCAAGGGCAAGAGCATAGCGGACGTTCTTGATATGACGGTTGAAGAGGCGCAGACATTCTTCCAAGCGGTGCCGTCGATCCGCGAGAAGATGGACGCGCTGATGCGTGTCGGTCTGGGATATATCAAGGTGGGTCAGCAGGCGACGACCCTCTCGGGTGGCGAGGCGCAGCGCGTGAAGCTGTCGCGGGAACTGGCCAAACGCTCGACCGGTCGCACCCTGTATATTCTCGACGAGCCGACGACGGGGCTGCATTTCGAGGATGTGAAAAAGTTGCTGGAGGTGCTGCACGAGCTTGTCGATGCGGGCAATAGCGTTGTGGTGATCGAGCACAATCTCGATGTCATCAAGACCGCCGATCACATCATCGATATCGGGCCGGAGGGGGGAGATGGCGGTGGCGAGCTTGTCGCCGTCGGCACACCCGAGCAGGTCGCAGAAGAAACCCGCAGTCATACCGGGCGCTATCTGAAGGACATGCTCGCCGCCAGGAGGGTCGCCGCAGAGTAGCGCCGTCAGTTGAGAATAGCTGCCGCCGCACCGATCAGGTCCAGTACCTTGCGCGTGTCGCGATCAACGCGATAAACCCGGTCGCCGACGCGGTAATATGCCTCGTCGGGATCGAGCCCGTAACCTCCGGGATTGCGCAGGATCACGTAATCACCGTCAATTCGGTCCCCCCGATGGTAGATGCCCTGCTTTTTCGCGAGGCCGGGGGGCTGGCATCCGTTGGCCTTCTTCGCCAGTCCGGGTGGGCATCCCCGCGGTTGGGACTGGGCGGGAACAGCCGCGACCAGTATTAGGCCCATCAGAGCCAGAACGAGACTGCGTGACATGGGACCTCCTTCAGAGCGTGGAGTATGTGTATCCGGCGATCCGGTCACAAGCCTACCTGACGCCGCTGCGCGGAATGCCGCGTTGCCTGACCGGCGGCGCGGCGGGCAGATCCCGGATCACTTGAAATAACGGCTGTCCTTGATCTGGTCCCAGGCCCAGACGACCTGTTGCAACTGCTCTTCCTGGCTACGGTCGCCGCCGTTGATATCCGGGTGCAACACCTTGATCAGCGTTTTGTAGGCCTTGCGCACCTCGGCCTTGGACCAGTAATCCTCGGCCTCCAGAATCTCGACCGCACGGCGCTCAGTCGGGGGCAGCTTGCGGCGCCCGGTCCGCGCCTTGCCCGGGTTCTGGGTCGCGTTCACCCCCAGAACCTGATGCGGATCCTCAATGCCGAGCCGCGCCCAGGCCCGCGCCTCGGGGTCGTTGAACTTGCGCGTTTCACGATCCCAGACCTTGTCCTTGGATGATTGCGCGTTCAGTTCCGCCTCGGTCGTGCCATCGAAGAAGTTCCACTTGAGATTGTATTCACGCACATGCGCCTGACAGAACCAGTAGTAGTCGTCCAGTACATCCGGGGCTTTCGGGGCGCGATACTTGCCCGGCTCCTCGCACCCCGGATGGTCGCACACTCTGGTCGAGGTCTCCGACGCGCCGGACATGCTCCGCCGGCCGCGCGGATTCTTCTTTTTTGCCGAGGACACCGACATGTCGAAACCGAAGGGGTCTGTTTTGGACATGGAACATACCTTTTCAAGTCAGGTCGCAGAGTGTATCGCAAAACACCGCGAATTGAAGGGGGCATCGCAAAAAACTTCCCCCGTCATCGTGCATCCGCGTGGTCTTGATCTTGCGTCGAAACGCGTCATCTGGTTGTTTTCATGTGTGAAAAAAGAGTGCTCAGGTCACTCGCGCGCCTTGGCGGTGTCGGGCCACGGGTCTTGGCGCTCCAAGGTCGGATCGCTGTCGAAAGACGGCGTTGCCGCGAGATCTTCATCCGGTATGACGCGCTGAAATACCAGTACCGAGCGATAGACCGTATGGCTGGATGTCAGGCCCTGACGCTCGACGCTTGGCAGGATATCGCTGCGCAGATAGTGCCAGCCCGCACGTGCCATCTCGTTGAGCGTGTCTTCGAGGCCGAGCGCGAACCGTCCTTCGGGCGTCTTTATTCCCGGGCTCTTGACGCCGCGTGTCGGGGCCGGAATCACTTTGTACTCGACCTGTGACATGCCCGCCTCCGGTTGTGCGCGTGTGAACGACCCAAGGCAGGGATGATACCCTTGACCCCGCCCACACGACCCCGCGCAACGGACCGTGACGATCCTATTTCGCCGCCGGACCTATTATCATGATCATCTGACGGCCTTCCATCTTGGGCATATTCTCGATCTTGCCGACATCCTTGACGTCCTCCGCGATCCGTTCGAGCAGATTGCGCCCGAGATCCTGATGCGCCATCTCGCGGCCACGAAAGCGCAAGGTCACCTTCACCTTGTCACCGTCCTCGAGGAACCTCAGAACGTTGCGCATCTTCACGTCGTAGTCATGTGTATCGGTGCCGGGGCGAAACTTAACCTCCTTGACCTCGATGACCTTCTGCTTCTTGCGCGCCTCGGACTCGCGTTTCTGCTGTTCGTACTTGTATTTGCCATAATCCATTATCTTGCAGACCGGCGGATTGGCATTAGGCGAGATCTCAACAAGATCGAGCCCGACCTGTTCCGCCATCTCGAGGGCTGTTCGGGGGGGGACAACGCCGGCATTCTCGCCATCCGCCCCGATAAGGCGGATTTCGTTTGCGCGAATTTTGTCATTGACCCTCGGGCCGGTATCACGCGACGGTGGCGCGTTGTGAGGTCTGCGAGCTATGGGATCGATCCTTCGATGGTTGTCTGGTCTGATCTTCGTTGGCTCGTCAATCTAGACGCGGCTGAGGCCGCTTTCAAGTCGTTAAATCGGCTGACTCGGGCCGAAACGCAGGCAATTTGTCTCTTGCGGGTTTCCTTTCACGGAACCATTTGGCACAGGTAGGATATAAGGGTCTCAGC
>JAWLFT010000131.1:0-4900 GCA_041685435.1 Roseovarius sp.
TGCAGACGCGATTCGCCGAAGCTCTCGACATCATCGAAACCCGCGCGGCACCTTTCTTCGGCGCGGATCACCCGACGCCTCTGGATCCCTACCTCGCCTGACTGACGCGCTGGCGTGCGCTGTATCCGCAAGGGGATGTCGGCGATTTCCGTTCGGGCCACTGGCCGCGCCTGTCGGCCATGGTGCAGCGACTGGAGCAGGGCGCCCCCGCCGAGGCCGCGATCTCCGCCGAAGGGCTGGGGCCGCGCCCGTTTTCCGCACCCGGCTACCCCGACCCGCCCGAGGGCGCGGCGCTCTGACCGTCTCACATACCTGCGGGGCGCCCCTTCAAGCGTCGCTTTCGGACAAGCGGTCTTTTCTGATACAACGCACAAATACCGCGATAAGGGAGCGCGCGCATGTTTCTGTCCGTCTTCGACATGTTCAAGGTTGGCATCGGTCCGTCCTCGTCGCACACGATGGGGCCGATGGTCGCCGCCGCACGCTTCCTCGACAGGATGCGCGCCGAGCCGTTCCACTATGCCGGCCTCAAGGGCGCGCTGCATGGCAGCCTCGCCTTCACCGGGGTCGGCCATGCCAGCGACCGCGCGACGATTCTCGGCCTCGCCGGGTTCCGCCCCGAGACCTATGATGCGGAGGCCGCCGAGGCGGTGCTGGCGCACATCCGCGACACGCAGACCATCGCGCCGCCCGACCTGCCGGTGCTGAGGTTCCATCCCAGGGACGATCTGGTCTTCGATTTTGGCCCCAACCTGCCGGGCCACGCCAATGGCATGATCCTGATGGCCACCGACGCACAGGGCGACGTGATCCTGCGCGAGACGTATTATTCCATCGGCGGCGGATTCGTGATGACCGAGGCCGAGCTTGCGGCGGGCCGCAACGTGCAGGAGGGCGATCCGGTGCCCTATCCGTTCAAGTCGGCGGCCCAGATGCTGGAGATGGCCGAGCGTTCGGGCAAGACCATCGCCGAGATGAAACGCGCCAACGAGGTGGCGCGCGGCGGCCGCGACAGCCTGCGCACCGGCGTGGCGCGGATCTGGCAGGTGATGAATGACTGCATCGAGCGGGGGCTCGCCACCGACGGCACGCTTCCCGGCGGTCTCAATGTGCGGCGGCGGGCCTCGGGCATCCGCGACGCGCTGATCGCGGAGCGGGGCACGAACCTGCAGGCCCCGCACAAGATCAACGACTGGATGAGCGCCTATGCGATGGCCGTCAACGAGGAAAACGCCGCGGGCGGTCAGGTGGTCACCGCGCCCACCAACGGGGCCGCCGGCGTCGTGCCGGCGGTCATCAAGTACTGGCTGGAGCATGTGCCCGGCGCGCAGGAGGCACGGGTCGAGGAGTTTCTGCTGACCGCCGCCGCCATCGGCGGGCTGGTCAAGTTCAACGCGTCGATCTCGGGCGCCGAGGCGGGCTGTCAGGCCGAGGTCGGCAGCGCTGCGGCCATGGGCGCCGCAGGGCTCTGCGCCGTGCTGGGCGGCACGCCTGCGCAAATCGAGAACGCCGCCGAGATCGCGCTGGAGCATCACCTCGGCATGTCCTGCGACCCGGTGCGCGGCCTCGTGCAAGTGCCCTGCATCGAGCGTAACGGGCTGGGCGCGATCAAGGCGGTCAGCGCCGCGTCGCTGGCGCTGCGGGGCGACGGCACGCATCTGGTGCCGCTCGATGCCTGCATCGAGACCATGCGCCAGACCGGCGAGGACATGAGCGAGAAATACAAGGAAACCTCGCTTGGCGGGCTGGCGGTGAACGTCCCCAATTGCTGACGCCCTGCGCGGTCATCCGGGGTCGGCGGCAATATCCTGCCGAAACCGCGACATTTGCGCAATTTCTGAAGACGCATGTTGACCATGCATGCAGGTTTCAAGATATTAGAATTGTTCGAAACAAGCACAGCCAAGGGAGACCTGAGCCAATGCACGACAAATTCGAAACCGCCCGCCGCGCGTTCTTGCGCAAGATTGCCGCCTTCGGGGCGGCCGTACCGCTTGCGGGCATAACCGTTGCGGGTCCGGCCTTCGCGCAGGAAGAAAAGGCCGAAGACGGGCACGCTCTGGATTACGTCAACGATTACAACGACGCGACCGATCATGATCGGTTCCGCGAGGGCTCGAAATGTTCCAACTGCGTGTTCTGGCAGGGTGGGGACGACGAATGGGGCGGCTGCCAGCATCCGCAGTTCCGCGACGTTCTGGTGAACGAGAACGGCTGGTGCAACGCATACGCATCCAGCGGCTGATCCCCGTTAAAGTGAGTTCCCGAAGAGCGGCGGGTCATTCCGCCGCTCTTTTTATGTCAAACTTCCCGATTCTTTTCGGCAGGGCAGCCGGCGCGTCGCCGCGCGGCGCCGTGCCGTGCAGATCCCGTGCAGATCGACGCTTCGGACCTCTTGCGGACCGGCTTGGCGCGGGCGTATGGCTGTGGCCCGTGACAATTGCCGCGAGCGGAAGGGCAGGGAATGAAAGACTGGCAGGCGGCGGCCGGCGCTCTTTATGATGGCACGCCGAGGCCCATGTTCATCGATGGCGCGTGGTGCGCGGCACGCTCCGGCGCGGTGATCGACGCGCGCAACCCCGCCTGTGGCACGCTGCTGGCCACGGTGCCGCGCGGCGATGCGGCCGATATCGACGCCGCCGTCACCGCCGCGCGCCGCTCCTTCGACGGCCCGTGGTCGCGCGCCACCCCCTTCGAGCGTCAGGCGCTGCTGTTGCGAATCGCCGACCGGATCGAGGCCGAATGGGAGGATCTCTGCCTGTCGGACACGCTCGACATGGGCATGCCGATCCAGCGGACACTGGCCAACAGCCGCCGGGTGCTGGGCATGCTGCGTTTCTATGGCGGGCAGGCCGTGACGATCCACGGCGAGACGATCCAGAACTCCTTTCCCGGCGACATCCATTCGTCGACGGTGCGGGAACCCGTGGGCGTCGTCGGCGCGATCATCCCGTGGAACGCGCCCATCGCCGGGTCGATCTGGAAGATCGCACCGGCCATCGCCACCGGCTGCACAATGGTGCTGAAGCCCTCCGAAGAGGCGTCGCTGACCGTGTTGATGATCGCCCGGATGATGCAGGAGGCCGGGCTGCCCGACGGTGTGCTGAACGTCGTGACGGGCTACGGGCCCGAGGCGGGCGCGGCGCTGGCCGAGCATCCCGGCATCGACAAGATCGTCTTCACCGGCTCCACCGCCACCGGGCAGGCGATCGCCCGGGCCGCGACCGGCACCCTCAAGCGCGTCTCGCTTGAGCTTGGCGGCAAATCCCCGGTCATCGTCTGCCGCGACGCCGATATCGAAAAGGCGGTCCCCGTGGCGGCGATGGCGGGCTTCGCCAATTCCGGCCAGATCTGCATCGCCGGCTCGCGGCTGTTCGTGGCGCGCGAGATCCATGACGACTTCGTCGCCCGCGTGGCCGAGTATGCCGCCGGTCTGCGGATCGGTCCGGGTATTCGCGAGGAGACCGATATCGGCCCGATCATCTCGGCCCGGCAAGCGGACCGGATCGCCGGTTATCTCGCCGCCGGCACCGAAGAGGGCGCAACGCTGCTGACCGGCGGCGGCCGCGCCGACGGGGCCGGGCTGGAGGCCGGGCATTTCTACCAGCCGACGGTGTTCGCCGGCGTCACCGACGACATGACCATCGCCCGCGAGGAAATTTTCGGCCCGGTGATTTCGGCCATGCCCTTCGACACGCTGGACGAGGCGGTGGCGCGCGCCAACGCCACGCCCTACGGGCTGTCGGCGGGCGTGTTCACGACCCATCTCGGCACCGCGCACAAGCTGGCCCGCCGGATCAGGGCCGGATCGGTCTGGATCAACATGTATCACGCCATCGACCCGGCGGTGCCGTTCGGCGGGGTCAAGATGTCGGGCTACGGGCGCGAGGGCGGCCGCGACCACATCGAGGAATATCTCGACACCAAGGCGATCTGGATCAACGCCGACTGAGGCCCGCCCCGGTCGCAGCAACAGGAGAGAAAGTCACAATGCAAGTCGGTCTCATCGGTGTCGGCCTCATGGGCCACGGCATCGCCCGCAACATCCTGTCGCGCGGCGGCCATCCCCTGATCTTTCTCGATCACCCCGGCAATCAACCGGTGGACGAGATCACAGGCATGGGCGCTACCGCCTGCGCCATCCCGGCAGAGATCGCCGCAAAATCCGACGTGGTGATTCTTTGCGTCACCGGCTCGCCCCAGGTCGAGGCGGTCGTGGCGGGCGAGGACGGTCTGGCAACGGCGCTGCGGCCGGGCACGATCATCGTCGACTGTTCCACCGCGCTGCCCGGCTCCACCTTGCGCATGGGCCAGATCGTACGGCAGGCCGGCGGCGACTACATCGACGCGCCGATGACCCGCACCGCCCGGCACGCCCATGAGGGCACGCTGCAACTGCTCGTGGGCGGTGCGGCCGAAACGCTGGAAAAGGTGCGCCCGGTGCTGGCGTCCTTCGCGCAAGGGATCGATCATGTCGGCCCGCTGGGGCAGGGTCACCGGCTCAAGCTCTTGCACAACTATGTCTCTGTCGGATTCATGACGCTGCTCGCCGAGGCCGCCGCACAGGCCGCAGATGCGGGCGTCGATCCGCAGGTCTTCGTCGATGTGCTGGCCGGCGGCGGCGGGGCCAGTGCCGCGCTCGACCGTCTTGCGCCCTATATCGTCGAGGCCGACCGCGCCGGGCTGCCCTTCGCCATCGGCAACGCGCAGAAGGATATCGACTATTACCGCGCCATGGCCGAAACCGCCGGCGCGCGGCAGACCGTCGCCGATGGCATCTCGGCGGCCCTCGCCGGGGCCGTCGAGGACGGGCATGGTCAGGCCTACGTCCCGGAATTGGTCCGCGTGTTCCGCAAGGACGGCGACTGATCCCGGGGGCGGACATGCGGCCCCCCGGCGC
>JAWLFT010000050.1:0-20022 GCA_041685435.1 Roseovarius sp.
ACTCGCCCAAGGCGACGGCATCACCGAGATGTACGAGAAAACCCGCGCCGAAGGTTTCGGGGCCGAGGTGCAGCGCCGGGTGATGGTCGGCACCTATGTCTTGTCGGCGGGCTTCTACGACGCCTATTACAACCGCGCCCGCAAGGTGCGCACCCTGATAAAGCGCGACTTCGACGAGGCGTTCGCCGCCGGTGTCGATGCCATTCTGACCCCCGCCACGCCAAGTGCCGCCTTCGGTCTGGGCGAGATGACCGAGGCCGACCCAGTGCAGATGTATCTCAACGACGTCTTTACCGTGACGGTGAACCTCGCAGGACTTCCGGGCATTTCCGTGCCGGCAGGGCTCGACGGCCGCGGGCTGCCGCTCGGGCTGCAACTCATCGGACGGCCGTGGGAAGAGGGCGATCTGCTGAACACCGCCTACGCGCTTGAAGAGGCGACCGGGTTTGTGGCCAAGCCGGCGAAATGGTGGTAATTCTTCACGCCGACGAAGTGTAGCAGGATGAAACAGATGCGGTTCACGCTCGGATTGGTGACAATGGCGATGCTCGGGGCCTGTGCCCCGGCGGTGCCTTATGACGATTACGATCAGGTGGGCAGTGCCGTCGATCAGAACAACCGCGCCGCGCGCGATGCGGAACTGGAAGGCAACGGCCTGCAATCGCCCGACGACGTCTCGTCCCAACCGCTGAGCGCGCTCGACCCCGATACCGAAGCCTCGCAGATCGCCGCCGATGCGCAGGCCGCACTTGCCGCCACCGGCACCGGCGAGGGGCTGATGCAGAGCGGCGGGTCGCCCCGGCCAGCCGGCGTGGCGACCGAGAACGGGATGTCGCGGGAAAACGATTTCGAGGCAGTGGACGCGCAGCGCTCCATCGAACAGGACGCCGCCCGCATCGCCCGCAACCGCGAGCAATACGAAGTCGTCCAGCCCGAGGATATAGGCGCCCGCCCCGATGATGTCGGCCCCAATATCGTGGCCTACGCGCTTGCCACCACACATCCCAAGGGCACACAGATTTACAGCCGCATCGGGTTCGACAAGGAAAACCGCGCGGCGCGCAATTGCGCGGAATTCACCTCGCCCGACCGCGCGCAGATCGCGTTCCTGCGACAGGGCGGTCCCGAGCGTGACCGCCGGGGTCTCGACCCCGACGGCGACGGCTATGCCTGCGACTGGGATCCGGCCCCTTACCGCAGCGAGGGCGGCAATTGAGGGGGTCGTGATCCGGCATCCCTCGCCCAATTTCGGGCCGCGCCGGGGCGGCGCGCGCCCCGACATGATCGTCTTGCACTACACCGCGATGCAAACCGCCGAGGCCGCGCTCGCGCGCCTGTGCGACGCGCGCACCGAGGTCTCGGCGCATTACCTCATCGGAGAGACGGGATGCGTCTGGCATCTGATCGACGAGGACATGCGCGCCTGGCATGCCGGGGCGGGGCAGTGGGGGGCTGTGACGGATGTCAACTCGCGCTCCATCGGGATCGAGCTCGCCAATACCGGCGCGCATCCCTTCCCCGCGCCACAGATGGCGGCGCTCGAGGATCTCGCGGCAGGCCTCATGCAGCGCTGGCGGATCGCGCCAGAACGGGTGATCGGCCATTCCGACATGGCCCCGGCGCGCAAACACGATCCCGGCCCGCGCTTTGATTGGCGCAGGCTGGCAAGGCTGGGGCTGTCGGTGTGGCCATGGGCCGAGGGTGCCGGGACCGTCTCAATGGACGCCTTCCTGCGCCATGCCGCGACGTTCGGCTACCGGCGGCACGGCGACGTGACGCCTGAAGATATCCTGCGCGCCTTTCGTGCGCGCTTTCGTCCGGGCGCCTCGGGCCCGCTTGCGCCTGCGGATTGCGCGATGATCGTCGATCTTGCGCGGCGCTTCCCCGTTGACCGCGACACCGCGACCGCCTAAGCGGGACCTCGCGCGGAGGGCTGGATGGCCGCGGCGCCCCGTTGCGGGCGTCGAGGAAAGTCCGGACTCCACAAGACAACGGTGCCGGGTAACGCCCGGCCGGGGCAACCCGAGGGAAAGCGCCACAGAAAACAGACCGCCCCGGACCGCCTTTGTGTGATCCGGGGTAAGGGTGAAACGGCGAGGTAAGAGCTCACCGCGGGACGGGTAACCGGACCGGCACGGCAAGCCCCACCGGGAGCAATGCCAAATAGGGACCGCGCGCGGGTCTGATCGGGTGACCGATCGCCCGCAGGCACGTCTTGGCCCGGCGGTCCGGGTTGGCAGCTGGAGGCGCATGGGCAACCATGCGTCGAGATGAATGGTCATCCAAGGGGGGCAACCCCCGGGACAAAATCCGGCTTACAGGCCCTCCGCGCATCTTTTCATTTCCCGCAAGCAGGCTAAAATCCACTTCATGCCTTATGTATGGGACGACGCACCGCTCGGCACATCGCAGAACATAACCTTGTCGCTCTGGCCGCACCGGTCGCTGCCGCGGCGGGGGTTCGCGGCGTTCCTGCTGATCACCTTCGGGCTCATAACGCTACCGCTGTTCCCGCTTCTCGGGTCGGCGGTGCTTTGGGGCCTTCTGCCGTTTCTTCTGGCGGCGGTTGGCGGCATCTGGTGGGCGCTGGAGCACAGCTACCGCACCGCGCGCCTGACAGAAGTGCTGACCATCGCCCCGGACGAGTTGCACCTTGTGCGCACCAATCCGCGCGGAGATACGCAGGAATGGGATTGCAACCGGTACTGGGCCAAGGTTCAGATCCACCCCAATGGCGGCCCGGTGGAGCATTACATCACGCTCAAGGGTGCCGGGCGCGAGGTGGAACTTGGCGCGTTCCTGTCCGAAGACGAACGCAAGGCGCTTTACAGCGAACTGACCGACGCGCTCGCGCCGCGCCCGCCCGGCCCGCGCGCACCGCAACGGTGACGCCCGCTGTCGCGCATGCATTAACCCTTTCTCAACATACGGTGCCCAAGGTCTTAACCAGGGTTTGACCCAGGATCAGACAAAGGGACCGGCATGGTCGCACGCGCCTATACCGTGGCTTTCGAGGGGGTCGAGGCACGGACCGTCGAGGTGCAATGCGCCATCACGCCGGGCATGCCGGCTTTCGCCATCGTCGGCCTTCCCGACAAGGCGGTGTCCGAAGCGCGCGACCGCGTGCGCACGGCGCTCTCGTCGATGGCCATCGCCATGCCGTCGCGCCGCATCACCGTAAACCTGTCGCCCGCGGATCTGCCCAAGGAAGGCAGCCATTTCGATCTGCCGATCGCGATCGCGGTGCTCGCCGCGCTCGAGATCATCCCGAAGGATGCCGTCGAGGGGACAACGGCGCTGGGCGAGCTGTCGCTCGATGGCACGCTCGTTGCGGTGATCGGCGCTCTGCCGGCGGCGATGGCCGCCGCCGAGGACGGCCGGATGCTGCTCTGCCCGCAGGCCTCGGGGGCCGAGGCGGCATGGGTCGGCGCGACACAGGTAATCGGCGCGAACTCGCTCACGGAGGTCGTGCGCCACTATACCGGGCAGGCGCTGCTGCCCTGCGCCGAACCGGGCGAGGTGGTCGCGGCCCCCGCGGGGCGCGATCTGCACGACGTCAAGGGGCAGGAACGCGCCAAGCGCGCGCTGGAAATCGCCGCAGCCGGGCGTCACCACCTCATGATGGTCGGCACGCCCGGCTCCGGCAAATCCATGCTGGCCGCACGCCTGCCGGGCATCATGCCGCCGCTCACCGCTCCCGAGGCGCTGGAGACCTCGATGATCCATTCGCTGGCCGGGCTGCTGTCCGAAGGCGGGATCAGCCGCGAGCGCCCTTTTCGCGAGCCACATCACACCGCCTCCATGGCGGCGATCGTCGGCGGCGGCCGTCGCGCGGCCCCTGGCGAGATCAGCCTTGCGCATAACGGTGTGCTTTTCATGGACGAGTTCCCCGAGTTTTCGCGCCCGGTGCTCGAAACCCTGCGCCAGCCCATCGAGACCGGCGAGGTCATCGTCGCGCGCGCCAATGCGCATGTGAAATATCCCTGCCGTTTCATGCTGGTGGCGGCGGCGAACCCCTGCAAATGCGGCTACCTGAGCGATCCGGCGCGGGCCTGCGGACGCGCGCCCGATTGCGGCGACGACTATATGGGCCGCATCTCGGGGCCGCTGATGGACCGCTTCGATCTGCGGGTCGAGGTGCCGCCTGTCGCCTTCACCGATCTCGATCTGCCCGCCACCGGCGACAGATCGGCCGAGGTGGCCACGCGGGTGGCCACGGCGCGGGCGGTGCAACAGGCGCGGTTTGCGGCGTCCTCGGACATGCGGCTCAATGCGGATGCCGAAGGTGCCGCGCTCGAAGAGATCGCAAGCCCCGACGCCGAAAGCCGTGCGCTCATCGCCCGCGTGGCCGACCGGTTCGGGCTGACCGCACGCGGCTATCACCGCATCCTGCGCGTCGCGCGCACGATAGCCGATCTCGACGGGTCCGAGGCCATGCGCCATCCGCATGTCGCCGAAGCGGTCAGTTTTCGCCTGAACGGGATGAAAGAGACCTGATCCAGTCCGCCAGATCGCGCAGGGTCGCGTCGGCCTCGGGCAGAAGGTTATGAAACAGCGGCCAGACATGCGGCAGACCCGGACGCAGCATCTCGGTCACCGCAACGCCTTGGGCTCGCAGCCGCGCCGCCATCCGACGCGTATCGTCAAGCAGGATCTCGGAGTCACTGGCCGCCAGCCACACCGGCCCGGCGCCGGCAAACTCCGCGAAAAGCGGCGAGGCGCGGGGATCCTTCGGGTCGGCGCCTTGCAGGTACATCTGCGCCATTTCGTCGGCGCGGCCTGCGGGCAGCATCGCGTCGGCCTTCGCGTTGCGCCGCAGGCTCTCGCCGGAAAACCCAAGATCGGTGAGGGGCGAGAACGCAAAGAGGGCCAGGGGCAGGCGGGCGCCCTGCCGCAGCGCCTCTCCCAAGGTTGCGAGGGCCAGCCCCCCGCCCGCGCTGTCCCCGCCAAGGATCACGCCACCCGGATGATCGCGCAGCGTCGCGAGCACCGCCAGCCCGTCCTCCACGGCCCGGGGAAAGGGATGCTCGGGCGCAAGGCCATAATCGGGCAGGCAGGCGGGCAACCCGGTCAGCTCGGAAAGCCGCGCCAGCATCGCCCGGTGGGTTTGCGGCGAGCCGAAGACATACCCCCCGCCGTGGAAATAAAGGATCGCGGGACCGTCCTCCCGCGCGACACCCGGCCCAAGCGCCCACAGGACCGGCACGTCGCCGCAGATGTCCGTCTCGAAGCGACTGCCCCGCGGCGGTCGAAACCAGACGCGTGCCTTGCGCTCGAACCCGTCGCGCAGGTCGGCAGGATCGCGCACCCGCGCCAGATACGGTTTTTCCATCAGCCGCAGCGCAAGATTCAGGACGCTGCGGCGCAGGCTCATGCCCGGCGGGCCTCGATCGCGTCCCAGATCAGACCTGCACCGTTGGTGCCATCGAACCGTTCCAGTTCCTGCAGACCCGTCGGAGAGGTCACGTTGATCTCGGTCAGGTAGTCGCCGATGACGTCGATGCCGACGAAGATCTGCCCCTTCTCGCGCAGACGCGGTCCGATGCGGGCGCAGATCTCGAGATCGCGGTCGGTCATCCCGACCTTTTCGGCGCGCCCGCCCACATGCATGTTGGAGCGCGTCTCGCCCTGCGCGGGCACCCTGTTTATGGCCCCGATGGGCGCGCCATCCACGAGAATCACCCGCTTGTCGCCCACGCTCACGGCCGAGAGGTATTTCTGCACGATCAGCGGCTCGCGGCTGAGCCCGCTGAACATCTCATGCAGGCTGGCGAGATTGCGATCGGACTGGGGCAGGTGAAACACCCCCGCCCCCCCATTGCCGTAAAGGGGTTTGAGGATGATGTCGCCGTGCCGCGCCCGGAACGCGCGCAGCGTCTCGATATCGCGCGCGATGGCCGTGGGCGGCATGAGATCGGGAAAGTCGAGAATCAGAAGCTTCTCGGGGAAATTGCGCACCCAGAACGGGTCGTTCACCACCAACGTGCCGGGTCCCAGCCGCTCCAGCAGATGCGTGGTGGTGATATAGAACATGTCGAATGGCGGATCCTGCCGGAGCCAGACCACGTCGAATTCCGACAGATCGACGGTCTGCCCCTCACCAAGCGTGAAATGGTTTCCCGCAACACGCTGCACCTGCAAGGGCCAGCCGTGCGCCGTCACCCGACCTTCGTCATAGGCCAGCCGCTCTGGCAGGTAATAGAACAGCTCGTGCCCGCGCGCCTGCGCCTCCTCGGCGAGGCGAAAGGTGCTGTCGGCATTGATGTCGATCGGCCCGATCGGGTCCATCTGGAAGGCGATTTTCATGGGCGGCCCCTGTTCGTTGCCGTCAATGACATGCGGCATGAACACGCGAGGTGCAATTCAGAAATCACCGAAGGCATTTTCCATGATGCGCAATTCGCCCGTCACGTCGACCAGCGCCAGATCGAACCGCACCGGCGCAAGCTGGCCTTCCGGCGTCTGTCCGAGATATTCCGAGGCCGCGTTGAAAATCCGTTGCACCTGTCCCGGCCGAACCCGGTCCAGCGCCAGATCGAATGTCGCGGCCTTCTTCACCTCGCAGAACACGTAGGTTGCGGCGTCCCACAGAACGAGATCGATCTCGCCACCTGTCCCGCGCCAGCGCCGTGTCAGCACCTGCGCACCGCGCAGGCCATAGCCGCGCAGCGCGATGTCTTCGGCAGCCAGCCCCGACAGATGCGCCCGTTGCCCGCGGTCGCGGCGCGGCGCGGCATCACCGATCACGGGTGCCGCCAGTGGCGTCTCGAAATCCAGACTGAGTTGTCTCATTCGGTTTCGTCCTTCGCTGCCAGTTGCAGGGCCCGCTGATAGACGCCACGCCGTGGCAACCGCAGCCGCGCCGCCACCTGATCGGCGGCATCGCGCACCGACATATCCTTCAACGCCTCTTCCAGCGAGCTGTCTATATCAATTTCCTTAACGCTTTCCGAATCCCCGCGCCCCACCACAAGGACGATCTCGCCGCGCGGGGCGTCTTGCGAACAGCTTTCGGCCAGGTCGGCCAGCGTGCCGCGCCGCACCTCCTCGAATTTCTTGGTCAGTTCTCGGCACAGGGCGGCCGGGCGATCCGGCCCGAGCACACTCGCCGCGTCGCGCAGCATCGCCTCGATCCGCTTGGGCGATTCGTAAAGCACCAGCGTCGCGGGCACCTCGGCGAGGTCCGTCAGCGCGCTCTTGCGCTTCGATGCGGTGCTCGGCAGGAAGCCGGCAAAGAGAAATTTGTCGGTCGGCAGGCCCGACAGCGTCAGCGCCGTGATCGCCGCGGAGGGCCCCGGCGCGGAGATCAGCGGATGCCCGTCCGCCACCGCCGCGCGCCCCAGATCGAAGCCCGGATCGGCGACCATCGGCGTGCCCGCCTCGGAGGCGTAGACCACGGACCTGCCCTCGGCGAGCGCGGTCATGATTCGCGGCCGCATCCGCGCGCCATTGTGGTCGTGATAGGGCCAGAGCGGCCGATTCGCGACGCTGATCCCGTGAATCTCCATCAGCCGTCGCAGGCTGCGCGTGTCCTCGGCCACCAGAACATCCGCCGCCCCGAGGATGTCGAGCGCGCGCAGCGTGATGTCGCGGGCCGCCCCGATCGGCGTGGCGATCAGGTAAAGCCCTGCGGCCAGTTTCTGCGTTTCGGCAATCATGACTGGACCCGCCCTCCATGACGTTTATGATCGTGCAAGATTTCGATAGTACCAAGGTCGGACACGGGCCATAGGCCGGTGCTGCGCAAGATAGGAGTTGTCAATCTCATGTTTGCCCTTTCCCACCTGATCCGCAAGCCGTTCGGCCGGGTCCTGGCCGGTCTCGCGATTCTCTGGCTTGCCGCCTGCGAGCCGATCCAGATGACCCAGACCGGTGTCACCGACGCGCCCGCCGCCGGTGACACCGTTCCGGTCGCGCTTCTGGTGCCGCATGGCACGTCCGATGAACAGGAACAACAGCTTGCCCGCGATCTGGAAAACGCGGCGCGCATGGCCGTTGCGGACCTTTCGGGGGTCGAAATAGACCTGCGGGTCTATGGCACGTCCGGGCAGGCGTCCCAGGCGCAACAGGCCGCGATCAACGCCGCCAATGACGGCGCGCGCATCATCATCGGGCCACTGCACGCCGAATCGGCCAACGCGGTCGGTGTCGCCATGGCGGATCGGGATATCAACGTGCTGACCTTCTCCAACAATCCGACGATCGCGGGGGGCAATCTCTTTCTTCTGGGCCAGACCTTCCAGGACACCGCCAACCGGCTTGCGGGCTATTCCGTGGACCAGGGCACGTCGCGCATCGTCGCGGTCTATTCCGACAATCTTTCCGGGCGTCTGGGGCGCTCGGCGATCGATCAGGCGCTGCGCAACAATGGCGCGACGCTCGCCGGCAGCGTCTCGTTCGAGTTCTCGCAGGAGGGCGTTCTCGATGCGATCCCCGCAATCCGCGAGACGGTCGAGACGCAGTCTGCCGATGCGATCTTCCTGACCGCGAACGCCGCCGGGGCGCTGCCGCTGTTTGCCCAGATGCTGCCGGAAAACGGTCTCGGGCCGGACCGGCTGCAATATATCGGCCTGTCGCGCTGGGACACGCCGCCGCAGACGATGCAACTGTCCGGCGTGCAGGGCGGCTGGTTCGCGCTGCCCGATCCGGCGCGCGCGGACCGGTTCAACAGCCGGTTCCGGGACGCGCATGACAGCACGCCGCACCCGCTCGCCGGTCTGGCCTATGACGGGATCGCTGCGGTCGGCGCGCTTGTGCAGTCGGGTCAGGGCCTCGGACGCGCCGGGCTCACGCAGACGGCGGGGTTCAAGGGTGTCAACGGCGTGTTCCGCCTGCGGCCCGACGGCACCAACGAGCGCGGCCTTGCCGTGGCCACCATCACCGACGAGCAGGTCGAGATCCTGTCGCCCGCCCCGCAAAGCTTTGGCGGTGCAGGATTTTGAGTCTGCTCGCGGATCCTGACATATCCCGAACCATGAGCCGGCCGGACGATCTGATCCGTCCGGCCCATGAGATATTCGACCAATCCGCGACCGAGGCCGAACTTGCCGGCGCCCTCGCCGAGGCCGGAACCGACCGGACGGCCCTGCGGGGGGCCGTCGTGTCGATCCTGTCGCGGCGCATCAAGCATGGTCGCGCGGCCATCGCCGAGGCGTTCGCCGACCGCCCGTTCGATGCGCGCCCGGTCACCCGCGCCTATTGCTGGCTGACCGATTGCGTGATCCTGACCGCCTTGGATCTCGCGACCCGCGTCCTGCACCCGCTGCACAATCCCACGGAATCCGAGCGTCTCGCGGTGCTGGCCGTCGGCGGCTACGGGCGCGGCGAAATGGCCCCGCAATCGGATGTCGATCTGCTGTTCCTGACGCCCTACAAGATCACCCCCTGGGCCGAGAGCGTCATCGAATCGATGCTCTACATCCTGTGGGATCTGCGTCTCAAGGTGGGTCATGCCAGCCGCACGATCCGCGACTGCCTGCGCCTCGGGGCCGAGGATTTCACGATCCGGACGGCCCTGCTGGAAAATCGCTTTCTGGCCGGCGATGCGGCGCTGGCCGAGAATCTCAACCAGCGCCTGCAGGACGAGCTTTTCAAGGGCAGCGAGCGCGCCTTCACCGAGGCCAAGCTCGAGGAACGCGACGCGCGACATGAAAAGCTAGGCGTGCGCTACATGGTCGAGCCCAATGTCAAGGAAGGCAAGGGCGGGCTGCGCGACCTGCAATCGCTGTTCTGGATCGCGAAATACCAGCACCGCGTCAAGGATGTGAGCGAGCTGATGGCGCTCGGCGTGTTCACCCGGGACGAGTTCAGCACCTTCCTGCGCGCCGAGACTTTCCTGTGGGCGGTGCGCTGTCATCTGCACCTGATCGCCGGGCGCCCCACCGAACAACTGACCTTCGACATGCAGGTCGAGGTGGCCGATCGCATGGGCTACAGGGACAGCTCGGCGCGGCGCGGGGTCGAGATCTTCATGCAGGATTATTTCCGCCATGCCACCGCCGTGGGCGATCTTACGCGGATGTTCCTGACCAAGTTGGAGGCGTTGCATCTCAAGTCCGAACCGCTCCTGCAACGGCTGCTGAAACGCCGCAAGAAGCTCAAGCCCGGCTATGTCGAGATCCACGGCCGCCTTGCGGTCGAAGACGAGGCCGGGTTCCTTGCCGACCCGCTCAATCTGTTGCGGCTGTTCGAGGAGGGGTTGCGCACCGGCCTGCTGATCCATCCGGACGCGATGCTGCTGGTCACCGGGAACCTTCACCTGATCGACGGACGCATGCGCAACGATCCGCGCGCGGCGCGGCTGTTTCTCGACCTGCTGTTGAAACACGGCAACCCCGAGCGTGCGCTGCGAAGGATGAACGAGCTTGGCGTTCTGTCGGCCTTCCTGCCGGAGTTTCAGCCCGTCGTCGCGATGATGCAGTTCAACATGTATCACCATTACACGGTGGACGAGCATATCATCCAGTGCATCTCGCATCTGGCGCAGATCGAGCGGCGCGAACTGATCGAGGAACTGCCCGTCTCGTCCTCGATCCTGAAGGAAGGCGTCAACCGCCGCGTGCTTTACGTGGCGCTGCTGATGCATGATATCGGCAAGGGTCGCAACGAGGATCATTCGATCCTCGGGGCGCGCATCACGCGCCAGGTGGCGCGGCGTCTCGGCCTCAAGCCGCGCGAGGTGGACACCGCCGAATGGCTGGTGCGGTATCACCTGCTGATGTCGGACATGGCGCAGAAACGCGACATCGCCGATCCGCGCACGGTGCGCGACTTTGCCAAGGCGGTGAAGACCCGCGAGCGTCTGGATCTGCTGCTGCTGCTGACGGTGTGCGACATTCGCGGCGTCGGTCCCGGCACGTGGAACAACTGGAAGGCGTCGCTGTTTCGCGCGCTCTACCGTCAGACGCGGCGTGTGCTCGAGGATGGCTTCGAGGAGTTCACCCGCGAACAGCGCGGCGCCGACGCCAAGCGCAACCTGCGCGAGGCGCTGTCGGACTGGGATCCGCGCGATCTGAAGTATGAGACCAACCGGCATTACCCGCCCTACTGGCAGGGGCTGCATGTCACCGCGCATGTGATCTTCGCGCGGCTCTTGTGGTCGTTGCACCCCGACGAGATCGGCATCGACCTTGCCATCGACGAGGATCGCGACGCCACCCGCGCCTGTTTCGCGCTGGCCGATCATCCGGGTATATTCTCGCGTCTGGCCGGTGCGCTTGCGCTGGTGGGGGCGAATGTCGTCGATGCGCGCACCTATACCACCAAGGACGGGTTCGCCACGGCCGTCTTCTGGATCCAGGACAACGAGGGGCATCCGTTCGAGACCGACCGCCTGCCGCGCCTGCGCCAGATGATCCACAAGACGCTGCAGGGCGAGGTCGTCCCGCGCGAGGCCATCAAATCGCGCGACAAGCTGAAAAAGCGCGAGCGTGCGTTTCGGGTGCCCACGCATATCACCTTCGACAATGACGGCTCCGAGGTCTACACGATCATCGAGGTCGACACCCGGGACCGGCCCGGCCTGCTCTACGATCTGACGCGTACACTTGCCGCGTCCAACGTGTACATTGCGTCCGCAGTGATCGCCACGTTCGGCGAGAAGGTGGTCGATACCTTCTACGTCAAGGACATGTTCGGCCTCAAGTTCCACTCCGAGGCCAAGCGCGCCACCCTGGAACGCAAACTGCGCGCCGCGATCACCGAAGGGGTCGAGCGGGCGTCCTCCTGACCAAGCCGGCCCGTGCGGCCGGTTTTGCTCCTTGATCCGCCCCGCAGCCCGGCATTGGCCGGCCTGCGGGGCGCGCAACAGGCGCGAGTCCAACCAGCGAATCAGTTTTCAACCTGCGTCAATCAGCATCACGATGAGGGCAAACTGATGGTTTGCTTTGCAAATCATCATTGTATGCGTGCAACTTACAATATGTCGCATACAAAACTTGAAATGTCGGTTCCTCTGTGTAATTTACATCCGCAAAGGGCGTTGGCAGCGACCCAAGCTTAGCAAAGACGAAATATCAGATTGCTGCCACAAGCACGAATCGGAGATAATCCGGCCGCGCCCCAAGGCCGCCATCACGGTCAGGCCAAGATAAAAACAATTCGACCATCGGTCGCACGTCATCCGCTCAGGATGAAGGCGATCGAACGGGAACGCGGCCATCCTGACATCAGGCAGGCCGCCGGATGGAGTGTGAAAAGGAGCGACGAGACCCATGACAGATCTAAACGCCAGCAGCGCAGAGCTTGCACGGACCGAGCAGGTATACGGGGACGATCCGACCGCCGACCGGGAAACCGATCATTACCGCAAGGAATATGTCAAGACCTTCGTCGACAAGTGGGACGAGCTGATCGACTGGCGCGCCCGCGCCGAGAGCGAGGGGCAGTTCTTTATCGATATCTTGCGGGCCCGCGGCAAGGAGCGGATTCTCGACGTGGCCTGCGGTACAGGGTTTCATTCGGTGCGCCTGACCGAAGCGGGGTTCGATGTGACCGCCGCCGACGGCTCCGCCAACATGGTCGCCAAGGCGTTTCAGAACGGTCAGGAACGCGGGCTTATCCTGAAAACCGCGCATGCCGACTGGCGCTGGCTGAACCGCGACATCCACGGCAAGTATGACGCGATCATCTGCCTCGGCAATTCCTTCACCCATCTGCACGAGGAAAACGACCGCCGCCGTGCGCTCGCAGAATTCTATGCGGCGCTCAAGCATGACGGCATCCTGATCCTCGATCAGCGCAACTACGATGCGATGCTCGATCAGGGCTTCTCCACCAAGCACAAGTATTACTATTGCGGGGATCAGGTGACGGCCGAGCCGAGCCATGTCGATGAAGGGCTGTGCCGCATGGTCTACAGTTTTCCGGATGGCGAGCAATTCACCCTCAACATGTGCCCGATCCGAAAGAACTATGTCCGCCGCCTGCTGAACGAGGCCGGATTCCAGCGGGTGCGTACCTACGGCGATTTTCAGGACGCCTATGCCGAGGAGGATCCCGATTTCTTCATTCATGTGGCGGAAAAATCGGCGATCCACATGGTGCGTTGGGGCGGTACCAAGACCGACGGCGAAACCGACATTCGCGACATCACCGAAACCTACTACGACAGCGACGACGCCGACACGTTCTACTCGACGATCTGGGGCGGCGAGGATCTGCATATCGGTCTGTATGACACGACCGACGATATCCGCACCGCGAGCGATCTGACCATCGCGGAAATGGTCATGCGTCTGCCCAAGCTGTCCGAGAGCAGCCGCGTTCTGGATATGGGCGCCGGCTATGGTGGGGCGATGCGCACGCTGGTGCGTGACACCGGCTGCAACGCGGTATGCCTGAACATTTCCGAGACGCAGAACGAATACAATCTTGGCAAGATTCGCGCGGCCAAGCTGGGCAAGAAGATCAATGTGCGCCACGGCGTGTTCGAGGATGTACCGGAGGATGCCGAAACCTTCGATGTGGTCTGGAGCCAGGACAGCTTCCTGCATTCGGACCAGCGCGACAAGGTGATCGCCGAGGCGTTCCGCGTGCTGAAACCCGGCGGGCACCTGATCTTCACCGATCCGATGCAAGCCGATGACGTGCCGCCGGGCGTACTGCAGCCCGTTTATGACAGGCTGCAACTCAACAGCCTCGGGTCGATGCGGTTCTACCGCGAAGTGGCCGAAGCGCTCGGGTTCGAGGTGGTCGAGCAGGACGACATGACCGCGCAGCTGCGCAACCACTATGCCCGCGTGCGTGAGGAATTGCTGTCCAACTATAACCGCCTGCGCGAGAATGGCAGCTCTGCCGAGTATCTCGACAAGATGGCGCTCGGGTTGGAGAACTGGGTCAAGGCCGCCGATGCCGGGCATCTGGCCTGGGGAATCCAGACATTCCGCAAGCCCGCCTGAACCGGCCGCGCCGGGCCGGCCCATGGGGCCGCGCCCGGCCACCGAGACGTTTCCAAACATGGAGTGCTATTGATGACCGGGCCAACTCCCGATCACCCGATCGACGTATCGTTCGAGCTTTTCCCGCCCAAGACGGATGCGGGTCTGGACACATTGAAAGGGGCCGCAGGCCGCCTCGCCGAGGTCGGGCCTGAATATTTCTCGGTCACGTACGGGGCCGGGGGCAGCACCCGCGCGCGGACCGCGCAGGTCGTGCGGATGGTGGCGCAAAGCACCCGATTGCCGGTGGCGCATCACCTGACCTGCGTCGGCGCCTCGCGGGCCGAGATCGACGCACAGGCCCAGGAGTTGTGGAACAGTGGCCTCCGCCGCATCGTCGCCCTGCGCGGTGATCTGCCGGAGGGCGAGACGCTGGCCGAGGATGGATATCACGATGCCGCCGAGCTTGTGACCGGTCTGCGCCGCGTCGCCGATTTCGACATCGCCGTCGCCGCCTATCCCGAGGTGCATCCCGAGGCGGCGAGCGCGCAAAGCGATCTCGACCACCTCAAGCGCAAGCTTGATGCCGGGGCGAGTTGTGCGATCACGCAATATGCCTTCGAGACCGACACCGTCCTGCGCTTCATCGACCGCGCGCGGGCGGCGGGCATCACCGCGCCGATCGTGCCGGGGATCATGCCTGTGGCCAATTTCACCACGATCAAGCGGTTTTCCGAAGGCTGCGGCGCGTCGATCCCGGACTGGATGGAAGAGATGTTCGCCGGGCTCGAGGACAAGCCGGACATGCACGCCATGGTGTCGACATATCTTGCCGCGCAGCAGTGTCAGCGGATGATCGATGCTGGCATTACCGCGTTTCACTTCTATACCTTGAATAAGCCCGATCTATCCCTTGCGGTATGCCGGGCGCTTGGTATCCCGGTTGGACACGCGAAAGCCTTTGCTGCCTGATCGGCGCGACGAGAGGACGAAAATCACGATGACATCCGATATCAGAGACCATGCCGCACGGCGCATTCTTGTGCTCGACGGGGCCATGGGCACCATGATCCAGAACGAAAAGCCCGACGAGGCCACCTATCGGGGCGAGCGCTTTGTCGATCACCCGCATGATGTGGGCGGCAACAACGAATTGCTGAGCCTGACGCAGCCCGACATGATCCGTCGCATCCACGCGGATTTCCTCGAGGCCGGGGCGGATATCCTGTGCACCAACACCTTTGGGGCCAACGAGATCAGCCAGGCTGATTACGGCATGGAGCACCTTGTGTACGAGATGAACGCGGAAAGTGTACGCCTCGCGCGCGAAGCCGCCGAGGCTGCATCGACGCCGGATCGCCCTCGCTGGGTCGCCGGCGGGATCGGGCCGACCAACCGCACCGCGTCGATCAGCCCCGACGTCAACGACCCCGGCTTTCGGGCGGTGACCTTCGACGATCTGGCCAAGGCGTATGGCGACGCCGCGCGCGCGCTGATCGAGGCGGGCTGCGATCTGATCCTTGTCGAGACGATCTTCGACACGCTCAACGCCAAGGCCGCGCTTTTCGCCATCGACAGCCTTGCCGACGAGGGCCTCACGGTGCCGCCGCTGATGATATCGGGGACCATCACCGACCGGTCCGGGCGCACCCTGACGGGCCAGACGCCGGAGGCGTTCTGGGTCTCGATGAGCCATGCGCGCCCGTTTTCCGTCGGGCTGAACTGCGCGCTTGGGGCGGGCGAGATGCGCCAGCATGTACGTACCCTCTCGGAGGTGGCCGATACCCGCGTCAGCGCCTATCCCAATGCCGGCCTGCCCAACGAGATGGGCGGCTATGACGAGACCCCCGAGGAAACCGCCAGCCATCTTGGCGAATGGGCCGAAACGGGGCTGGTCAACATCGTCGGCGGCTGCTGCGGCACCACGCCGGATCACATCCGCGCCATCGCCGAGGCGGTCGAGGGCAAGACACCCCGCGCCATTCCCGATCCCGTGCGCCGCATGCGGCTGAGCGGGCTGGAAATGTTCGAGGCGCAAGGCGCGGCGACCGAGGAGGACGCAGCATGACACTAGGCGCATCAAGTTTCATCAACATCGGTGAGCGCACCAACGTCACCGGATCGGCCCGCTTCAAGAAGCTGATCATGGACGGCGATTACGACGCGGCCCTCGACGTGGCGCGCAGCCAGGTCGAGAACGGCGCGCAGATCATCGACGTGAACATGGATGAGGGTCTTCTGGATTCCGAGCAGGCGATGGTCACGTTCCTCAATCTGATCGCGTCCGAGCCGGATATCAGCCGCGTGCCGGTGATGGTCGACAGCTCCAAGTTCGAGATCATCGAGGCCGGTCTGAAATGCATTCAGGGCAGGGCGGTGGTCAACTCGATCTCGCTCAAGGAAGGCGAGGACGCCTTTCTCGAACAGGCGCGCACCGTGCGCCGCTACGGGGCGGCAGTCGTGGTCATGGCCTTTGACGAGAACGGTCAGGCCGAAACCGCGCAGCACAAATACGAGATCTGCCGGCGATCTTACGATCTGCTGACCGAAAAGGCCGGGTTCGCGCCGTGGGACATCATCTTCGATCCCAACATCTTCGCGGTCGCCACCGGCATCGAGGAGCACAACGATTACGCCAACGCATTCTTTGACGCGATCAAGCTGATCAAGGCGGATATGCCCCATACCCACATTTCGGGCGGGCTGTCGAACGTGTCGTTCTCGTTTCGCGGCAACAACCCGGTGCGCGAGGCGATGCATTCGGCGTTTCTCTACCATGCGATCCCGCTTGGCATGGACATGGCGATCGTCAATGCCGGTCAGATCACCGTCTATGACGACATCCCCGACGAGTTGAGGGAGTGCGTCGAGGATGTGCTGTTCAACCGCCGCGACGACGCGACCGAGCGGCTGCTCGACATCGCCGACAAGTATCGCGGCTCGGGTGAGGCCACCAAGAAGGAAGACCCCGCGTGGCGCGAACAGGCGGTCGAAAAGCGGCTCGAGCACGCGCTGGTGCATGGCATCACCGATCACGTGGTCGACGATACCGAGGAATGCCGCCAGCGGGCCGACAAGCCGCTCGACGTGATCGAGGGGCCGCTGATGGACGGCATGAACGTGGTCGGCGATCTTTTCGGCGCGGGCAAGATGTTCCTGCCGCAGGTGGTGAAATCGGCGCGGGTGATGAAGACCGCCGTCGCCCATCTGCTGCCCTATATGGAAGAGGAAAAGAAACGTCAGGGCGACACCTCGGCCAAGGGCAAGGTGCTGATGGCCACGGTCAAGGGCGACGTGCACGATATCGGCAAGAACATCGTCGGCGTCGTGCTGCAATGCAACAACTATGACGTGGTCGATCTGGGCGTGATGGTCCCGACCGAGGATATCCTTGCCCGCGCCAAAGAGGAAAAGGCCGATATCATCGGGCTGTCCGGCCTGATCACGCCATCGCTTGACCGGATGGTCGACGTCGCCGCCGAGATGAAGCGGCAGGGCTTCGACCTGCCGCTGCTGATCGGCGGGGCGACCACGTCGAAAAAGCACACCGCGCTGAAGATCGCGCCCGAATACGATCACGGCGTGATCCATGTCGATGACGCCTCCAAGGCCGTCGGCGTGGTGTCGAAACTGCTGTCGAAGACTGCCCGCCCGGACTATCTCGCGGACATATTGGATGGGCAGGACAAGATGCGCGAAAGTTCGGCCAAGACCGGCGACCGCGCGACCACGCCGATCGAGACCGCGCGCGCCAACGCCTTCGATGGCGGCTGGTCCGACTACCGCCCGCCCGCCCCGCAATCGCCGGGTCTCACGGTGATCGACGACATGGGCGTAAAGGCGCTGCGCGAGTATATCGACTGGGGTCCGTTCTTCGACACCTGGCAGATGCGCGGCCGCTTTCCGGATATCCTCGATCATCCCGAGATGGGCCCCACCGCCCGCGAGCTTTACGAGAACGCGCAAAAGATGCTGGACCGGATAGAGACCGAAGGCTGGTTCAATCCGCGTGGCGTGGTCGGGCTCTGGCCCGCGAATTCCGACGGCGACGATATCCTTGTCTGGAAAGACGAAGACCGCAAGGAGATCGCCGCGCGCATGCCGCAACTGCGCCAGCAGGGCAAGAAATCCGGCAACAAGCCGCATATGTGCCTTGCCGATTTCATCGCGCCCAAGGGCACGCCCGACTGGGTCGGCGGCTTTGCCGTGACGACCGGCCCCGAGGTGCACGACATCGCCGACCGCTGGAAGGCCGAGGGGCAGGATTACGACTCGATCATGGTGCAGTCGCTTGGCGACCGCATCGCAGAGGCCTTCGCCGAGGCGCTGCATGCCCGCGTGCGCCGCTCGCTCTGGGGCTATGCGCCGGATGAGCGGATGGAAAATGACGATCTGATCGCCGAGAAGTATCGCGGCATCCGTCCCGCGCCGGGCTATCCCGCATGCCCCGATCACACCGAAAAGCCCACGATCTTCGATCTTCTGCAGGCGCCCGAGCATACCGGCCTGACGCTGACCGAATCCTGCGCGATGTGGCCGGCTGCGGCCGTGTCGGGGATGTATTTCGCGCATCCCGAGGCGCAGTATTTCGGTATCGGCCGGCTTGGCCCCGATCAGGTCGGCGATTACGCGCAACGCAAGGGCATGGATCTGGCCGAAATGGAAAAATGGCTGGCACCCAGCCTTGGTTACACGCCGGGCCGCGCGCAGCGCGAGGACGCGGCCTGATCCCGAAATCGTCTGACCAGAACGGCAGGCGCAACATGACAAGAATTTGAAAAGGAGAGGAACGAGATGACCGACAAGACTTGGCTTTTCACCAGTGAATCAGTGTCCGAGGGCCACCCCGACAAGGTGTGCGACCGGATTTCCGACGCGGTTCTCGACGCATACTTGACCGCCGACCCGATGTCGCGGGTCGCCTGCGAGACGCTTGCGACCACCGACCGCGTCGTGATCGCCGGCGAGGTGCGCGGCCCCGGCGACGTGCGCCAGCATGTCGAGGAACTGGCCCGCGAGGCGATCCGCGACATCGGCTACGAACAGAAAGGGTTTTCGTGGAAGACCTGCGCGGTCGAGAACCTGCTGCACGAGCAATCGGCAGACATCGCGATGGGCGTGGACGAGGGAGACAAGGGCGAGGAAGGTGCCGGCGATCAGGGCATCATGTTCGGCTATGCCTGCAACGAGACCGACGAATTGATGCCCGCCCCGATCCAGTTCTCGCACCGGATCCTGCGGCACATGGCCGAGGATCGCAAATCCGGCGCGCAGCCGGCCTTCGGCCCCGACGCCAAGAGCCAGGTCACGCTGAAATACCGCAACGGTGTGCCGGTCGGAGTGGATACCGTCGTGGTCTCGACCCAGCACAAGGAAGGTGTGACCCAGGACGAGATCCGCGAGCTGGTCAAGCCCTATATCAAGCGCGCCTTCCCGCACGACTGGACGCTGCCCGACGATCGCCTGATCGTGAACCCGACAGGTCAGTTCATCATCGGCGGGCCGGATGGCGACGCGGGCCTGACCGGTCGCAAGATCATCGTCGACACCTATGGCGGGGCGGCCCCGCATGGCGGTGGCGCGTTTTCCGGCAAGGATCCCACCAAGGTGGACCGCTCGGCGGCCTACGCCGCGCGCTATCTCGCCAAGAACGTCGTGGCGGCCGGTCTGGCCAGCAAATGCCAGATCCAGCTTGCCTACGCGATCGGTGTGCCGGAACCTGTCGCGGTCTATGTCGACACGCTCGGCACCGGACGCGTGGACGAGGACAAGCTTGCGGCCACCCTGCGCGACATGGTCCGCCTGACCCCGCGCGGCATCCGCGAACATCTGGACCTGCTTCGCCCGATCTATGCGCGCACGGCGGCTTATGGCCATTTCGGCCGCGCCGCGACCGAGGATGGCGGGTTCTCCTGGGAAAGGACCGATCTGGCGCAGGAACTGGCCGGCGTGTTCGGCGTCACAAAAGCCGCCGAATGACGCGCGACCCAATCGAAACAATCAAAGGACGAACGACATGAACAAATCTGATAAGATCAACCCCGCCGATTACATCATTCGCGATATCGGTCTGGCCGCCTACGGGCGCAAGGAGATCGACATCGCCGAGACCGAGATGCCGGGGCTGATGGCGCTGCGCGCCGAA
>JAWLFT010000051.1:0-19816 GCA_041685435.1 Roseovarius sp.
GCTGTGCGTCGATTTCGGCCTGTTGATCCGGGCTGAGGGGCATGGCGGAGCCTTTCGGAATGATATGAGTCGGACTTCACCATATAACGCGCCCCGGCCTTGCGCCATGCCGGGATCGCCTCCTTTGCCCTCGACATTGCGCCGCAGGCATCTATCCTGCAGAGACGGTTTGCGCAGGAGGACACATGAAAATCAGGTATCTGCACACGATGGTCCGGGTCGAGGATCTGGACAAGACCATGCACTTCTTCGGCCTTCTGGGTCTGAAGGAAACCCGCCGGATGGATAACGAGGCCGGGCGCTTCACCCTCGTCTTCATGGCCCCGGAGGGTCAGGAGGAATGCCCGGTCGAGCTGACATGGAACTGGGACGGCGACGAGGGCCTGCCCTCGGACAGCCGGCATTTCGGGCATCTTGCCTATGCGGTCGAGAACATCCACGAGATGTGCCAGCATCTTATGGACAATGGCGTGACGATCAACCGGCCACCGCGCGACGGGCGGATGGCCTTCGTGCGCAGCCCCGACAACATTTCGGTGGAGCTGTTGCAGGAGGGCGAGCCCCTCACCCCGGTGGAGCCATGGGTAAGCATGAAAAACACCGGTACGTGGTAAGACTGGCCGCGCTTCTGTCGGGGCTGTTCGCAGCCCCGGCCGATGCGGCCTGCCGGCTTGCGCTGCTGCTCGCGCTCGATGCGTCCGCGTCGGTCGATGCGCGCGGGTACGCCCTGCAACGCGACGGGCTCGCGGCGGCGCTCGCCGCGCCCGATATCCGGCACGCGATCCTTGCAGGCCGCGGCGAGGTGGTGCTCGGGGTCTATGAATGGTCGGGCCGGTTCCAGCAGCACCTGCATCTCGACTGGACGCCGCTGCGCAGCCCCGAGGATATCAGCCGCGCCGCAGCCATCATCGCCGGGATGCGCCGCGTCACCTCGGATTTCCCGACGGCGCTGGGATCGGCGCTCGGGTTTGGCGCGCGACTGATGACCCGCGCGCCGGACTGCGCGCGGCGGGTGATCGACGTGTCGGGCGACGGCATCAACAATCAGGGCTTCGGCCCCGCGCTCGCCTACCGGCATTTCCCGTTCGACGGCATCACCGTCAACGGGCTCGTGGTGCTGGGCGGCAGCGCGGAGGTGGTGAGGCATTACCGCGACGAGGTGCTGCGCGGGCCGGGGGCATTTCTGGAACTGGCCGAGGGGTTCGAGGATTTCGAGCGCGCCATGGCCCGCAAGCTCTTTCGCGAGATCAGCGATGTCAGGCTCGGCGCGCGCCCCGCTCAGTAGATGTAGCGGATCTGGTCGGTCCAGTACCGCTCCACCCGGCGCAGCGAGCGGGTGATCTGGTCGATCCCGTCGGGGCCGAGCACGCCATGCGATTCCAGCCCCTCGGCATGGCGGGCAAACAGCGCCGCCACCACATCGCGGATGCCGCGCCCCTCCTGGGTCAGCCGCACGCGCACCGCGCGGCGGTCCACCTCGCAGCGCTGGTGGTTCATGTACCCGGTCTCAACCAGTTTCTTGAGATTGTAGCTGACATTGCTGCCCTGATAGTATCCCCGCGTCTTCAATTCACCGGCGGTGACCTCGTGATCGCCGATATTGAACAGCAGCAGCGCCTGCACCGCGTTGATATCGAGGATCCCCACCCGCTCGAACTCGTCCTTGATCACGTCGAGCAGCAGGCGGTGCAACCGTTCGACAAGCGACAACGCGTCGAGATATCCGGTGATGAAGGCGGTCTCATCATCCGGCGAAGCGGGGGACTTGTGAAAACTCATCATTCTCTCCGTGCGATAGTGTTCGCAACGGACCTTGGACGATAAAGCCCAATAATCGGTTAAACCCCGACGGGAGCGTGTAAAATTCGATCTATTCGGGTGTCAGGGCGATGCGTGCGATATCCGCGACCAGCCCGGCATGCCGCGCCGGCGGGTCCACCTGCCCGGTCACCCACTGGTAGAGATCCTGATCGTTCTCCTCCAGCAGCGCGTCATATCCGTCAAGGGCGGAGCCATCCATGTCCGCCAGCCGCAGGGCGGCATAGCGGCTCAGGATCACGTCCATTTCCTTGATGCCCCGCCGCATCGAGCGCATCGACAGCCGCCTGATCGTCGTGTCGCGGGTTTCCTCACTCAACGGCTTCTTCCCTCAGCTTGGCGCGCAGGCTTTTCTCCAGCCGCCCCAGACGATCGGTGGACAGCGCCATCTGCGCGCGGATATCGCGAATCTCCGTCAGCATCTCGCTGATATCGGGCGACAACTCGCCCATCGTGGGGCTGTCGGGGCCATCGCCCTCGCCCGACAGAAGCCACAGCAGCGACACATTCAGAAGCCCCGCCATCATCGACAGCTTGTTGGCGCGCGGCTCCGACTGGTCATCTTCCCACGCGCGCAGCGTCTTGAGCTTGACCCCCAGCCGCTTGGCCAGATCGGCCTGTGACATGTTGGCATGCTGGCGCGCGCCGGCGACACGGTCGCCAAAGGTGGTTGCATCCGGATCGAACCAGCTTTCGTTGTTCTGAGTCGTCATCTCTTCCCTTTCCGGTGATCATCCTTGATCGCCCATCAGGTGTACCTTATGGGATCGATCAGGTGAATTCAAACCGGAGACGTCGATGTCGATCCTGTCCGCGACATTATCACGTGTGAAACCCTCGCCCACCATCGCGGTGACGACCCGCGCGCAGGAGATGACCGCGCAAGGCCACGACGTGATCGCGCTCGGCGCTGGCGAGCCGGATTTCGACACGCCCGATCACATCAAGGCCGCCGGGATCAGCGCGATCAAGGCCGGCCACACGAAATACACCGCCGTCGATGGCATCCCCGAATTGAAATACGCGATCTGCGCCAAGTTCCGCCGCGACAACGGGCTGGACTACGCGCCGGCGCAGGTCAGCGTCGCCTCGGGCGGCAAGCAGATCCTCTACAACGCGCTGATGGCCACGCTCGACCCGGGCGACGAGGTGGTGATCCCGGCGCCCTACTGGGTCAGCTATCCCGACATGGTGCGGCTGGCCGGTGGCGAGCCGGTGATCGTGCCCGCCGGGATCGAGACCGGGTTCAAGCTGACGGCGGAAGCGCTCGAGGCGGCGATCACGCCGCAGACCCGCTGGTTCGTCTTCAACTCGCCCTCCAACCCCACCGGCGCGGGCTATGCGCGCCACGAGCTGCGCGCGCTGACCGATGTGCTGATGCGCCATCCCCATGTCTGGGTGTTGACCGACGACATGTATGAACATCTCGCCTATGACGGGTTCGAGTTCTGCACGCCCGCCGAGGTCGAACCGGCGCTTTATCCGCGCACGCTGACCTGCAACGGCGTCTCCAAGGCGTATTGCATGACCGGCTGGCGGATCGGCTTTGCCGCCGGCCCCGAAGAGCTGATCGGCGGCATGCGCAAGATCCAGAGCCAGTCGACCTCGAACCCCTGCACCATCAGCCAGTGGGCGGCGGTCGAGGCGCTGAACGGCCCGCATGATTTCATCACCGCCAACAACGCGGTGTTCAAGCGCCGCCGCGATCTGGTGGTCGGGATGCTCGACGCCATCCCCGGCGTGACCTGCCCGGTCCCCGATGGCGCCTTCTACGTCTACCCGTCGATCACCGGCCTGATCGGGCGGACAAGCGCCGGCGGCACCCATCTCGACACCGACGAGGCGTTCGCGACGGCGTTGCTGGAGGAAGCCGGCGTCGCGGTGGTGTTCGGCGCGGCTTTTGGCCTCTCGCCGAATTTCCGCGTCAGCTACGCCACCTCGGACGCCGCCCTGACCGAGGCCTGCCACCGCATCCAGCGCTTCTGCAAGGCGCTGCGCTGACATGGCGGACGAACTGCCGGAGTATTATTTCAGGGTGCGCGACAACGGCGCAATCGTGTTCCGCGTCGACACCGAAAACCGGCAGCGCCGCATCGACATGGACCAGATCGCGGTGGTCAATATCCGCAAGGGCGAGATCAAGCCGCATGGCGATCGCGCGCTGTCGGAGGCCGACATCTCTGCTATCACCGACTGGATGGAGGCGCGGCAGGACCTCCTCGCGCGGCGCGACATCGACGACATCCTGCGCACCGTGGACCACATCAACACCACGACCCAATGGGCGCAGTCCCGTGCCAGCGACGCCGATCTCGATCGGGTGACGGATGCCCTGCTGCTGGCCATGCACGACCTGCGCACGGTGCTGGTGCGCAAGAAGGCCGACCGCGTGCTGAAAGACGACCGGTCTCCGCCACCCGAGAGGTGAGGCGCGGGGCCGGTCATGGCCTTGATGTGACGGTCGAGGCTCTGCCCCGCGCGGAGCCAGGGCCGCAGGCCGCCGCGCGACCTGCATCAGCCGGCGCAGACCGGACCAAGGCCCGCGTTTGCATCACCGCCAAATCTTGCTATGCCGATCCCCGACATAAGCGCATCAAGAGGGTCCAGACACATGAGCAGCATCATCGACATCCACGCCCGCGAAATCCTCGACAGCCGGGGCAATCCGACGGTCGAGGTGGACGTGACCCTCGAGGACGGCACAATGGGGCGCGCCGCCGTGCCCTCGGGCGCCTCGACCGGCGCGCATGAGGCCGTGGAACGGCGCGACGGCGACCCGGGCCGTTACATGGGCAAGGGCGTGCTGGAGGCCTGCGCGTCGGTCAATGGCGAGATCGCGCAGGCATTGCTGGGCATGGACGCCACCGAACAGGTGGCGCTCGATCTCGGCATGATCGAGCTTGACGGTACCCCCAACAAGGCCCGCCTCGGCGCCAACGCGATCCTCGGGGTCAGCCTCGCGGCGGCCCGTGCCGCGGCCGATTTCACCGGCCAGCCGCTCTATCGCTACGTCGGCGGCACCTCGGCGCGCACGCTGCCCGTGCCGATGATGAACATCATCAATGGCGGCGAACATGCCGACAACCCGATCGACGTGCAGGAATTCATGATCATGCCGGTCTCGGCGGACACCATCGGCGACGCGGTCCGCATGGGGGCCGAGGTGTTCCACACGCTGAAAAAGGAACTGACGGCGGCCGGCCTCGCCACCGGCGTGGGCGACGAGGGCGGCTTTGCGCCCAACCTCAGCTCCACCCGTGACGCGCTTGATTTCATTCTGAAATCCGTGGAAAAGGCCGGATACACACCGGGCACCGATATCTGTCTCGCGCTCGACTGCGCGGCCACGGAATATTTCATGGACGGCGCCTATGTCTTTGCCGGCGAGGGCAAGACCCTGACGCCCGATGAAAACGTCGCTTATCTCGCGGCGCTGGTGAACGACTACCCGATCGTCTCGATCGAGGATGGCTGTTCCGAGGATGACTGGGACGGCTGGACCGCCCTGACCCGCGCCATCGGCGACCGCGTGCAGCTTGTCGGCGACGATCTTTTTGTCACCAACCCCGAGCGCCTCGCCATGGGGATCGAGCGCGGCGCGGCCAATTCCATGCTGGTCAAGGTCAACCAGATCGGCACCCTGACCGAAACGCTGCAGGCGGTCGAGATGGCGCACCGCGCCGGGATGACCAACGTGATGTCGCACCGCTCGGGCGAGACCGAGGACGCCACGATCGCCGATCTCGCCGTGGCCACCAATTGCGGGCAGATCAAGACCGGCAGCCTCGCCCGCTCCGACCGGCTGGCGAAATACAACCAGCTCATCCGAATAGAGGAGATGCTGGGCAACACCGCCCGCTTCGCCGGACGCTCCATCCTGAAATGACCTGACAAGGATCTGACCCGGACATCGTCGGGTTTTACCATCTTAGGGAGCAAATATCACACCGCGTGCACGCTCGCGGTGCAAAGCGAGATCATGTCAATCAAAAAAACGTACCAATGAACAAAAAAAGATTTTGAATACGATTGTCCTAGCCTTATAGGTAGTTGTGCTGACTAGACCTATGGTCAGGTCAGCAGGCTCTGTTCGGTAAGTGAGTATTGGGGTTTCAAAAAATTCTCGAGGGCGCTCTTCTGAGCGCCCTCTTTTTTTCAGGCTCGATGCGGCATCCACCATCGACCCACCCAGATGCTCGCGTCAGTCGCCACCATCAACCAAGGCACTGACCCTGGGCCCCGAAAGTCCCCGGACCAGTCCCTCGATCTGACAATTGACGGTAGGACCGGGACGCGCATCACGGAGGTGTGCGCTTCTGCGTCCAAAGCGGGGCGCGCCGTGTGTGCCCTCGCTGCGGCTGACCCGTTCATGCCAGATCCACCATATCCACCGTGCGCTCTGGTCACATCGGATCATCTGCGAGGCCACGCCCGCAGCGGTAACACATTCTGAAGGTTTCCGCGGCTCACGTTGCGGCCTGACCTCGAGAGGATGCCCCGCTTGTCCCGAAGTTACCGCGCCGCACGCTGCTCTGCGCGCCCGTGGCACCGTCCCGGACTGCGTACGTTTTCCGCGTACAAACCGTACATTGCGTACGCAGGACACCTCGGCGGCCGTCACTTGAACAGCGCGTCGCCCTGCTCGTCGATCACCTGTTTCGCCTTGCGGATCGAGAACGTCTCGGCCTCCTCGAGGCTGCCCACCGTGTCGGCGCGCATCAGGTCGTGGACCTTCACCTCGCCGTCGATCTCCTTCTCGATCCGGGCACCCACGCGATACCCGCCCTCGGCGGTTTGGGGGGCAGCGGTGATGCGAAAGTCCTTGTAGGTCTCGGCAACCTCCGCGCGCGCTTGCGGTTTGGCGCCGCCACCGAACAGGCGTGACAGGATCGACATGGCGTGCCCCTACTGGTCGAGGAAGCTGCGCAGCTTGCGGCTTCGGCTGGGATGTTTCAGCTTTCTCAAGGCCTTGGCCTCGATCTGGCGGATACGCTCGCGGGTCACCGAGAACTGCTGCCCGACCTCTTCGAGCGTGTGGTCGGTGTTCATCCCGATGCCGAAGCGCATCCGCAGCACGCGTTCCTCGCGCGGGGTCAGCGAGGACAGAACCCGCGTCGTGGTTTCCTTCAGGTTGTCCTGAATGGCCGAATCCAGCGGCAGGATGACGTTCTTGTCCTCGATGAAATCGCCAAGCTGGCTGTCCTCCTCGTCGCCGATGGGCGTCTCGAGGCTGATCGGCTCCTTGGCGATCTTCATCACCTTGCGGACCTTTTCCAGCGGCATCTGCAGCTTTTCGGCCAGCTCTTCCGGCGTCGGTTCCCGCCCGATCTCGTGCAGCATCTGACGCCCGGTCCGCACCAGCTTGTTGATCGTCTCGATCATGTGCACCGGAATGCGGATCGTGCGCGCCTGATCGGCGATGCTGCGGGTGATCGCCTGCCGGATCCACCATGTCGCATAGGTGCTGAACTTGTAGCCCCGGCGATACTCGAACTTGTCCACGGCCTTCATCAGGCCGATATTGCCTTCCTGAATTAGATCAAGGAATTGCAGGCCACGGTTCGTGTATTTTTTGGCAATCGAGATGACCAGCCGCAGGTTGGCCTCGACCATTTCCTTCTTGGCCTGACGCGCCTCTTTCTCGCCCTTCTGGACCTGCCCGACGATGCGGCGGAACTCCGAGATGTCGAGGCCGACATACTGCCCGACCTGCGCCATGTCGGCGCGCAGCTCGGCGACCTTTTCGGGGCTGCGCTCCATCAGCATCTGCCAGCCGCGGCCCGGCTTTTTCGCCATGTCCTCGACCCAGTTGGGATCAAGCTCGCGCCCGCGATATTCCTCGATGAATTCGCGGCGGTTGATCCGCGCCTGATCGGCCAGTTTCACCATCGCCGTGTCAATCTGCATGATCCGGCGGTTGATGCCGTAAAGCTGGTCGATCAGCGCCTCGATGCGGTTGTTGTGCAGATGCAACTCGTTAACCAGCACCACGATTTCCGAGCGCAGCTGCTGGTACTTTTCCTCTTGATCCTTCGAAAAGGAGCCATCCTCGTTCAGCGTGGCCGAAATCCGGCTGTCCTGCATTTCCGACAGCTTGACGAAGTCCTCGGCGATCCGGTCGAGCGTTTCCAGAACGCGCGGCTTGAGCGCGGCCTCCATCGCGGCAAGGCTCATGTTGACCTGCTCGTCCTCGTCATCATCCTCGTCGCGCTGGATCGGGTTGCCATCGGCATCGACATCCGGCGAGGCGTTGGATTGACTATCCTTTTCAGGGGGATGCGCAACGTTCGCCGGCTCCGCGACAGGCTCTGCGCCCTCTTCCAGCGTCTGGTTGCCGAAGGTGGTCTCCAGATCGATCACATCGCGCAGCAGGATGTCCTCGCTCAGCAGCTCGTCGCGCCAGATGGTGATCGCCTGAAAGGTCAGCGGGCTTTCGCACAGGCCCGCGATCATCGTGTTGCGCCCGGCCTCGATCCGCTTGGCGATGGCGATCTCGCCCTCGCGGCTGAGCAGTTCGACAGAACCCATCTCGCGCAGATACATGCGCACCGGATCGTCGGTGCGATCGAGCTTTTCCTCCTTGCCGGAACCGAGTGCGACATCGCCGCGCTTGTTCACCTCGGCGACGGCGGTGGACTTGTTTTCCTCTTCCTCGGCATCCTCGGCCTCGATGATGTTGATGCCCATCTCCGACAGCATCGACATCACGTCCTCGATCTGCTCGCTGCCGACCTGATCGGGCGGCAGGACCTCGTTGAGCTGATCGTATGTGATGAAGCCCTTTTCGCGCGCCTCGGAGATCATTTTCTTGACCGCCGCCTGGCTCATATCGAGCGACCCCTCCATCTCGGCGTCGTTGGGCTTGCGGTCTTCAGTATCCTTGGCGGCCATTAAAGACTCCTCGATTACGGATAGTAGCGTCGATTCGGCTGAACGAATCAATAGCGCACACAGCTGATTCGGACACCCGTCTACCCTGATTTTCCTGCACAAACCTCACCAATGCGTTCTTAGCGCCTCGGTTTGGAATAGTTGATCCTGCTCAAGAGCTTGGCAAACTGCTCTTTCTCGTCACGCTTGACCGGCGCGCCGTTCTCCCCAACCTCGTATTCGGCGGTATCGTCTTCGTGGCTGCAAAGGGCGCGGTTGCGTGCCTGCGCGGCCTGACCCAACCGCCAGGTTATGGCTTCGTCGGCATGTCCGGCCATATCGGCGCTTGCTTCATTCATCTCGGCCTGAACACCACGCTGCGTCAGAAGTTTGCCAAACTCCTCTCTGAGGGTCAGCGCCGCCAGCTCTGGATCACCGGGGTGACGCACTGGCGGCGTCAACGTGACGTGGGGAAGCGACATGAGTTTTTCAAGCCGCGCGCGGCCTATCTCTGCATCGATCCGGGCACGTAATGTCTCGGATCCCTCAGAGGCATGCCGCAGGATCACCGCGCGCAGCGCGGCATGGTCGCGATCGTGGCAATCCAGCCGGTCGATCTGGCTGTCGAACCGGTCCACCACCTCGGGGCAGGATACCAGCGTGGCGAGGATCACCGCCTCGCGCAGGTGGGTTTCCGTATCACGCCCCCCCGACACCAGAAGCGAGGATTTCGTGGTCGCGCGCGCAGGCTCCGGCACGGCCCATTTGCCGCCACGGGTCCGCACCGCGCCGGGCTTGCCCGACCGGCGCGGGTTGAAGAGCTGCCAGCGCAGATCCTTGAGTTCGCGCTCGTAGTAATGCCGCAGCGCCGGATCGCGGATCAGATCGGTCTTTTCGCGACAAGTCCGCTCCAGCGCCGCTTTGCGTTCGGGCGTGTCAAAGCGATGACCTTCGGTCTCGCGCTGCCACAACAGCCGCACCAACGACAGCGCATCGTCGATCCGTGTCTGCACCGCGCCCGCGCCTTCAGCGCGCAGCACGTCATCGGGATCCTGCCCCTCGGGCATCAGCGCATAGCGCAAGGTTTTCCCGGCCTCCAGCAACGGCAGCGCCAGATCGATCACCCGGTAGGCCGCGCGCAACCCTGCGGTGTCTCCGTCGAGCATGATCACCGGCTCGTCGGTAATGCGCCACAAAAGCTGCAACTGATGCTCGGTGACCGCCGTGCCCAGGGGCGCCACCGCCGCACCGAACCCCGCCGCGACAAGCGCGATCACATCCATGTAGCCCTCGGCCACGATCAACGGCTGGCCCTTGCCGGCGGCCTCGCGCGCGGGGCCGTGATTGTACAGCGTGCGGGACTTGTCGAAGAGCTCTGTTTCGGGCGAATTCAGATACTTGGCGTTGTCGTCCGGGTCCATCGCCCGCCCGCCAAAGGCGATGCAACGCCCGCGCGCATCGCGGATCGGGAACATGATCCGGTTTCGGAAGGTGTCATAGGGCTTGCCGCCCCTCGTGCTTTCCTTGGCCAGACCGCAGGCATGGACCATCTCGGGCGCCACCCCCTTGCCGGTCAGGTGATCCCAGAGGCCCTGCCAGCCGTCCGGGGCAAACCCCAGATCGAACCGCGCCTGCGTCGCCGGATCAAGCCCGCGCCCGGTCAGATAGTCCCGCGCCGCAGCCCCGGCCCCAGCCCGCAACTGCAGGCCGAAATACCTGACCGCCTGTTCCATCACCTCGACCAGTTGCGTATGCCGGTCCGCCTTGGCCTGCGCCTGCGGGTCGCGTTCGGGCACGGTCATGCCCGCCTCAGAGGCAAGGATCTTCACCGCCTCGATAAAATCGACATTCTCGGTCTCTCGGACAAACGAAATGGCATCGCCCTTGGCATGGCAGCCAAAGCAGTAATAGAAGCCCTTGCGGTCATCGACGTGAAAGGAGGCGGTCTTTTCCTGATGAAACGGGCACGGGGCCCACATGTCGCCCTTGGCCTGATTGGACTTGCGGGTGTCCCACATGACCTTGCGACCGACCACCTGCGACAGCGACAGGCGGCTTTGCAACTCATCAAGGAAACCGGGTGGCAGGCTCATGCTCCGAATATCGGGCGCTTGCGATGCAAAGTCCAGAGGGCGGAACGGCGGCGCGCCGGCCCGATGCGCCTCCCGGCCATCAAAGACCCATGGCGCGGTAGCTGGCTGCGACCTTGGCAATCGACACCAGATAGGCGGCGGTGCGCAGATCGGTCACGTCTTTGCGCCCGTGCCAGACCTCGCGCATCGCCTGATAGGCGCTGCGCATCGTGTCGTCGAGACCCGAGCGCACGAGCTGCAACTCATCCGCGCCGCGCAGGTATTTCTGCTTGAAGTCCGGCGACATCTCCCACGCATCGCCCATGCCGCGATTGAGACGCTCCAGCTCTGTCACAAGCAACTGGTGGCGCGCCTCTTCCTGGCGCCGCCCCAGCCGGCCAAAGCGGATATGGCTGAGGTTCTTGACCCATTCGAAATAGGACACCGTCACGCCGCCCGCATTGGCATACATGTCGGGGATGATCACCGTCCCCTTCCGGCGCAGGATCTCGTCGGCGCCTGCGGTGACGGGGCCGTTCGCCGCCTCGATGATCAGCGGCGCCTCGATCCGCTCTGCATTGTCGAGATTGATCACGCCTTCCAGCGCGGCGGGGATGAGGATGTCGCAGTCCCGCTCCATCGCCAAGCCGCCGTCGCGGATGAACTCGCCGTCGGGATAGCCATCAACACCGCCATGCCGCGCGATCCAGTGATGCACCGCCTCGACATTGAGGCCGCTGTCGTCGATCAAGGCGCCGTCCCGCTCGATGATCGCGGTGATCTTGCAGCCATCCTCCTCGGACAGGAACTTGGCCGCATGATACCCGACATTGCCAAGCCCCTGCACGATCACCCGCTTGCCGTCCAGCGTGCCCGACAGCCCCGCCGACGCGATATCCTCGGGGTGGCGGAAGAATTCCTGCAGGGCGAACTGGACCCCGCGCCCGGTCGCCTCGGTTCGGCCCTGGATGCCGCCGCCATGGATCGGCTTGCCTGTCACGCAGGCGCGGTGGTTGATATCGGTGGTGTTCATGCGCTTGTACTGGTCGGCGATCCACGCCATCTCACGCTCGCCGGTGCCCATGTCGGGGGCGGGCACGTTCTGCGCGGGATGGATGAGATCGCGCTTGATCAGCTCATAGGCGAAGCGCCGCGTGATCAGCTCCATCTCATGCTCTTCCCAGTTGCGCGGATCCACGCAAAGCCCGCCCTTGGAGCCGCCGAACGGCGCATCGACCAGCGCGCATTTATAGGTCATCAGCGCCGCAAGCGCCTCGACCTCGTCCTGATTCACCGCCAGCGAATAGCGAATTCCGCCCTTGACCGGTTCCAGATGCTCGGAATGCACGCTGCGATAGCCGGTGAAGGTATGGATCTGCCCGCGCAGCCGTACCCCGAACCGGACGGTGTAGGTGGCGTTGCACACCCGGATCTTTTCCTCGAGGCCCGGCGACAGCTCCATCAACGACACCGCGCGGTTGAACATCAGGTCGACACTGTCGCGAAATCCCGGCTCTTTCGTTGCGGTCATGCTGGTACCCTCCCTGTCATGCGTCCTCGGACGCCATACCCGTTGCCGATTTCATCATGGTCGAATGTGCTGGGCGATTTGTCCACCCCTCACCGGACGACATCAGGCGAACATAGGGCGGCGCATGTGCGCGGGATGGCTGCAACGGCATCCGTGCCGTGCCACTCAATGGAATCGTCCGCCAGTGGCGTGACGGTGCCAGCCCGGTTCAGGTCTCCGGACGCTGCGCGATGCGCATCTCCAGCACTTCGGCCATTACCTTTGCCGGGGTGCGGTGGGTCACGCCGCCAACGCCAACACGCCGCCCGATCCGCCACCACAGCCCCGGTTCCCATGCAAACGGACCCTTGCGCGACAGCTTGACCATGAACCCGTTCGAGGGCTTGAAGGCGAACACCCCGCGATCGACCGCGACGACATCCTCCATCGGCGCGATCACGCGCCCGTCGCTGCTGCGCAGACCCCCGGGGGTCAGCTCCAGCCGATGCGCCGTCGCATGCCACATCCGCTGCGCCATCCAGAGCGCGAGCGCGGCGAACGCCACCATGAACAGGCGCCACCCCGGACCCGGCGACTGCACGATCGCCAGATAGAGCATGATGAGCCCCAGAAGCGCCACCGAGCCCACACCGATTGCCCGGCGTCCCGCCGAGGCCGAAAGTTCCAGCCGGATATCATCGTCGGACATGATGCCTCTCCCTTTGGGTGGCGGATGTATCCCGGTTGCCGGCCTTTGGCGAGAGGGTTCTCAAAAACGCACAGCGCATCTTCATCTGCGAACGGATCACCCTCTGCCCGCGCGGGGGCGCCATCGCTATGTAGCGCCGAAGAAGGAGAGTTCTCATGTCGATCAGACCCGTCATAGACGCCCGGCCCGCAAAGCCCACGATGGAAGGGGCCGGCGTCCACCTGCACCGCGCCTTCGGATTTCACGACCCATCAGAGTTGGACCCGTTCCTGCTCCTTGACGATTTCCGCAACGACGACCCCGCTCGGTATGCCAAGGGATTTCCGTGGCACCCACATCGCGGCATCGAGACGATCACCTATGTGCTGGAGGGCGAGGTGGCGCATGGCGACAGCCTTGGCAATACCGGCAGGCTCGGGGCCGGCGATGTGCAATGGATGACCGCCGGATCCGGGATATTGCATCAGGAAATGCCGCGCGGCAATGCGGCCGGGCAGATGCACGGCTTCCAACTCTGGGCGAATCTGCCATCGTCGCTGAAGATGACGGCGCCGCGCTATCAGGATGTAACCGCCGCCGACATCCCCGAGGTCATCGATGATGACGGCACCCGCGTGCGGATCATCGTGGGCGCGTTCTGGGGCCGGCGCGGCCCGGTGGACGGCATCGCCGCCGATCCGCAATACCTGGACATCTCGGTGCCGCCGGGCGTGAAAAAGACCTTCCGCGTGGACACCTACCGACGCAGCTTTGCCTATGTCTTTGCCGGACGCGGCGCCTTTGCCGACGCCTCGCAGCCCACCGGCGTGCGTCTGGAGAAGGAGATCGCGGGGCGGGAGGTGCATCTGCGCGACCTCTCCGGCGACCGCACGCTGATCCGCTTCGGGACCGGCGACAGGGTGACCGTCCAGGCCGGCGATGAAGGTGTGCGGTTTCTTCTGGTGTCCGGCGCCCCCCTGCAGGAGCCGGTCGCATGGCACGGCCCCATCGTGATGAACACGCAAGAGGAATTGCGGCAGGCCGTGCGGGAACTGCGCAACGGCAGCTTCATACGGCAACGCGGTGAGGCGACGGGCGCATGAACACCGGATGACGATGACGCGATAGCGACTGCGCCGGGAAACGTTTCGTGCGACCGGACGTGTCGCAAGGACAGGCGCGCCGGATCTGTCGCCTTCCATGCACCGCATCGGGTACATTCACCCGATGTGGTGTTCAATCCCCCACGAGATCGCCGTGCGTGGGAAGTCGCCGTCCGGAACTTGCCGAAAGATCATTTCCCAGCCAGTCCAGCATCGAAGCAAGCGGCATGGGATGGGCGAGGCCGAAACCCTGGATCACCGGACACCCGGCGCGGCGCAGCATCGCCAATTGCGCAGCCGTCTCGACCCCTTCGGCAACGACATCCATCTGCAACTGGCGGCACAGCCGGATGATGCCTCGCACGATCACGCGATTGCGCGGATCGTGATCCAGCCTTGCGATCATCGACCGGTCGAGCTTGATCGCGTCCACCTCGAGGCTGGCCATATGCGCGATGCCTGCATATCCCGTGCCAAAATCGTCCAGCGCGATGCGTATGCCAAGACGTTTGAGCCGCAGGATGGCGGTCTCGACATCGGGGCCCGAGCCGTCGAGGATCGTCGTCTCCAGCAATTCGACGCAGACCGTTTCGGGCCGCAGCCCGCGCGATCGCATCTCCCGATAAAGCAGATCGGGATAGAACGGATCGGCAAGCATCGCGACCGAGACATTGATCGACATGGTGAGATGGTCGAACCCCGCAGAGTGCAGATCCCGAAGCGCATCGAGCGCCTTGGTCATCGACAGATGATCGATGTCGGCCATCAGGCCCATCCTCTCCGCCGTCTCCATGAAGGCGCCCGGGCAGAGCACATCTCGGCGCGGATGCCGCCACCTTATCAGGGCCTCGCAGCCGCAAATCGTGTCATCTGCCAGCTTGAGCTGGGGCTGCAGGTACACCTCGAACTGATCGGTGCGCACCGCTTCTTCGAGATCTTGCGCCAGTTCCTGCCGGAGCCGCTGCGCCCGGCCCATATCCTCGGTGTAATGCGCGACACGCCCCCGGCCACGCGCCTTGGAGACGCCAAGCGCGATCTCGGCGTGCTGGATCAGATCCTCGCCATCATCAATCGCGCCCTGAGCGAGACAGGTCCCGATGCATACACCGACATCAAGGGGGTGGCCCTGCCAGTGAAACGGCCTGTGAAGCGCCGTGCGCACCGCTTCCGCGCGATGATGCAGCGCCTCGCAATCGGTCACGCGGCAGATCAGGTTGAACTCGTCCCCACCGGTCCGCCCCGCCAGATCCCCCGTCCCGCACTGCGCCCGCAGGCTGTCGGCGACATGACAGATCGCGGCATCGCCCGCGCCATGGCCGAAGCGCGCATTGATCTCTTTCAGATTGTCGATGTCGATCACCATGACCCCTAGAGAACATCTTGCCATGTCCGCGCGCACAATGGGCGAGCGCATGTACGCAGCCAGGCTACGGCGGTTGGCGAGGTCCGTCAGATCGTCCCGATGCGCCGGGCGCTGCGGATCGAGTTGATGCACGAGCGCCGTGCGCCCGCTCACCGCCATGCGACGATTATCCTGTACGCTAAGTGACATCTGCAATTCTGCTTTCACCTGAATGACCCCGTATCGAAGGCTAGATTACTCAGATTAAGGTTGTGTCGCCACACGTCATGGTTATCAGGGTTAAAAGCTAAAATTCGCTCGAACCGGTGCGCGCGATCTCACCTCTGTGCCGGACAGCACGACGCTTGGGGGCCGCTTCTGAGTCCCGTCGATTTCTGGACCGCACCCTCCACACGGCGCAGCGCGCACCGTATCCGTGCTTAGTGGCGGCGCGCGGCTCGGCGATTCCCTGCCAGGTGCGCGACAGGGCCCGCAACCGGCTGCAACATGCCGACTGCACCTGCAGAAAATGGCATGAAATTGCCCGAAAGCACCGGCGCTCCCGCAAGGCCGCGTCAGCGGTGTGTCCGCAGTCTAGGCTTGAAGACAGGAGGAAAGGAGGACACCATGCATTTCCCCCATGATGACATCCACCGCCGCGACAACCGCAATCGAAACAGTCATGGCCGCCACGGCTATGACAGTGGCGCGGGGTCCGCCAGCGGCTCGATCGCGCTTCTGATCATCGTGGCCGTGCTGGGCGGGCTGATCGTGCTGGGTGCACTCGGCTCGGCGGACGATGAAGGCGGCGACACCCCGGCTGTGCAGGACGCCCCGGAGAGCATCACGAACGGCACGACGGAGGGCGAGGCCCCGAACGCCCCGGCGGAATAAGGCCGGGTCACGTGGCGACCGGCGCTATCGCGCAGTGGCGCAAAGGGCCACCGCATGCTCGGGGCCACGCGAGATCCCGTCCTGCCGCACCATCACGTCGTGAGGGGCCCTGTCGCGGCGGTGCATCGCGACGGCGCTCGACCGACGGCCTCCGGTGACAGGCTCCGCGCGTGCCGGCTCGGATCGCTGTCGAAGCGAGATCACCAGCCCAAGAGGTACCAGCCCAGAGGTAATCGTCTTGAGCGCGCCACAGGGGGTGACATCGGCAGTTCTCGACCGTCAACAGGGCACCCGCGCCGGATGCTCCGGGCGCGGGCGAAAACCGTTGCAGGGGCCGAGAAGCATGCAAGGGTCAAGACCCTGTGCCACAAGGAAAGCCGACCGCCACTTGCAACTCGCGCGTCGCGCGCCTAGTCGGGCGCCATGCTTGCCGAGTATCATCACGGGTCCTGCCCCCCCTGCCCCGCGCCCTTCAACCTCGCCGCCCATGTCATGGGATGCACCGAGGCACAGCCCGACAAGATCGCGCTCGCGGTCCTGCGCCTTTCGGGCGCCGAGCGCTGGAGCTACGGGCGCCTGCGCTCGGCGATCCTTGGCACCGGAACGGGGCTTTTGCGCGAAGGGTTGCAGCCCGGCGACCGGGTGCTGATGCGGCTTGGCAACACGGTGGAATTCCCGATCGCCTATCTCGGGGCGATCGCCGTGGGGCTGGTGCCGATCCCGACCTCAAGCCAGCTGACCGCGCCAGAGGTGACCGGGATCATCACCACGACGGAGCCGCGCCTCATCCTGCGGGCCGACGACATCGCCTGCCCCGAGACGGACATCCCGATCCTCGATGCGCCCGCGCTGCAAGCGATGCGCGATCTGCCCGCCGCGGACTGGCACATGGGCGATCCCGACCGCATGGCCTATGTCATCTACACCTCGGGCACCTCCGGCATTCCCCGCGCTGTGTGCCACGCGCATCGGGCGATCTGGGCGCGGCGGATGATGCATCAAGACTGGTACGGCCTGCACCCCGAGGACCGGCTATGTCACGCCGGCGCATTCAACTGGACCTTCACGCTCGGCACCGGGCTGATGGATCCCTGGACCATGGGCGCGACCGCGCTTATCCCCGCGCCCAAGGTGACACCCGCGCAGATCCCGCTGCTTCTGAAGCGCCACGATGCGACAATTTTCGCAGCAGCTCCGGGCGTTTATCGCAAGATGCTGAAGCATGACACGAAGCTGTCCCTGCCGCGCCTGCGCCACGGTCTGGCAGCGGGCGAAAAGCTGTCGGAGACGTTGCGCCAGCACTGGCAGGATGCCACCGGCACGCCGATCCATGAGGCGTACGGGCTTTCGGAATGTTCGACCTTCATCTCGGGCAGCCCCGCCCGTCCCGCCGCCCCCGGCACGTTGGGGCGCCCGCAGACCGGGCGGCGCGTCGCAATCATCGGCGCGGACGCCGCAGTTGGGACGGGCGAAGAAGGCACCATCGCAGTTCATGCCTCCGATCCGGGGCTGATGCTGGGCTATCTCGGCGCGCCCGAGGCGACGGCCAAGAAATTCGCCGGCGACTGGTTTCTCACGGGCGATCAGGGCGTCATGGACGCCGACGGCCAGATCACGTATCTGGGGCGGGCGGATGACATGATGAACGCGGGCGGTTATCGCGTTTCGCCGATCGAGGTCGAGGCCGCGCTCGCCGCGCATCCCGCCATCACTGCGGTCGCGGTCACCGATATCGAGGTGAAAGAGGATGCGCGCGTGATCATGGCCTTCTATACCGGCCCCGAGACGATTCATCCCGCAGAGCTGGACGCGTTCGCGCGCGAGCGGCTTGCGGCCTACAAGGCTCCGCGCGGCTTCATCCATCTGGATGCGCTGCCCACCGGGGCGAACGGTAAACTCCTGCGCCGCGCGTTGCGGCCGATCTACGAGGACCATCATGGTCAAGCTTGACATCATCTCCGACCCGATCTGCCCTTGGTGCTATATCGGCAAGACCCTTCTGGATCAGGCGCTCGATCAACGCCCAGACCATCCGTTCGAGATCGAATGGCACCCGTTCCAGCTCAACCCCGAGATGCCCGCCGAAGGCATGGACCGGCAGGCCTATCTGGAGGCCAAGTTCGGCAGCAAGGAGGCCGCGGCCCATGCCTATGCGCCAGTGCTGGAACGGGCCAAGGCAGCGGGGCTGCAGATCGATTTTGCGGCGATCGAGCGCACGCCAAACACGCTTGATGCGCACAGGCTCTTGCACTGGGCCGGGATCGAGAAATGTCAGGACCGCATGGCGATGGCGCTGTTCCGCGCCTATTTCGAGGAGCACCGCGATATCGGCGATCACGAGGTTCTGACGGATGTGGCCGACACGCTCGGGATGGACGGCGCGGTGATCCGGCGGCTGCTGGCCGCGGATGCCGATCGCGAGGATATCGTCGCGCGGGACGCGCAGTTCCGCGAGATGGGGATCACCGGGGTGCCGACCTTCATCATCGGCGCAGAGCACGCTGTCCCCGGCTGTCAGCCGCCCGAGCTGTGGTGCAAGGTGATCGACGATCTGGCGGCCCTCGCCGACACCTGACCGGTGCGTCTCCGTACAGGACGGGTGGGGGTCTGGTATTAGCTGCGGCCGGTTGACCGTCGGGGCACAAACCGCTCCGACGAGTCCCGGAATGTGCGCCGCCTGAGTGTCAACGGCGGAGTAAAATCCGGCCACAGGGCGGCGCAGAAGCAGGCCAGTTTTGGGTTGAGCGCGACGGTGCAAAATGGCGGCGGCCAGTCAGCCGCGCTCCCCAAATAGCTGGCGGTTGACTGGCCGCTTTGGCCCGTCAGGGCCAAATCAGCGAGGGTTGCTCAAGCGGTATCGGTGGACTTGCGCGCGCGGTTTTGCGCCAGGCGGTAGCTCTCGCCGTGCATCTCGAGAATGTTGACGTGGTGGGTCAGCCGGTCGAGGAGCGCTCCGGTCAGGCGCTCGGTGCCGAAGGTTTCGGTCCATTCGTCGAACGGCAGGTTGCTGGTGATCAGCGTGGCCCCGCGCTCGTAGCGCTGCCAGATCAGCTCGAACAGCAGCTCGGCGCCGGTCTTGGAGAGCGGCACGAAGCCCAGCTCGTCGATGATGAGCAGCTTGACGCTGGCCAGCTGTTTTTGCAGGCGCAGCAGACGGCGCTCGTCGCGGACCTCCATCAACTCATTGACCAGCGCGGCGGCGGTGATGAAGCGGACAGCCAACCCCTTTTGGCAGGCCGCCAACCCGAGACCGAGGGCAACATGAGTCTTGCCCGTGCCGCTCGGCCCGAGGGCGATGGTGTTCTCACGCCGCTCGATCCATTCGCAGCGCGCGAGTTCCAGCACCTGCATCTTGTTGAGTTTTGGGATCGCCTTGAAGTCGAAACTGTCGAGGCTCTTGGCGGCCGGGAACTTCGCAGGCTTGATGCGACGCTCGATCATCCGCCGTTCGCGGTCAATCATTTCCAGTTCGACGAGGCGCGCCAGGAACTGGATGTGATCCAGGCCCTCGGCGGCGCA
>JAWLFT010000052.1:0-19804 GCA_041685435.1 Roseovarius sp.
TTCTGGGATGCTTGCGGTGCAGCAACAGGTTGCTCCGCCTCCGGCGAGCCAGCAAGTGTCCAGTCTGCCAAGATGTTGAAATAATATTTCATGTTGTTAATTCTCGCGCTCCGCAGCATCAAGGGCTAAATGCGCGAGATGGCGTTCCCGATCTTCTGGTGTCTCGAAAAAGAGAGTTCAGACTGTCTCTTTCAAGCAGCCCATGAGAAGCCTTCCAGATCCAATCCGTATCGTCTGTCCAGGGCCTCGGGCATCGCGGCGATCATCCGGCTTTTGCGAAAGCCGATTTGCGGCTCATGAAGATGGCAAGCATGATCAGCGCAGCGCCCGGCACGAACCCGGCCCCTGGCGTCTCGTCCAGCAGGGCCATGGCGATCAGGATGGCCGCCAGCGGCGAGAACGAGGTGGCCAGCGACAGCACGTCCGAGCCGGCATGTTTCAGCGCCATGTTCCAAGTGACCTGGGCCAGCACGATGACGAGCCCGGCATAGAGCCAGATCCACGACCACAGCACCGGCGCGAAGATGTCGCGAAAGGCGTCAGGGCCGGCGATCACGCAGACCAGCGCGAAATACATCGCCGAGCCCATGATCGTGCGTCCGACCGAGAAAATGCCGATCGGGATTTCGCGCAGGCTCGTGCGGGTCACCAGCGTGGAGGCGATATAGGCGAGGGTCGCCGCGACCGTGGCCCACTCGCCCTTGCCAAGCGCGCTCAGCCCGCCGCCGTCGCGCAGGCTGATCATCACGACCGCGCCAGACAGGGCGACCAGCCCCGCCGCCAGCGCGCGCCGACTGAAGCTTTCGCCAAGGAAAATCCACGCCGCGAGCAGAAAGAGCGGCGGCTCGATCCGGGTGATCAGCACGATGTTGGTCACGCTCGTATGAGCCAATGCATAAAAGAAAAGCCCCGGCGTGACGGCCGAGGAGAGCAGCGCGGACAGCGTCAGAAGGCCCCAGCCGCGGACGGTCAGCGTGCCGACATTCGCGCGGGTCAGATCACGGCGGAACATCAGGCTGATCGGGACGATGGAGATGAGCGAACCCAGAAGCAGGAGGTTCATGTAGGTGATGGCGTTGCGACCATCCTCCACCGGCGCGGCCTCGCCGATCGAGACCAGCAGCGACACGATGGAATTGGACGACGCGTAGATGATCACCGCCGTCCAGGCGCAGATCACACCGATATGCGCGGTTGACAGTGTGGGCACCCGCAGGATCGTGGGCCGGAGACGTACCAACGTGAATGTTTCTGCCGTGCTCATGGATCTTCCCTGTCTGGCTGCGGCGGGTGTTCGGTCGCACCAAACCCCGCATCCCGTTCGGAAGTCAGAGCGCCGTATCCGCCTGCCGTCCACGCGCACGCCTTTTCAGGGCGTTCACTGGGACCACACGTACTTTCTCGGAGAAGGTTTCGTTACGTGCCGATCAGTGTCGTGTCGCGGTCATAGGATCTTTGTCTGGTTCCGAGGCATCCGGGCGTCGTTCCCGTCTGCCTGATCCCACATTGCGAGACTTCGCCCTGTGCCGCTGTGAACGGGTTCACGTATCGGGAAGATTCCTGAAAATATCCGCTGGTCTCTGAATATGGATGATCCCGCTATGGAGCGTGATATCTCCCTGATCCTGCAAGGATTTAAGCTGCTTGTTCACCGCTTCACGGGTGACGCCAAGCATCTCGGCCAAGGCTGTCTGGGAAAACTTTCTCCCGAGCACGAGGGTTTCGCCCTGCAGGGATCCATGCCGCAGCCCGAGTTCGGCGAGCTTTTGCAGCAGCCGGTGCTGCAGGTTCTCGAAGGCGAACTCCTGCAGCGCCTCGTTGGCCTGCCGCAGCCGGTGCGACAGAAACCGGATCAGATGCGCGGCAAGCGCGGGTTCTTCGGCCAGCAAGGCCACGATCGTTGCGGTTTCGAGATGCAGCAGGCTGGTATCTTCCAGCGCGGTGATCGTGGCCGATCTCGGATCGGGGCCGACAATGGCCATCTCGCCCAGAGGCGCGCCGTGTTCGGGCACCGACAGCGTCAGGGCATGTCCGTCGGCATCGGTGATACTGACCGTCACCAGCCCCGAGCACAGCACGTAAAGCCCGTTCGACGGATCGCCCTGCCGGAAAAGCACCTTGCCACGCGCCAGCAAAACGCCCTTGGCCCGGACCGCAACGCGCGAGACCACGTCTTCGTCCAGACCCTCGAATAACGGGCATGCGCGCAGATACCGTTTTCTCTGTGGCTCGGGGATGTCCATGTATTGCTCCTGCGGGCCATTACGCCACGTCAACTGCAGGATGTCGGGTCGGGATGCTCCTGTAAAGCAATGAAAACCCGCGAGGTAGAGATACACGGTCGGCGCTGGCCGGATGGCCATGAAACAGTCACGGCCCGCGATACGCGGCCGGGGCCGGACGGATCTTGGCCGTCAAAAACGATGCTGGCCAACGCCATGCTCTCCCCGCCACAGGCGAAGGGGGCAGACGGCCGCGCCGCAGGTCGGACCTGCGGCGCGCCCGGTTCGGATCAGCCCGCGATGAGCCCCATTGATTCGAGCTTCAGGATCACCTGATGCGCGCAGTTATCGACATCGACATTCTCTGTCTCGACGCGGATTTCGGGGGTTTCGGGCTCGTCGTAAGGGTCCGAGATGCCGGTGAATTCCTTGATCTTGCCCTCGCGCGCCAGCTTGTAGAGCCCCTTGCGGTCGCGGCGTTCGCATTCCTCGAGGCTGGTCGCCACATGCACCTCGACAAAGGCGCCGTAGGATTCGATCTCTTCACGGACAGCACGCCGTGTGGCGGCATAGGGCGCGATCGGCGCGCAGATGGCGATGCCGCCATTCTTGCTGATCTCGCTGGCGACATAGCCGATGCGGCGGATGTTGAGATCGCGATGCTCCTTGGAAAAGCCCAGCTCCGACGAGAGGTTCTTGCGCACCAGGTCGCCGTCCAGAAGCGTCACGGGGCGTCCGCCCATTTCCATCAGCTTGACCATCAGCGCGTTGGCGATGGTCGATTTGCCGGACCCTGAAAGCCCGGTGAAGAACACCGTGAAGCCCTGGTTGGCGCGCGGCGGCCGGGTGCGCCGCAGCTCGGACACGACCTCGGGGAACGAAAACCAGTCGGGGATCTCGAGCCCTTCCTGCAGACGGCGACGCAGTTCGGTGCCTGAGATGTTGAGGATGGTGACATTGTCGCGATCCTCGATCTCGTCCACGGCCTCGTATTGCGCGCGTTCCTGCACGTACACCATGTGCTTGAAATCGACCATCTCGATGCCGATCTCGTCCTGAAAGCTGCGGAACAGGTCCTGCGCCTCGTAAGGCCCGTAGAAATCCTCGCCCTGCGAATTCTTGCCGGGGCCGGCGTGATCGCGCCCGACGATGAAATGCGTGCAGCCATGGTTGCGCCGGATGATGCCGTGCCAGACGGCCTCGCGCGGGCCGGCCATGCGCATCGCGAGGTTCAGCAGGCTCATGGTGGTGGTCGAGGCCGGATACTTGTCGAGCACCGCCTCGTAGCAGCGCACGCGGGTGAAATGATCGACATCGCCCGGCTTGGTCATACCCACAACGGGGTGGATCAGCAGGTTGGCCTGTGCCTCCTTGGCGGCGCGAAAGGTCAGTTCCTGATGCGCGCGGTGCAGCGGGTTGCGCGTCTGGAACGCCACGACGCGCCGCCAGCCCAGCTTGCGGAAGAGCGCGCGCAGCTCGTTGGGCGTGTCGCGGCGGCCGCGGAAATCGTAATGCACCGGCTGCTGGATGCCGGTAACCGGCCCGCCCAGATAGACCTGCCCGGCGGTGTGATGCAGATAGTTCACCGCCGGATGGGCCACGTCATCGGCGCCAAAGACCTGTGCGGCCTCCTTGGCCTTGTCGGGCGTCCAGCGGTCGGTGACCGTCATGGTCCCGAGGATCACGCCCTCCTGGTCGCGCAGGGCGATGTCCTGCCCGATCTCGACACTGTCGGCAAAGGCCTGGCTCACGTCGAGCGTGATGGGCATCGGCCAGAGCGTGCCATCCGACAGGCGCAGCGTGTCGACGACGCTGGTATAGTCGGCCTCGGTCATGAAACCCTTGAGCGGGTTGAACCCGCCATTCATCAACAGCTCCAGATCGCAGACCTGCCGCCGGCTGAGATCCCAGCTGCTCAGATCGCCGGCCTCGACTTTCAGTTTCTGGGCGCTTTCGTACGAGACATAAAGCTCGGGAACGGGGGCGAGATTGGGCAAATGCATTTTGAGCCTCGACTGGATTGAGGATGGGAATGGCGGTACGGTGCTGCACGGGTCTGTCGCGCCATAAACCCACCTGCGCCTCGAATTCAAGCACCCTGAGCCCCCAATGCGATCGACTGCGGCTGATATGGCGCAGTCCCGCCGACACGCGATCTTCAACCGTCCAGCGGCGCGGCGTTCCGCTGCGTCAGATGGGGTGAAATTTTCCGCAGATCGCGATGGAGCAAGGCCGCGGGTCGGCCCCGTGTCGGGCCAGTCTTGATCCGGGATGTGAGCACCTGTCACGTTTGCCGCCGGTTCGATGTCAAAAGGAAATTTTTTATGATCCATTTCACACAAGTCATCCTGTCGGGCGCATCGCTGCTCGCCCTCGGTCAGGCCGCCGCAGCACAGGGCGTGCGCGCGCGAGCGCAAGACATGTTCGCACCGCTGCCCTAGACCATCCCCCGCGCTGCGCGACAAAGCGAGCACCGACGAAAAGATCGGCGCCGGCAAGGCGCTGTTCTTCGATCCGCGCATGTCGGCTTCAGGGGTGTTCTCGTGCATTTCGTGCCACAACCTCGCCACCTGCGGCGATGACAACATGGAAACCGCGATCGGCCGTGCCTGGCAGCGCGGGCCGCGCAACTCGCCCACCGTGCTGAACGCGGCGTTCAACGAGGCGCAGTTCGGGGGCGGGCGCGCGGACGACCTTGCCGAACAGGGCAAGGGCAAGGTGCAGGCCGGCGTCGAGATGGCGAAAGCGCCCGAGAACCTGATCTCTACGCTGATCACCACCGCGCCGTTCGACGCATGGCTCAACGGCGATGACAGGCGATGGCGCTGCTTTGTCGAACGGCCCCTTCAGGCCAAAGCCATTCCACCCGCCTCGCAGGCTCCCACGCGATAAAAGCCGCCCCCGCGATCCGGTGTCAGGTCAGGGAACCTACATCCACCAGCACGATGAACGCCGCCAGCAACGCCAGATCGATCACCTGGTTGCGATTGATCCGAAAGCCGCTGTCGTTGACCACGAAAGGGTCGAGAAAGCCCTCCCGGCGGCGGCTCACGGTGAAGACACGCATCACGATCAGGCTGCCATAGGACAAATAGCGCAGCCCCCGAGTGCCGCGAGGATGCAGAGCGCGATCTGTGCGCGGCCCAGAGAAAGGTGAACCAGCCCAGCCCGAGCCGAAGGATCAGCCGCGCGGTCGGGTTCAGCCTGTCCTGCGTGGAAAGCCCTTGGGGCAGGTCATGTCCGTTGCCACGGCCGCGCCTCCTTGAGTGACCGGACCCGGCTAGCCGCGATCGCTGCGGCGACCGGATCACGGCTTTGCGAGACGCGGCCTCAGGCGGTGCCGTCGTTCCACTCATCGGCGGCCCATTCCTCGCGGCGTTGCCAGAATTTCTTCCAGCGCGCGCGGATCGCCCAGAACAGTCCGCCCAGCAGCGCCAGTATCACGATCTTGATCCACGGGATGATGCGAACATCCGGCCCCTCGACCGGCGTGACGGAGACGGCGTTGGGATAGATCGACAGGAACTCGTTGCGCCAGCCGTAATGCAGTATCTTGACCCATCGCGCGTTGCCATCGCTTCCACTCGACACGGCGTCGGATGCCTGTGCCTGCAGGTTCGAGGCATCGAACTTGAAATAAGGCGGCCAGCCCCAACCGGTATCCTCGTTGCGGTAGATCATCGGCTTGTCATCGTTGCGGAAGGCCTGAATGAAGAACACATCGCGCCCCGTCGACCGCGTGTTGTCGCCGGTGTCGGCATTCGACCAGAACAGCGCGTTATCGCCGGGCTCGATCCGCCGCTCGTAGGTGTCGTTGACCCGCACGATGTCATGGTCGGGCAGCGTATAGTGCAGGAACGCCACCAGCACGGTCCAGAAGATCCCCCAGAACCCCCATTTGACGTAGAACATGCAAACCCCCTTCAGGTATAATTGGTGACATAGACAATGACGATCACCGTCGACATGGGAATGATGTAAACCAACAAGAGCAGTCGCCGCCTCAGGGACTTATTGTACTGCTCCATACCGGCCTCGACATAAGCCTCGCGCGTTCCGGGGCGTCCGGTGGCTTCCCAGTCGCGCTCCATCCGGCGCCGGTGCTCGGCACGCAGGTACCACGACAACCCGAAATAGACCACCGTCAGAAAGATCAGCCCGAAGAAAAGCAATCGAAACAATGCCAGCATGACGCGGCCCCCGGTTTTACCTGCAAGCTTGCAATACACGCCGCTGCGGGTAAACTCCAGAGGTCATCGGGGAAGGCCGTCACGGCGCGGCCCGGTGATATCGTATTCTGTTGATAGAGGTTTGAGATGAAAGCTTTCATTCCGGCGCTTTGCGCGATCGGGCTTGCCACCCTTCCAGCCACTGCCGACGAGGTGACCGACACCCTGCAAGGCGCCCTCGACGCGTACCAGTCCGGTGACACCTCCTATGCACTGGAAGAGCTGGAGTATGCCCGCCAGCTCCTGCTCGCGCTCAAGTCCGACGCGCTGGCCGCCCTGTTGCCCGAGGCCCCCGAGGGCTGGACGCGCGAGATCACCTCCGAAAACACCGCGGCGCTCGGGATGATGGGCGGAGGCACCGGCTCCAATGCCGAGTATTCCGGCCACGGCCAGTCGATCAGCATCATGATGATGGCCGACAACCCGATGGTCGGCGCGATGTCGGGCATGATCGCGAACGCGGCGATGTACGGCGCCAAGGTGGAGCGCATCGGCCGCGAGAAATTCATGGTTCAGGATCGCGAAATCACCGGCCTGGTCGGCAACAACATTCTGCTCAAGGCCTCCGGCGACGACGTGCAGAGCGTACTTGACCTGATCGGTACGATGGATTTCGCTGCAATCAAATCGTTCGGGCAGTGATCGCCACCGCCCCCTGCGGCGGACCAACCCAGGAGAGACCCCATGTGTGACGCCTGCATCATCAACGCGGTCAAGGACAGGATGCTGTCGCGCCGTGCGTTTTTCACCACCGCTGCCGGGGCCGGCGCGGCCGTCGCGCTGTCGCCCGCAGGCGCGCCGCATGCCCTGGCGCAGGGCCACGGGCGGGTCGAGGATCTGACCCATGCTTATGGCCCCGATTTCCCGACCTATTTCGGCGAGCCGGGGATCTCGACCGAGCAGGAGTTCAATTTCGCCGAGCACGGGTTGAACCTTCTGAATCTGACGGTGAACGAGCATACCGGCACGCATGTCGATGCGCCGCTGCATTTCTCGGCCGATGGCGCCTCGGTCGACGAGATCCCGGTGGGCGATCTGGTCGCGCCACTTTGCGTGGTGGATATCGCCGCGCGGGCCGCCGAGGATGCCGACACGCGGCTCACGCCGGACGATCTGCGGGCGTGGATGAATGCGCATGGCCCGATCCCCGATGGCGCCTGCGTGGCGCTTTATTCCGGCTGGGGGGCCAAGACCGGGTCGGACGCGTTCCGCGGCTTTGATGGCGAGGCGCAGCATTATCCCGGATTTCACGTCGAGGCCGCGCAGATGCTGATCGAGGAGACCGGCGCGCGCTCCATCGCCAGCGATACGCTGTCGCTCGATCACGGGGCGTCGGCGGATTTCGCCACGCATTACGCCTGGCTGCCGACGGGGCGTTTCGGGATCGAATGCATGGCGAATCTTGACCGGGTGCCGGCAGCCGGCGCCACCGTGGTGGTCGGCGCGCCCAAACATCGCGGCGGCACGGGCGGCCCGGCCCGGATCTTTGCGCTGGTGTAGCAGCGTGGCCTGCGTGGCCGGCGCAGGCATTGACCAAAGGCGCGTGCGCGGGATCTGGGCGCGGCGCGCCGCCTCTACGCGCGCCAAGCGCCCTGCCCCGCGCACCCTTGCGTGACTGTACCCGCTCGGCGGTTTGCGCTATGCGCAACCCATGCGCCTTTTTCTTCTGACCGCCCTCACGATGATCGCCTTTGCCGCCAATTCGGTGCTCAACCGCATGGCACTCGCGGACGGCGGGATCGACGCGGCCAGTTTCGGCACCATCCGGCTGATTGCGGGCGCGGTGATGCTGGGTGCGCTTTGCGCTCTTTTGCGCGGCGGCCTGCAATTGCGCGGTCCCGCGCGGGTGGCAGGGGTGCTGTCGCTGCTGCTTTACATCTACGGGTTTTCGGCCGCATATGACGTGCTCGATGCCGGGATTGGCGCGCTGATCCTGTTTGGCGTGGTACAGATCACCATGTTCGCCGGCAGCCTGATCGCGCGCGAGCCCGTGCCACAGCGCCGCTGGATCGGGGCCACGGTGGCCTTTGGCGGGCTGGTCTGGCTGCTCTGGCCCGGGGCCGGGCTGCAGGTCAGCGTGTTGCATGGCCTCTTCATGGCGGCGGCCGGCATCGGCTGGGGCGTCTATTCGCTGGCCGGACGGCGCAGCACCGATGCGCTTCAGGGCACGGCGGCGAATTTCATCATCGCGGCCCCTCTCGGGGTGCTGATCGGCCTCGCCCTGCCGGCCGGCGCGGGCGGTACGGTGATCGGCATGCAAGGGGTCATGCTCGCGATCCTGTCGGGGGCCGTGACCTCGGGCCTGGGCTATGCGCTGTGGTACCACGTTCTGCCGGGGCTGGCCTCGTCGGTCGCGGCGGTCGCGCAGCTTACCGTGCCGGTGATCGCAATGGCGGGCGGGATGATCTTTCTGGGTGAAATGCTGAGCCTGCAATTCGTGATGGCCAGCGCGCTGGTGCTGGGCGGCGTGGCGATCTCGGTGCTGCCGGTTCAGCAGATGATCAGGCGCTCCAGCGGATCATAGGAAAATCCGCCGTCGAAGGCGACACGCCCGAGGCTGTCGGGTTTGATGCGCAGTGCCGCCATGTCCTCGCGCAGAACCCAGCGGCGGCGGGTCACGATGCCTTCGGGATCGCGCCAGCCCGCATCCAGCGCCCCTGCCATGACCTGACAGCGAAAGAACACCTCGACCTGATGAAAGCCCCGCTCGGGGGCGTGAAACTCGTTGACGAGGCAGGGCGCGCCCACCTCGATGGTCAACCCGGTTTCCTCGAGCACCTCGCGGAGGAGAGTGTCGGGCAGCGATGCGCCCGTCTCGACCCCGCCCCCCGGCGCGCACCAGAGCGTGCTGTCCGGATCCGCGACCGCATTGACAAGCAACAGCCGCCCGTCCTCGACGATCACGGCGCGGGCGGCAAGGCGGGGGCCGGAGGTGGGGCCAAGGTCGGGGCGGGTCATGGGCGGCTCCTGTCGGCGGGTGTGAGCCGGGTTATGCCCGCCGCACGCGGCCCCGGCAAGCGCGGCGCGCAATCGACAGGAATGGGGCTTGTCTTTCCCCTGCCCGCCGGGTCAGCCTGTCGCAAAATGACAAGGGAGATAGAGAGACATGGCCGAGAACACGCGCAACGGCGGGCAACTGCTGGTGGACTGCCTGATGGCCCTGGGGGCGCGGCACAGCTTCGGCGTGCCGGGCGAAAGCTTTCTGGCGGTGCTGGATGCGCTGCACGACACCGGGGGACGGCTCGACTTCACGCTGTGCCGGCACGAGGGCGGGGCGGCCTTCATGGCCGCCGCTTACGGCAAACTGACCGGCGCGCCCGGCATCGCATGGGTGACGCGCGGGCCGGGGGCCACGAATGCCTCGATCGGCGTGCATACCGCGATGCAGGACAGCGCGCCGATGATCCTGTTCGTCGGTCAGGTCGGCACCGGGATGAAGGGGCGCGAGGCGTTTCAGGAGCTTGATTACCGCGCCGTCTTCGGCACGATGGTGAAATGGGCGGTCGAGATCGACGATAGCTGCCGCATGCCCGAGATTATCGCGCGGGCGTGGAAAACCGCCCTGACGGGGCGGCCCGGCCCGGTCGTGGTGGCCCTGCCCGAGGACATGCTGAGCGCGGCCGCCACCGCCGCGCCGCTCAGCGGTCCGGCGCGCCAGATCGAGCCCGCGCCGGGCGCGGGGGCCATCGAGACCACACGCGCCATGCTGGACGAGGCGCGGCGCCCGCTGATCCTTTACGGCGGCTGCAACTGGACCGACGAGGGCCGCGCGGCCTTGCAGGGCTTTGCCGAAGCGTCGGGCATTCCCGTGGTGTCGGTGTTTCGCTATCAGGACAAGATCGACAACCATTCGCCGGTGTTCTGCGGCGAGGCCGGCGTCGGCATGGTGCCGCATGTGCGCGGGCTGCTGACCGGAGCGGACGTGATTCTGGCGATCAACGCCCGGTTCGGCGAGAACTCCACCGATGGCTATACCGCCCTTTCGGTGCCGGAACCCGCGCAACGCCTCATCCATGTGCATGCCTCGGATCTGGAGCTGGGCAAGGTCTACCAACCCACGATCGCGGTGCAGGCGGGCCCCAATGCCTTTGTCACCGCCCTGAATGCGGCCGGGCCAGTCACCGGCAACTGGTCCGGCTGGCGCGCCGAGGCGCGCGCGGCGTGGGAGGCGGGCTTCGATCTGCCCGATCAGCCGTCGCCGGTCGATATGGGGCGGGTGACGGCCCATCTGCGCGATGTGCTGCCCGAGGACGCGATCATCACCAACGGGGCCGGAAATTTCGCGATCTGGTCGGGGCGGTTCCTGAAATACGGGGCCGGCATGCGGCTGCTGGCGCCGCAATCGGGGGCCATGGGCTACGGCATCCCTGCGGCCATCGCGGCCAAGATCGTCCACCCCGCGCGCCGCGTGGTCTGTTTCGCGGGCGACGGCGATTTCCAGATGACCGGGGCGGAACTGGCCAGCGCCGCACAGGCTGGCGCGCAACCGGTGATCCTGATCCTCAACAACGGCACCTATGGCACGATTCGCGCGCATCAGGAAAAGCACTATCCCGGGCGGGTGTCGCACACGACGATGGTCAATCCCGATTTCGTGGCGCTGGCACGCGCCCACGGCTTTCACGCCGAACGGGTGGAGACGACCGGGCACTTCGCCGCCGCCTTCGAGCGTGCCTGCGCGTCACCGACCGGGGCGGTTCTGGATCTGGCGATCTCGCCCGAGGCGATCACGCCGAGCGTGACCCTGAGTGCAATGCGCGCGGCGGGGCTGGCGCGACAGGGGAGCGGTTGAGCAAAGCGGCGCGATCAGGCCCGCGCGAGATAGACCGACTGGGTGAACGGTCGGTCCTGCAGCGGGTTGTGGAACACCACCTTCTCGGCCCAGGCGGCGGCAAAGACCGCGCCCAGCCGGTCGGTGAAGCGCGCATCCGGCGGCTCGTTCGACCACAGGCCGAAGATACCGCCCGCCTTGAGGTGCTGCAACACCGTGCGCAACCCGTCGGGCTCGTAGAAGCTGGTGCTGCGCGGATCCAGCAGCGCCTCGGGCGAGTGGTCGATATCGACGAGGATCGCGTCAAGACGGCGTCCGGTGCGTTCGGCGTCATAGCCGTCATGCGAGGCCGACAGCGCGAAGAAGTCGCCGCGGATCAGCCGGCACCGCGCATCGCCGGTCAGGTCGGGGCCAAGCGGCAACAGGCCGCTTTCGTGCCAGTCGATCACCGGTTGCAGATACTCGATGACATGGAGCGACGCCACGCGCCTTGAGGCCAGCACCTCTTGCGCGGTGTAGCCAAGGCCCAAGCCCCCCACCACCACGTCGAGGGTGTCGCCCTCGCAGGCCGCAAGTCCCAGACGCGCCAGCGCGACCTCGGACGCGGTGAAGGCGCTGGTCATCAGGAACTCGTCGCCAAGCTTGATCTCCAGCACGTCCTGACCCAACCGCAGATCGCGGCGGCGGCGCAGCGATATCGCGCCGATATCCGTCGGCTGGTAATCAAGCTCTTCGAACATGGCTGACATAGCGGTGTCCCTGACGGCCGGTGCGCCGCACGGCGCGCTGTCGATGTCGTCTGCCCCTACTCTGCCGTGGCCAAGGACGCAACGTGACCCCGGCCGATAGATATTCACATGACGCGCATTTCGGCCTATAGCAGCGGCATGAAATACGCCTTGATCCTGCTGGCCCTGACCCTTGGCCTTGTCACCGGCCCGGCGCGCGCCGATTGTGTCGTGCTGCTGCACGGGCTGGCGCGCAGCGATGCCTCGTTTCTGGTGATGCAGGAGGTGCTGGAGGCGCAGGGTCACAAGGTGTTTTCGCCCGACTACCCCTCGACCGAGGAGGATATCGCGAAGCTGGCCGAGGAAACCCTGCCTTTCGCGGTGCAGGCCTGCTCAGGTCTGCGGCTGCATTTCGTCACCCATTCGATGGGCGGGATCCTGCTGCGCGTCTGGCTGGAGGACAACCGCCCCGAAAACCTCGGCCGGGTGGTGATGCTGGCGCCACCCAATCACGGCAGCCAGCTGGTGGACGAGTTGGGCAGTCTGGAGCTGTTCAAATGGCTCAACGGGCCGGCGGGACAGCAGCTTGTGACCGGCAAGGACGGTGTGCCGGACAACCTGCCGCCAGTGGATTTCGAGCTTGGCGTGATCGCCGGGACACGTTCGCTCAACCCGTATTTCTCGGCGTTGATCGACGGGCCGGATGATGGCAAGGTCTCGGTCGCCTCGACAAAGATCGACGGCATGGCCGATCACATCATCCTGCCGGTCACGCATACCTTCATGATGAACAACCCGCTGGTGATCGCGCAGGTCGAGGAGTTCCTGGATCATGGCCGGTTCGACCATGCGCTGACCTTGGGCGATGTCCTGATGGGGCGGCGCGGGGGGTGAGCATGGGCGTCACCCTGCGCGGGGCGCGGGTGCTCTGGCCCGACGGGTTCGGCACCGGGGATCTCGCGATTGCAGAGGGCGTGATCGTGCAGGGCGCGCAGACGCGCGTGGTGGATCTTTCGGGGTTTCTGGTCCTGCCCGGCATCGTCGATGCGCATGGCGACGGGTTCGAGCGGCATCTGGCCCCCCGGCGCGGCGCGATGATGGATCAGGGCCGCGGCCTAATCGCCACAGAGGCAGAGCTGGCCGCGAACGGTATCACCACCGCCACGCTGGCACAGTTCTACAGCTGGGAAGGCGGCCTGCGCGGGCCGGAATTCGCATCAAGGATGCTCGGCGCGCTGGCCGGGATGCAGCCGGAGGTGGCGACCGATCTGCGCGCGCAATTGCGGATCGAGGTGGCGATGCTCGACGCCTACCCCGAGATCGAGGACATCATCGCGCGGTTCGGCGTGGATTACGTGGTGTTCAACGATCACCTGCCGCATGACGCGCTGGCCAAGGGCAAGCGCCCGCAGCGCCTGACTGGTCAGGCGCTGCGCATCGGGCGCAACCCCGAGCAGCATCTGGCAATCATGCAGGCCCTGCATCATCGCATGGGCGAGGTGGATGCGGGTCTTGATGCGCTGGCCGCGCGGCTGATCGCGGGGGGCGTGCGTCTTGGCAGCCATGACGACCGCACGGCCGCGGCGCGCGACCGGCACCGCGCGCGCGGTGTACGCATCGCGGAGTTTCCCGAAACGCTGGAGGCCGCACAGGCGGCGCGCGCCGGTGGCGATGCGGTGATCATGGGGGCGCCCAACGTGATGCGCGGCGGGTCGCATAACGGCAATGCCGGGGCCGGCGCGATGGTGGCGGCGGGCTGCGTTGATGCGCTGGCCTCAGATTACCACTATCCATCGCTTCCACGGGCGGCGTTTCACCTGAGCGATGCGGGGATCTGCGACCTGGCTGCCGCGTGGGGACTTGTGTCCTCGGGCCCTGCGCGGGTACTGGGGCTGGGCGACCGGGGCGAGCTGCGCCTTGGCCTGCGCGCCGATCTGACAGTGATCGACCCCGACACGCGCCGCGTCACAGCCACCATCGCGGGCGGGCGGATCAGCTACATGGCCGGCGAGGCCGCCGTTCGGTTCATCGCCTGACGCCCTGATATCCGGCACGTGACGGGCGTGGCACAGGGTCCGGAGCGGTTGCGCACCGGGGCTGGTATGGCCTGAAGGGGACGTTTGGGGGGAGCCGCGAATCGACGGGCCGCGGTGCGGCGATCCAACGCGAATTTTACAGCACTTTATGGTGGCCAAATCAGCAAAAGATCAAAGCATAGCGCGGGTTTCAGCCACATCGCCGTGCCCAGGGCCGGCGTCATGCCGAAGGCATGCTTCCGGCAAGACGATGTGCGGCGGCCTCAGGCCTTGCTTCCGCGCGGGCCAGAGGCTGCACCGGAAGCAAAAGACCATTACCCTCCGAGAATGCGGCCGACCATCTCGCCGGTGTCGCGGCTGAGGCCGGGGCTGGTGCGGATGCGCTCAAGCTCGGTTCGGATCAGCGCCTGCCGCTGCGCGTCGTAACGCCGCCACGTCTCGAACGCGGTACACATCCGCGCCGTGGTCTGGGGGTTGAGCGGATCGAGCGAGATCAGCCAGTCCGCCAGAAGCCTGTACCCCTTGCCCGAGGAATGGTGGAACCCCGCCGGCGACATCGCCAGCGCCCCGAGCGTGGCGCGGAAGCGATTGGGGTTGCGGAGAGTGAAATCCGGATGCTCGGTCAGCGTTGCCGCTATGTCGGCGGTATCATCGGGGTCGGCATACAGGATCTGCAGGCTGAACCACTTGTCGATCACCAGCCGGTCATGCTGCCACTGGTCGTAGAAGGCGCGCGTGGCGGCGTCGCCCTTCCCCGCCTGCAGCAGGCACGAGAACGCGGCAAGCTGCTGGGTCATGTTGCGCGCCGCATCGAACTGCACCTGCGCCTGCGTGCCGCCATCACGCCGCGTGAGGATCCCGAGCGCGGTATTGGCCAGCGACCGCGCCCCGGTCTGATCGGGATCGGGCCGGTACGGGGCATCGACCTGGTGCTGCGCGTAAAGCGCGCGCGCGGTGTCTTCCATCGCTTCGGCGCGGGCATCGCGCAACGTCTCCAGCGCGTCCCAGATCACCTGTGGATCGGGGGTGTCGCCCGCATCATGCAGCGATTGCGCCAGATCATCCTCACTGGGCAGGCCGAGCGCCAGCGCGCGAAAGGCCGGGTCGAGCCGCGCGTCGCGGGCCATGGTCTGCACCGCGTCAATATAGGCGCGGTCGGGCTCGGCGCCGTGCCGGATCATCGCCATCAGACCGTCGCGGGCCAGCGCGCGCCCGGCCTCCCACTTGTTGAAGGGGTCGGTGTCATGCGCCAGAAGGAAGGCACGCTCGGCATTGCTGGTCTCGCGCTCGACGATCACCGGCGCCGAGAAGTCGCGCAGGATCGAGGGCGTAGGCCTGGCCGCCAGCCCGTCGAAGCGGAAGCTTTGCCGCTCTTCGGTCATTTCCAGCAACCGGGTTGCCTGCACCTCGTCGCCGTTGGGGCCAAGCAGGCCTACCGCAATCGGGATCACGCGCGGGTTCTTGACGTCCTGCCCGGGTGTGGGCGGCGTAGATTGTTCGACATGCAGGGTGTAGGTGCCGTCGGCATAGTCCTCGGAGACGTGCAGGCGCGGCGTGCCGGCCTCTTCGTACCAGCGCTTGAACTGCGCAAGGTCGCGCCCCGTCGCATCCTCGAAAACCTGCAGCCAGTCCTCGATCGTGCAGGCCTGCCCGTCATGACGGTCGAAATACAGATCAAGCGCACGGTAATAGGCCGCGTCCCCGACCAACCGCTTGAGCATGCCGATCACCTCGGCGCCCTTTTCATAGACCGTCGCGGTGTAGAAATTGTTGATCTCGACAAAGCTTTCGGGACGCACGGGATGCGCCAGCGGGCCGTTATCCTCGCGGAACTGGCGCGCACGGAGCGCGATCACGTCGCCGATGCGCTTGACCGGGGCGCTGCGCATGTCGGCGGTGAACTGAGCATCGCGAAAGACGGTCAGCCCCTCCTTCAGGCACAGCTGGAACCAGTCGCGGCAGGTGATGCGGTTGCCGGTCCAGTTGTGGAAATACTCATGCGCAATAATCGCCTCGACACGCTCGAAATTGGCGTCCGTGCTGGTCTCGGGGCTGGCCAGAACGCAGGATGAGTTGAAGATGTTCAGTCCCTTGTTTTCCATCGCGCCCATGTTGAAATCGTCCACGGCCACGATGTTGAACAGATCGAGGTCGTATTCGCGACCATACACATCCTCATCCCATTTCATCGATTTCTTCAGGGCCTCCATGCCGAAGGCGCATTTGCCCTCGTCGCCGGGGCGCACCCAGATATTGAGCGCCACGTCGCGCCCCGACCGGGTCGTGAAGCTGCCCGGATGCGCCACCAGATCACCCGCCACCAGCGCGAACAGATAGGACGGTTTCGGCCACGGGTCGTGCCATTCGGCCGAGCCGTCGCCCTGCGACACCGGGTTGCCGTTGGACAGCATCACCGGCACATCGCCCTCGATCCGCACGGTGAAGACGCCCATCACGTCCGGACGGTCGGGATAATAGGTTATCTTGCGAAATCCCTCGGCCTCGCATTGCGTGCAGTACATTCCGCCCGACATGTAAAGCCCTTCGAGGGCAGTGTTGCCCGCCGGGTCGATCTCGACCTCGGCCTCGAAGCTGAAGGGCGCGTCGGGCACCTGCGCCGTCAGGCCCTCGGGCGTCACGTCGGGGGTGATGTCCTGCCCGTCGATCTTCGCCCCGATCAGGCGCAGATTTTCGCCATGCAGGAAGAAGTCGCGTGATGTCGCGTCGGGGTTGGGACGGAACGCGATCCGGCTGAGGACGCGTGTCGCCTCGGGCGCGAGGCGAAAGGTCAGATGCACCGCGTCCACGAGGAAGGCTGGCGGCGTGTAATCCGCGAGATATATGGCTTGGGGCGAGGCATCTTTCATCGCGGGCGTCTCCGTCTGACTGCGGTTCGGTTGCAGTCTAGGTTAGGGCGATGCGTGCGGGGCTTCAATGCAATATGCGCGCGAGGGCTTTGAGGGGGACGCATGACGGGCACGGTCATTTGCTGGTTCAAACGGGATCTGCGCGTCGCGGATCACCCCGCGCTGGATCATGCTGCCCGGCTTGGCCGGGTCCTGCCGCTTTACATCGTCGAGCCGGAGTTGTGGGCACAACCGGACGCGGCGGGCCGACATTATGACTTTCTTTGCGAGGCGCTGGACAGCCTGCGCGCCGAGTTGTCGGGGATGGGCCTGCCGCTGGTGATCCGCACCGGCGATGCGGTGACGGTGCTGGAGGATCTGCGCAGCCTGCACGGCGTCACGCATCTGGTCAGCCATGAGGAAACCGGCAACGGCTGGAGCTTTGCGCGCGACCGGCAGGTGGCGGACTGGGCGCGGACGCAATCGGTGGCATGGGCGGAACTGCCCCAATGCGGCGTGATGCGCCGTCTGGACAACCGCGACCGCTGGCAACCGGCGCGCGACACCTTCATTCGCGCAGCCCCTGTGCCGGTGCCGGCCGGGGCGCGCGGGGTGACGGGTGTGGCGAGCGACGCGCCACCTGCCTCCGGGCATCTTGGTCTCGTGGATCCCTGCCCCGGCCGTCAGCGCGGGGGGCGCAAACCCGCGCAGCGTGCGCTCGACAGCTTCCTGACCGTACGCGGCGAAACCTACACCCGCGCCATGTCCTCGCCGCTGACCGGCGCGCAGGCCTGTTCGCGGATCTCGCCACATCTGGCCTTTGGCACCTTGTCGGTGCGCGAGGCGGTGCAGGCCGGGCGCGCGGCACCTTCGGGGCGCGGTGCGGACTGGGCGCGCGCGATGCGATCCTTTCAGGCGCGGCTCGCGTGGCGCGACCATTTCATGCAGAAGCTCGAGGACGAGCCGGCGATAGAGCATCGCTGCCTGCACCCCGCCTACGCGGACCTGCGCCCGGCCGAGCCGGACCCTGTGAGGCTCGACGCATGGGCAAAGGGCGAGACGGGTCTGCCCTTCGTGGATGCCTGCATGCGGTCGCTGATCGCCACTGGCTGGCTCAATTTCCGCATGCGCTCGATGCTGATGGCGGTGGCGTCCTACCACCTGTGGCTTGACTGGCGGGCGACGGGCACGGTGCTGGCGCGATATTTCACCGATTACGAGCCGGGCATCCACTGGTCGCAGACGCAGATGCAATCGGGCACCACCGGCATGAATACGATCCGCATCTACAACCCCGTCAAGCAGGGGCTGGATCAGGACCCGACCGGCACATTCACCCGCCATTGGGTGCCGGAACTGGCCGGGGTGCCGGATAGGCATCTGCAACAGCCGTGGACATGGGAGGGCGCGGACCGTGTCCTCGGGCACGATTATCCGCAGCCGATCGTCGACCCGGTGGCGGCAGCGAAAGCGGCCAAGGAGGCGGTCTATGCCCGCCGGCGCGCGCATCGCGGCGACGCCGAGACCGAGGCCATCGTCCGGAAACACGCCAGCCGCAAACGCCCGCCACGCAGATCGGGCAAAGAGCGCAAACCGCCTGACACCGCGCAATTGCGTTTCGATCTGTGAGGACCCCCTGATGCCCCGGACCCGCAAGAAAGCCGACCTGCCGGTCAAGACCTGCGCCACATGCGGCCGCCCGATGGAGTGGCGGCGCAAATGGGCCAGGGTCTGGGACGAGGTGCGCTATTGCAGCGAGCGTTGTCGCGGCAACCGAAACAGAGGTGTGGACGGCTCGCCCTCACCCGACCGGGATGCGAATGGCCATTAGCGGAAACAAACCGCCCACCTGATGAGATTTACGGCGCAAATCTTTGCAAAAGGTGGATTTGACCTGCGGACCTCACGGAATCCGGCCCCGATCTTGATAGTCTTTGAATTGAATGTTTTCTATATGGGATAATGGAATGGAGAACGGACATGAACCGCCCGGTCGTCGGCATCATCGGCAACAGGCACACGATCAATGATCGCTACCCCGCGCATGCGGGCGGGCAGATCAACGTGTCGGCGGCCGCCGATGTTGCAGGCTGCATGCCGCTGATCATCCCCGCCGATCCGCGTTACGTCAGTGTGGCCGAGCTTATGGAGGTGTGCGACGGCTTCATGCTGACCGGCGGCCGTCCCAACGTGCATCCCGAGGAATACGGCGAGACCCCGACCGAGGCGCATGGCGATTTCGACCGGGCGCGCGATGCGATCACCCTGCCGCTGGTGCGTGCCTGTCTGAAGCGCGGCCAGCCGTTTCTGGCGATCTGCCGCGGCTTTCAGGAGGTCAATGTCGCCTTGGGCGGATCGCTGCACCCCGAGATCCGCGAGTTGCCCGGACGCGACAACCACCGCATGCCGCCCGACGGCACGATGGAGGAACAGTTCGCGCTGCGCCACAAGGTGCGCTTCACGCCCGAGGGCGTGTTCCACCGGCTGATGGGCGCCGACGCGGTGATGACCAACAGCCTGCACGGTCAGGGCGTGGTGACGCAGGGGCATCGCATCGTGATCGACGGATGGGCGCCCGACGGCACGCCCGAGGCGCTTTACGTCGCCGACGCGCCGGGATTTTGCCTCGGCGTGCAATGGCACCCCGAATTCAACGCCGCCAACGATCCGGTCAGCCAGCCGCTATTCACGGCGTTCGGGGAGGCCGTGCGCAGTTGGGCGAGGGACGGCAAGGCGGTTCCGGTCGCCTCTGCGCCCGCGGAAGAGGGTGATCTGATCACCTGACACGGCCTTCAGTGTCGCGCAACACTGCGGCGCTCGCACCTGATGCTTCCCGGATCCGCCCGCAGGATGTCACCCTGGCCGGACGTGCCCTGTGGAGGTGTCACCTTGGCCTGAAAGCGTGATTTTTACGCAACATTATTACCCTTAAAAGGCAAATCCTTCGGTCAAAACAGTTAAAGTTGTATTAA
>JAWLFT010000053.1:0-14326 GCA_041685435.1 Roseovarius sp.
GCGTGTGGCGCCTTCCGCAGGCTTTGCCAGCCTCGGCATGACCGCCTATACAGGGTCGCGCACTCATCGAGGGAACAGGTTCGGAATGGCCCCAAACGCCAAGGCGTCCAGCGCCTTCAACATCATGATCGTGGGCCAGGGCGGGCGGCTGGAATACGAGGCGCTGATCTTTGCCGCGTCGCTGCGCGCCCATTCGCCGGGTTTCGCCGGGCGTCTTTTCGTGGCAGAGCCGCGGCCCGGCCCGATATGGCCAAACGATCCGAGGATGAAGAACGGTGACATCCGGATCCGTCTGGGCGACCTCGGCGCCGAGATCCTGCCTGTCGAGACGCGGCATTTCGGCCACGCGTACCCCTATGGAAATAAGATCGAGGCGCTTTTCGCCTTGCCCGAGGGCGAGCCGTTCGTCTTTTTCGACACCGATACGCTGGTAACGGGAGATCTCGGGCGGGTGCCCTTCGATTTCAGCCGCCCCACGGCCTCGCTGCGCCGCACCGGCACCTGGCCCGAACCGGCGCTTTACGGCCCCGGCTACGAGGCGATCTGGAAATCGCTTTACGACAGGTTCGGGCTGGATTTCGCAAGCTCTCTCGATCCTGAGCAGCCGGACGAATTCTGGCGGCGCTATCTCTATTTCAATGCCGGGTTCTTCTTCTACCGGTGCCCGCGCATCTTCGGGCAGCGTTTCCTCGACTATGCGCTGGCCATCCGTGACGATCCGCCGCCCGAGCTGATCTGCCAGTCGCTCGACCCGTGGCTGGATCAGGTCGCGCTGCCGCTGGTGATCCACGCGCTGGGCGGCGGGCGGGATAGCCTGCCCGAGGGGTGGCTTGATGGCGAGACAACCTGCCATTATCGTGCGCTGCCGCTTCTCTATGCGCGCGAATCCGACCATGTGGTCGAGGTGCTGGAAGAGGTGACCGCGCCGAACCCGATCAAGAAGGCCCTCAAGCAATACGAACCGATGAAGCGGATGATCTATCAGGGGCGCGGCCGCAAGGCGCGCGCGCTCTTTGAACGGGACGATCTGCCGCGCCGCGAACAGGCGATCCGCAACACCCTCAGGCGCAACGGGTTCTGGATGCGATAGGCCCTGATGCGGGCCTCGAACCGTAAGGCGATACCGATGCAACATCCCGGCGCGATGCGCGGCAGCGCCGTCGCATGTCCGTCCCGTCGCACCGAAGGTGCGCCAGCCGTAATTGGCACGCCGTCGGCGTGACGGACAGGCGATTTGCCCAACCTGGCGCGTTGATTGAGGCTTTTTCGGGGTGCGTGGATAAAGCGCCCTGAAAGCCCAAGGCGGCCGCCTGTCCCCGGACATGCGATGGCGGCGCTTCGTCGAACGCCCGCAACAGGCCATACCTACCCGGCAAACACCCCGTCCATATCGGCAAATCCCTTGAGCTCCACCGGATTGCCGGAGGGATCGCGAAAGAACATCGTCCATTGCTCGCCCGGCTCGCCTTCGAACCGTACCGAGGGCGGGATCACGAACTCGACATCGGCCATGCTCACCCGGTCGGCCACCGCGCGCCACTCGTCGAGCGGCAGCACCACGCCGAAATGCGGCATCGGCACCATGTGATCGCCGACCCGCCCGGTGTCCTGGGTGTCCAGCGGCGTGCCGAGATGCAGCGACAGCTGATGTCCGAACAGGTCGAAATCCACCCATGTGGCGGTCGCCCGGCCCTCGGTCGCGCCCAGCAGCCCGCCGTAAAAGCGGCGCGCGGCGTCAAGATCGGTCACGTTGATCGCGAGATGAAAGGGGTGGGGCATCGCTTGGGTCTCCTCATCGCTGTTGCGAGCCATCTTTCAATGCCGTAATCCGGTTTGCAAGCAATTCCCGACAGAGGATCCCCGACAATGGCCCATGGTTTCGACACGTTGCAAATTCACGCGGGCGCCCGCCCGGACCCGGCCACCGGTGCGCGGCAGGTGCCGATCTACCAGACGACGGCCTATGTGTTCCGCGATGCCGAACACGCCGCGGCGCTCTTCAACCTGCAGGAGGTCGGCTATATCTACTCGCGCCTGACCAACCCGACGGTTGCGGCGCTGCAGGAACGCGTGGCGACGCTCGAAGGCGGTGCGGGGGCGGTCTGCTGCTCGTCGGGCCACGCGGCGCAGATCATGGCGCTGTTCCCGCTGATGGCGCCGGGCTGCAACGTGGTGGTCTCGACCCGGCTTTATGGCGGCTCGGTCACGCAGTTCAGCCACACCATCACGCGCTTCGGCTGGGAGGCCAAGTTCGTCGACATCGACGACGCGGACGCGATCAACGCGGCCATCGACGACAAGACCCGCGCGGTGTTCTGCGAATCCATCGCCAATCCCGGCGGTCATATCGCCGATCTTGACGCCGTGGCGAAACTGGCTGATGCGGCCGGGTTGCCGCTGATTGTCGACAACACCTCGGCCACGCCATATCTTTGCCGCCCGATCGAGCATGGCGCCACATTGGTGGTGCATTCGATGACCAAGTTCCTGACTGGCAACGGCACGGTCACCGGCGGGGCGGTGGTTGATTCGGGCACTTTCAACTGGTCGGCCTCGGGCAAGTTCCCGTCGCTGTCGGAGCCCGAGCCGGCCTATCACGGGCTGAAATTCCACGAGACCTTCGGCCCGCTCGCCTTCACCTTTCACGGCATCGCCGTGGGGCTGCGCGATCTCGGCATGACGCTCAACCCGCAGGCGGCGCATTACACGCTTCTGGGCATCGAGACGCTGAGCTTGCGCATGCAGCGCCATTGCGAGAATGCCGAAAAAGTGGCCGGCTGGCTGGAGAGCCACCCGGCAGTCGATCACGTGACCTATGCGGGGCTTGCCTCCTCGCCCTATCACGACCGGGTCGCGAAGATCTGCCCCAACGGGGCGGGCGGGCTTTTCACCGTCGCGCTCAAGGGTGGCTATGACGCTTGCGTCGCGCTGGTGGACGGTCTTGAACTGTTCAGCCATGTCGCCAATCTTGGCGACACGCGGTCGCTGATCATCCACTCGGCCTCGACCACGCACCGGCAATTGACCCCCGAACAGCAAAAGGCCGCGGGCGCCGCCCCCAACGTGGTGCGCATCTCGATCGGGATCGAGGATGCCGACGACCTGATCGCGGATCTCGATCAGGGGCTGAAAAAAGCCGGTGCATGAGGCACGGCGCGCAGGCCAGCGGGGTTGGCCTGCGCGCTTCTCTGCCATAAGGTTGACGCGGTGACTGTGGGACTCCCGATGGCACACGACGCGTGTTAAGGCGGTAGCAATGAAACCGAACTTTGCCCTTTCCCTGTCCTTCGACGGTATCGGCCTGTTGCACCGGACGGCCGCGTCGCATTGGCATCTGGTGGGCGAGGTCGCGCTCGACAGTGCGAATCTGAGCGCGGAACTGGCCGCCTTGCGCGAAAAGGCCGCGGCGATCGAGCCGTCGGGCCTCACCACCAAGCTTGTCATCCCCGACGCGCAGATCCGCTATCTCGACCTGCCCGCCGCAGAGGCGCCCGATGCCGATCACGAGGCGGCTGCGATGCGCGCGCTCGACGGGGCCACGCCCTATGCGCTGGACGATCTGGCCTTCGACTGGAACGTCGCGGGTGGGCGGCTTCACGTTGCGGCGGTTGCGCGCGAAACCCTGCAGGAGGCCGAAGACTTCGCGCGCGAGCATCGCTTCAACCCGGTCAGTTTCGTGGCGCGCCCCGAGGCCGCCAGTTTCGGGACAGAGCCGTTCTTTGGTGAAACTGCGCAGGATGGCGGGCGGGTGGTCCGCGACCGGACCCCGATCGAGATCGCAGGGGCCGCCAGCTTGCCCAAACCCCGTGGGGCGGTCACCGGCGAGGAGGATCCGGCGGCGCAGCCTCCCGCCGCCCCGCCGCCGGCACCCGATCGCGCGGATCAGGACCGGGCCGGGCAGGGCGCAGAGGATGCAAGCGGGACGCCCGCCCTTGCCGCCATCCGCGCGGCGCGCGACGCACCCGACACCGGCGCACCGCAGCTTGCCGGCGCCGCGCGCACCAGTGTGGCAGAGGCCCCGCAGTCCACCGCGAAGGCCCCGGATCCTGCCGCCGATCGCAGTGCAAGGCCAGCCCGGCCGGAGGCCGTCGCCAACCCCGCATCTGCCGCCGCCAGTCTCGCGCCGCGGCGAGAAGAGCCGTCGGCGCCTGATCCGGCGGGCAAGGCGTCGCCGGCCGTGGCACGGCCGCGGCGCGGCCGTGCCCAAGGATCCGTGCCCGGGAGCGGCCCGTCGCGCGGATCCGGCGCGGCCAAGGCCCCCCGTGCCGCCAGCGCCGAGGACGAGGCCGACCGCCTGACCATTTTCGGTGCGCGCGAGACACAGCGCCGTCAGCGCGGCAAGCCGCGGTTCCTCGGCCTGATCCTGACGGCGCTGCTGTTGCTGTTTCTCGCCGGGGTGGCCGCATGGGCGACGATCTTTCCTGACTCGGATCTGGCACGGCTGGTGCGCTGGTCGGAACCACAGATCGCGGTCACCCCCGAAAGCCCCGAGATCACGCAGCCCGACGCGGATGCGCAGACCAATGCGCCGGAGGCCGCGCCCGCCCCGGAGCCCGCAGAGGCGATCCTGCCGCCCGGCCCCGATGAGGCGCCGGAGGTCACCCCGGACGCGGCGCCCGAGCCGTTGGCGCAAACCGGACCGCTGACAACCGAAGAGGCCCGCGCAGCTTACGCGGAAACGGGGATCTGGCAGATACCGCCCGATCCGCCGCTCCAGCCCGATGCGGGCAGTCTGGATGATTTCTACCTGACCTCCATCGACGAGGATCTGCCGGTGGGCGATGCGGTGGCGCTGCCGGACGCGGGCCAGTCGCGCACCGATACCCGCCCCGAGCCACAAGCGGCCCCCGCACCGCCCGGCACGACCTTCGCGTTTGACGCGCGCGGTCTTGTCGAGGCGACCCCAGGGGGCGCGCTGACGCCTGACGGGGTCGAGGTGCGCGCCGGCCCGCCGCCGGTGCGACCGCCCCAGGCCCCGGCGCGCGTGGTGGCGGTGCCGGGTCTCACTCTTGCGCCAGAGGCCGCAGCCGAGTTGGACCGCATCTCCGATATCCGCCCGCGCACGCGCCCCGACAACCTGATCGAACGTCACGAGCGTGGCGCGCTGGGCGGGCGGTCGCGCACCGAACTGGCCAGCCTGCGCCCGCAGTCCCCTCCAGCCACGAGATCGCGACAGGTACCGGTCGCGGCGGTCCCCGATACCAGCGCGGTGGAGGCCGCGCTCGCGGAGGCTGCCGAAACCATCGGCCCGGACGAGGACGCGATGTCTCAGGCGGTCACCGCCTCACTCAAGCCGCGTCCGCGCCCGGGCAATCTGCAGACCACCTCGCAGACCACCGTGCCACGTGAGGCGCCGCAGACACAGCCGCAACAGCAAACCGCAGCCCCGCGCATCCCCAGCTCGACCTCGGTCGCGCGAGCAGCCACGGCGCGCAATGCGGTCAACCTGCGTCAGGTCAACCTGATCGGCGTCTATGGCAGCTCGTCCAATCGCCGCGCCCTCGTGCGCCTGTCCAACGGGCGCTACCAGAAGGTCGAGGTGGGCGACAGGCTCGATGGCGGGCGCGTGTCGGCGATCGGCACAAGCGAATTGCGCTACACCAAGCGCGGGCGGCCGGTGGTCCTGCGCATGCCGAAGGGTTAATGGTTGGCAGGTGTGGCATATGCTCTGGAGGCGCGCCGACGTTTGCGCCGGCGACGGCGCGGCTTGACCGTATCGCGAAGCGCGCGCGCCACATCCCCGATGGTGGTCTCGGGGGTATCGCCGGCCCGGCCGGACCGTGACGCCGCCTTGCGCTTCGACTTTTTTCGGCGCTTGAGAAACCGTGGTGTGAGGCTTCCCGCGATATAGCGGAGCCCATCCGCGATCCCGTCGGTGTCATCGTCCTGGCGGGACCGTAACGTGCCGTTCGGGTAGCGCTTTTTTTTGCGAGGTTTCTGGCGCGGCGGGGCAATCAATCTCCATCCAAGCAGGCTTGTCACCAGCACGGCACCGGCCGACACGATGATCGGCAAGCTCTCGGAGGATCCCGCATTTGCGGGAATCGTCGAGGGCGCACCGTCCGGGGTATCGTTCGGCGCGACCGTCCAGAATCCGAAAGGGTCGCCGCCGATGACAAAAACACTGTCCGGCCCATGAGCCGACACGAACGCGGCATCCTTTTCGGCATCCACCAAAGGCGTCCAGACCGTGTAACCGCGCGCGGCATCGCTCACGGCAACCTCAGGGGCCTCCGCAACGGCCATACTGGGCCCGACGAAGACCGTGTAATCTGTCGGACGTCCGGACATGGATTTGCCGATGTCAAAGGCTGGATCGATCATGCCAGACCGCGCCTGTGTCACGGATAAGAGGACCCCGGCCACGAGCATCGATACACACAGAATGACCTTGTCCCGACCCTGAAGAGTCCGCATGCGCACCTGCTGATTTTTGAATTGAAACCGACCGGCTGCGTATGCGTGAGATACACGCTAAAGCAGCATCATAATAATTAACACAACTTTAACGGTACCACTTCGCGATCCGATGCGAAATGGTTAACTGACCGCGGTGTCGATTTTTGCTGGCGCACCCGCCAAGATGAAGCACGGATTTGGCGGGCGTGAGGACTGTCAGAAACTGTCGGGACGCGACGTTTTCTCGCCAACGCCAAGTTTCCGAATCGCGATCAGCAACGCCTCGCGGAACGCAGTCCGACAGGCGCGACCGCCTCAGGCGAATAGGGGCGCGGCCCTCAAGCGGCTGTGGCCTTGTCGCGTCATGTGGTGTACCGCGCGCCCATGTCCGACTACGCCCCGCCCACCGAGCCGCTGGATGTCCTGCATGACGATCACGAGATCCTCGTGTTGTGCAAACCCGCGGGCCTGCTCAGCGTGCCGGGCAAGGGCGCGCATCTGACCGATTGCCTGCTCTCGCGCGCGCAGGAGGCGTTCCCGACCGCCCTTCTGGTGCATCGGCTGGATCGCGACACCTCGGGCGTGATGATCTTTGCGCTGACGCCGCATGCGCAGCGCCATCTCGGGCTGCAATTCGAAAAGCGGCAGGTCCGGAAAAGCTACGTTGCGCGGGTCGAGGGCAGGCTCGCGCCCAAGACCGGGACGGTCGATCTGCCGTTGACCGTGGACTGGCCGAATCGCCCCTTGCAGAAGGTCTGCCACGAGACGGGCCGCGCCGCGCTGACCGACTGGCGAGTCCTGCGGCACGACGGCGACGAGACGCGCGTGCGACTGAGCCCGAAGACCGGGCGCAGCCATCAGTTGCGTGTGCACATGCTGGCCCTGGGGCATCCGATTGTCGGCGATCCCCTCTATGCGACTGGTGCTGCCCGCGATCACCCGCGCCTGATGCTGCACTCCGAGGAGTTGCGCCTGCGCCACCCCGATGGTGGCGCGGGCGTCAAGTTCCGGGTCAAGGCGCCGTTCTAGCGCCCTGACCCCTGCGTATCAGAGGCCGGGCGTCCAGCCCGAGACCGCCTTGACCTCGAGGAAATCCTCGATGCCCCATTTGCCACCTTCGCGGCCGTAGCCGGACTGTTTCATGCCGCCGAAGGGCGCACCGGCGCCGCGCGACTGGCCGTTCATCTCGACCATGCCCGACCGCAGACCCCGCGCCAGCCGGTTGGCCCGCGCCGCATCAGTGGTCTGCACGTAATTGGTCAGCCCGTAAGGCGTGTCGTTGGCGATCGCGAGGCCCTCTGCCTCGGTCCCGAACGGGATGATCGACAGGACCGGGCCAAAGATCTCCTCCTGCGCGATGGTCATGTCGTTGGTGACATCGGCAAACACGGTGGGGCGCACATAATAGCCCTTGTTGAACCCCTCGGGGCGTCCGGTGCCGCCCGCGACAAGCCGCGCGCCCTCGTCGATGCCGGTCTGGATCAGGTCCTGCACCTTGTTGAACTGCACCTCGTTGACCACCGGGCCGATATGTTTGCCTTCCTCGTGGGCCGGGCCGACCTTGATGGAGGCAGCGACCTCGGCGGCCTCGTCAACGGCGCTGTCGTATTTCTCGCGCTGAACCAGCATCCGGGTGGGCGCGTTGCAGGACTGGCCGGTATTGTTCATGCAGGCCATCACGCCGCGCTTCACGGCCTTTTCATCGGCATCGGCAAAGATCAGGTTGGCGCCCTTGCCACCCAGTTCCAGGCTGACGCGCTTGAGCGTCTCGGCCGCCGATTTCGCGATCAACTTGCCGGCGCGCGCCGATCCGGTGAAGCTGACCATGTCGATATCTTCATGCGCCGAGATCTGGCTGCCGACACCCGGCCCGTCACCGTTGACGAGGTTGAAGACGCCCTTGGGCAGCCCCGCCTCGTGCAGGATCTCGGCAAAGACCACGGCGTTGAGCGGCGATTCCTCGCTGGGTTTCAGTACCATGGTGCAGCCCGCGACCAGCCCCGCGATCACCTTCAGGGTGATCTGGTTCATCGGCCAGTTCCACGGTGTGATCATGCCGACGACGCCCACCGGCTCGTGGATGATCCGGTCATTCGGCGCGTGATCGCCCAAGGGCTCGTCGAATTCGAACGCGCGCGCGGCTTTCAGGAAATTGGTGATGTGAAAGATACCCGCGCCGACCTGGGCCTGCCGGGCAAGGTGGATGGGCGCGCCCATCTCGGAGCTGATCGCTTGGGCAAGGTCTTCGCCCCGGGTCTTGTAGACTTCGAGGATCTTCTCGACATAGGCGATCCGCTCTTCGGGCGGTGTTGCCATCCAGCCCGGAAATGCCGCGCGCGCGGCGGCCACGGCGGCGTCGGTATCGGCCTGACCGCCCAGCGTGATCACCGCGCACGCCTCCTCGGTGGAGGGGTTGATGACCTCATGTGTGCGGCCGTCGCGCGGGGCCTGCCATGCGCCGTCGATGTAGAATTCGGTTTTCTCTATCATGTCCGTGCCTCCTTTGGTTCGGCGTATATGTGGCAGCGCCGCACTGGGGCTGCAAGGTTGGAAATCCGGCAGGGGCTCACGGCCTTGTCGCGCCATCGCATGGCTTGCATTGAAAAGGCTGATCAGGCTAATCATACTCATGCAGATCTATCTTCCCATCGCCGAAGTTTCGGTCAACGCCTTCCTGCTGCTGGGGCTGGGGGGGCTTGTTGGCGTTCTGTCGGGGATGTTCGGCGTCGGCGGCGGGTTTCTGATGACGCCGCTGTTGTTCTTCATCGGCATTCCGCCGGCGGTGGCGGTGGCCACCGAGGCCAACCAGATCGTCGCCTCGTCGTTTTCCGGGGTGCTCGCGCATCTGCGGCGCAAGACCGTGGATCTGAGGATGGGCACGGTGCTGCTGATTGGCGGGCTGGTGGGGGCGGCGCTCGGCGTGGTGGTATTCAACTACCTCAAGTCGCTCGGACAGGTCGATCTGCTGGTCAAGCTGTGCTATGTCCTGTTTCTCGGCGTCGTCGGCGGGATGATGTTCAACGAGAGCCTGCGCGCGATCCGCAACACCCGGCGCGGCATCCCGTCGCGCCGTCGCAAGCATGGCTGGATCCACGGCCTGCCTTTCAAGATGCGCTTCCGGACATCCGGTCTTTATATCTCCGTGATCCCGCCGCTGATTGTCGGGGTCAGCGTGGGCATCCTCGCGGCGATCATGGGGGTCGGTGGCGGCTTCATCATGGTACCGGCGATGATCTATCTGCTTGGCATGCCCACCAAGGTGGTGGTGGGCACGTCGCTGTTCCAGATCATCTTCGTGACGGCCTTCACCACGATGCTGCATGCCACGACCAACTACACCGTCGATGTGGCGCTCGCGGTGCTCTTGCTGGTCGGCGGCGTGATCGGGGCGCAGTTCGGCACCACCATCGGCACGCGGATGAAGGCCGAACAGCTGCGCATCCTGCTGGCGATCATGGTTCTGGCGGTCTGTGGCAAGCTGGCCTTCGATCTGCTGGTGCAACCGCCCGAGCTTTATACGCTCAGCACCGGCGAGGATCACTGATGCTTTGGCGTCTGGTCCTCGTCCTCGTGCTTGCCGCCCTGCCGCTGCGCGCCGAGGAAGAGGTGGTGCTGGGCCTGTCGCGCGACCGCGTGGCGATCACGGCCACCTTCGAGGGCTCCGACATCCTGATCTTCGGCGCGGTCAAGCGCGAGATCGCGATCCCCGAGACGCCGCTCGACGTGGTGATCACCGTGTCGGGGCCGTTGCAGCCCGTCACCGTGCGGCGCAAGTCGCGTGAATTCGGCATCTGGATGAACACCGACATGGTCGATCTGGATGCCGCGCCAAGCTTCTATGCCGTGGCCACCACCGGCCCTCTGAACGAGGTCCTGTCGGCGACAGAGGATCTGCGTCACCGGGTGTCGATTCCGCGCGCGATCCGGTCGGTCGGCGCGGCCAGCATGGTCGAGGATTCAGAGGCCTTCATCGAGGCGCTCATCCGCATCAAGCGCGATCAAGACGCCTATCAGATGCGCGAAGGCGCGGTTGCGATCGATCAGCAGACGCTGTTCCGCACGGCGATCAGCATGCCGGCGAACCTGACCGAGGGCACCTACGCAACGCGGATCTTCCTCACGCGCGAGGGCCAGGTGGTTGCCCAATACGAGACCGAGATCGACGTGCGCAAGGTCGGGCTGGAGCGGTTCCTGTTCACCATGTCGCGCAACCAGCCCTTGCTCTACGGTCTGATGTCGCTGGCCATTGCCATCGCCGCCGGCTGGGGCGCCTCGGCCATCTTCCGGGTGTTGCGCCGGGGCTGACCGGGGCTGACGGCCGCGCCTCAGGCGTTGGTCACCTCCTCGACACGGACGGCCGCGGGCACCTCGGGTGCCTCGGTTGCAGCTATGTCCGCCCGGATGGCCGCGTTCTTCGGATCATAGGGGCTGTCGCGGGTAACCACGGCATCCCAGAGCTGGTCGAACATCCGGACCTTCAGCTGCGTGCCTTCGACCGCGAGCTCGGGCGTGACGTAGCCCATGCCGATGGATTGCCCGAACGCCACCGAATAGCCGCCGGATGTCAGACGCCCGATGCGGCTGCCATCGGCGGCATAAAGCGCCTCTCGCCCCCATGGATCGGCATCGCCGGGCCCGTCGATCAGCAGCGTGCAGCACTTCATGCGCATGCCGGTATCGAGCATCGCGGCCTTGCCGCGAAACGCTTTGCCCTGATCGACAAAGCGCGGCAGATCGGCCTCCAGCGGGGTGCCGTCCCGGCCCAGCTCGTGGCCGAAGGCACGATAGCTCTTCTCCTGCCTCAGCCAGTTCTGCGCCCGCGCGCCCACGAGTTTCATCCCGTGCTTCTCGCCGGCGCACTCAAGAAGATCGAAAAGATAGTTCTGCATCTCGATCGGGTGGTGCAACTCCCATCCAAGCTCGCCGGTATAGGCCACGCGGATGGCGTTGACCGGGCACATGCCCAGCTCGATCCGCCGCGCCGACAGCCACGGGAACCGCTTGTTGCCAAGCACCGTGTCGGGACCGGCGTCCTTGACGATCTCGCGCAGAACGTCGCGCGATTTCGGCCCGGCGATGGCGAAGACCCCCCATTGCGTCGTCACGTCCTGGATCTCGACATAGCCCAGCCCGGGTGCCTTGTCCTCGGCCGCCTTGCGCAGGTAATCGCCGTCATATTCGGTCAAGCCGCCCGACGAGATGAGGTAATATTCATGCTCGGCCACCCGCTGGATCGTGTATTCGGTGCGGGTCGTGCCCTGATCGGTCAGCGCATAGGTCAGGTTGATGCGGCCCACCTTCGGCAGCGTGTTGCAGGTGAACCAGTCGAGAAACGCGGTGGCCCCCGGCCCCTTGACCATGTGCTTGGTAAAGGCCGTGGCGTCGATCAGGCCGACGCCGTGGCGGACAGCGCGTGCCTCGTCGACGGCATATTTCCACCAGCCGCCACGGCGGAAGCTGCGCGCGTCGTGATCGAAGCTCTCTGGCGCATCCACGGGGCCATAGTAATTGGGGCGCTCCCAGCCATTGACCCAGCCGAACTGCGCGCCGCGCGCCTTCTGGCGGTCATACGCGGGCGAGGTGCGCAAGGGACGGGCCGCAGGGCGTTCCTCGTCGGGATGGTGCAGAACGTAAACGTGATCATACGCCTCCTCGTTCTTGCGCGCGGCGAACTCGGTGGTCATCCAGTGCGACGAGAACCGCTTGGGATCGAGCGCCGCCATGTCGATCTCGGCCTCGCCATCCACCATCATCTGCGCGAGGTAGTACCCGGTGCCGCCTGCCGCCGTGATGCCGAAGGAAAACCCTTCGGCCAGCCACATGTTGCGCAGCCCCGGCGCGGGACCGACCAGCGGGTTGCCATCGGGCGTGTAGCAGATCGGGCCGTTATAGTCGTCCTTCAGCCCCGAGTCCTCGCAGGACGGGATGCGGTGGATCATCGCCATGTACTGATCCTCGATCCGTTCCAGATCGAGCGGGAAGAGATCGGCGCGGAAGCTGTCGGGCACGCCGTATTCGAAGCAGGCGGGCGCGTTCTTCTCGTAGACACCCAGAATCCAGCCGCCGCGTTCCTCGCGCACATAGCTCTGGGCGTCGGCGTCTCGGATCACCGGATGCTCGGGGTTCCCGGCGGCGCGGTACGCGACCAGCGCGGGATCCCTGTCCATCACGATGAACTGATGCTCGACCGGCACGGCGGGGATCTTGATCCCCAGTTTTTTCGCGGTGGCCTGCGCATGGTTGCCGGAGGCCGTCACCACATGCTCGGCGGTGATCACGATCTGCTCGTCACTGGCGACGAGGTTGCCGCCCTTCTCCACCATCTTGGTGCAGGTCACCTCCCAGGCGCTGCCGGTCCAGTGGAACGCGTCGGCCTGCCACTTGCGCTCGATCGCGACACCGCGCTGGCGCGCGCCCTTGGCCATCGCCTGCGTTACATCTGCGGGGTTAATATAGCCGTCGGTGGTGTGATAGATCGCGCCCTTCAGATCCGAGGTCTCGATCAGCGGCCAGCGTGCCTTGATCTCGTCGGGGGTCAGCCATTCGTAGTCCACGCCGCAGGTCTCGGCGGTGGAGGCGTAAAGCATGTACTCGTCCATGCGCTCCTGCGTCTGGGCAAGGCGCAGGTTCCCCACCACGGCGAACCCGGCATTGAGGCCGGTCTCGGCCTCCAGCGTCTTGTAGAAATCGACCGAGTATTTGTGGATATGGGTCGTGGCAAAGGACATGTTGAACAGCGGCAGCAGACCCGCCGCATGCCATGTCGAGCCGGAGGTCAGCTCGTCACGCTCCAGCAGCATGACATCCTCCCAGCCCGCGCGGGCCAGATGATAGGCGACGGAGGTGCCAATCGCACCGCCGCCGATGACGAGGGCTTTGACTTCGGTTTTCATGCCGTGCACTCCGTTGGCTGATATCCTTGGCCCAATGTGTACCAAACCTGCAAAATCCGTCGCCGCCCATCCGACATAACGCTGCACGAAAGCGACCCTCATGACATGATCGGCGCCCGATAACAGAGCGGTGGATTTCCTTTCCCAGCCTTGATAGCTAGCGCGCGGAGACCCCAAGCGACCGGAACACGACAATGAGCGCCACGTCCCACCAGACCGCCCCGCTGCCCGAGGATATCCGGGCGATGAAGGGCGGCACCCCGATTGTCAGCCTGACGGCCTATACCACGCCCATGGCGCAGATGATGGACGCGCATTGCGATGTGGTGCTGGTCGGCGACAGTGTGGGCATGGTGCTGCACGGTCTGCCCTCGACGCTGGGCGTGACGATGGAGATGATGGTGATGCACGGGCGCGCAGTGGCGCGCGGGCTGACCGCTGCGATGCTGGTCATCGACATGCCGTTCGGCAGCTACGAGGAAAGCCCCGAACAGGCATTTCGCAGCGCAGCACATCTGATGGCCGAGACAGGCGCTTCGGCGGTCAAGCTGGAAGGCGGGCGGCACATGGCCGAAACCATCGCGTTTCTGGTGGCGCGCGGCGTGCCGGTGATGGCGCATGTCGGGCTGACGCCGCAATCGGTCAACACGCTTGGCGGCTACAAGGTGCAGGGCCGCGGCGATGCCGCCGAGGCGCTGCTGGCCGATGCCCGCGCGGTGGATCAGGCAGGCGCGTTCGCGGTCGTTCTGGAAAAGGTGACCGCGCCGCTCGCGGACCGGATCACCGCCGGGATCGCGATCCCGACCATCGGCATCGGCGCCTCTTCGGGCTGCGACGGGCAGATCCTCGTGGTCGATGACATGCTGGGGCTGTTCACCGCGTTCAAGCCGAAATTCGTCAAGCGGTATGCGCATCTGGGCCGCGATGGCGAGGCCGCGATCGCGGCCTATGCCGGCGAGGTGCGCGCGCGCCAGTTTCCGGCCTCCGATCATGTCTTCGCCGACAAGGCGCCGAACAAGGCCGCAGACAAGGCC
>JAWLFT010000053.1:14426-19538 GCA_041685435.1 Roseovarius sp.
ACAAGGCCGCAGACAAGGCCCCGGACGCATGACCGCACCGATCCTGCGCACCCTCGACGATCTGCGCGCGCTGACCCGGCCCTTCATCCGCGCCGGCGAGACCATCGGCGTGGTGCCCACCATGGGCGCGCTGCATGACGGACACCTGTCGCTTGTGGCCGCCGCCAGGGCGCGCTGCGACCGCGTGATCGTGACGATCTTCGTCAATCCGATGCAGTTCAACAACCCCGAGGATCTGAAGAACTATCCCCGGACCGAGATCGAGGATGCCCGCAAGCTGCACAGGTTCGGCGTCGATGCGCTCTGGGTGCCCGGCACCGACCAGATGTACCCGGCGCATTTCGCCACGACCGTGTCGGTCGCGGGGCTGACGGACGTGATGGAAGGCGCGCACAGGCCCGGCCATTTCGACGGGGTGGCGACGGTGGTGACCAAGCTTTTCACACAGACCGCCGCCACCGATGCGTTCTTTGGGGAAAAGGACTATCAGCAGCTTCTGGTGGTGCGCCGGATGGCGCACGACCTCGATCTGGCCGTCACCGTTCATGGCTGCCCCACGATCCGCGATATCGACGGTCTGGCGCTGTCGTCGCGCAACCTGTTGCTGTCGGACCGCGCACGCACCATGGCGCCGGTGCTCTTCGATCAGATGGAACGCATCGCGGGTGGGCTGCGCCATGGCAGCGACTTCGAGACGCTAGAATCGCAGGCGCGCGCGCGCCTGAAAAAGGCCGGTTTTTCAGAGATCGACTATCTCGATCTGCGCGCGCAGGAGGACCTTGCGCGCATCGCGACCCCCGACCGCCCCGCGCGGCTGTTTGCGGCCGCCCGTCTGGCCGGGGTCCGGCTGATCGACAATATCGCGGTGAACGAGCAGATTGCGCTCTGAACCCGCCGTGCGCAAATCCATCCTTGGAATGCGCGCGTCGAAAGCGTAAATGGAAGACATGGCCAAGAACAAGCATCACGACGCATCCGGTCCCTCGCAACGCCAGCTGCGGGTCGGCGAACTCATTCGGCGCACCCTGTCGGACGTGCTGATGCGCGGCGATATCCACGACGCGGACCTCACCGGCATGTCGATCACCGTGGGCGAGGTGCGCACCTCGCCCGATCTCAAGATCGCCACCGCCTTCGTCATGCCTCTGGGCGGCGAGGGGCGCGAGGGGCTGGTCGAGATCCTCGCGCGCAACAAGTCCGAGCTGCGCCGCATCATCGGCCGCAAGGCGGGGCTGAAATTCACCCCCGATCTGCGGTTCCGGCTGGACGAGACCTTTGACCGGATCGAGGAAACCCGCCGCCTGTTCGACCAGGAGGACGTGCGCCGGGATGTGGAAAGCTAGCGTCGCGGCCGCGCTTTTCGGGCTGGTGCCGTCGGGCGCCGCCACCACCGCGGCGTGCGAGAGGGCACAGGTCGAGGGGCAGGGCTACACGATTTGCACCGTCGAGCCCGACCGCGACGACTTGCGCCTGTTTCTGAAGGATCCCGACGGCGACAGCACGCTGGGCAGTTTCGCAAGCGTCGACCAGTTGCTGGCCCGGGATGGCGCGCGGCTGGCCTTCGCCATGAATGCCGGCATGTATCATCGCGATCGTAGCCCGGTGGGCCTTTACATCGAGGACGGGCAGCAGCACGCATCCCTGGTTACACAGCCCGGGCCGGGCAATTTCAGTCTGCTGCCAAACGGCGTCTTCTGCATCCGCGACGAGCGCGCGGACGTGATCGAAACCTTGCGCTTTGCCGAGACCCGCCCCGCCTGCCGCGATGCCAGCCAGTCGGGCCCGATGCTGGTGATCGACGGTGACCTGCACCCCAGGTTCCTCCAAGACAGCGACAGCCGGTATATCCGCAACGGCGTCGGCACCTCGGCGGACGGGGATCGCGCATGGTTCGTGATTTCCGACACGCCGGTGAATTTTCACCGGTTTGGCCGCGTCTTTCGCGATCATCTCGGGGCCGGGCAGGCGCTTTATTTCGACGGCAACATCTCGCGGTTGCACGCGCCGGACCTGGGCCGCAGCGACCGGGGCTTTCCGCTGGGGCCCATGGTGGGGGTTGTGGTTGACGACGGCGCAAGCCTCGACTAGCCCGCTGGCTTGATCCTTGGGCAGGAAGACAGACGACGATGGCACGCAGACGCAAGGGACGCGACGTGAATGGCTGGCTCGTGGTCGACAAGCCCGTCGGCATGACCTCTACCGCCGTGGTGAACAAGGTCAAATGGGCGCTTCAGGCGCAAAAGGCCGGCCATGCCGGCACGCTCGACCCGGACGCGACCGGCGTGCTCGCGATCGCGCTGGGCGAGGCCACCAAGACGGTCCCCTACATCACCGACGCGCTCAAGGCGTACGAGTTCACCGTGCGGCTCGGCGAGGCCACCAATACCGACGATGCCGAGGGCGAGGTGATCGCCACGAGCGAGACGCGCCCCAGTGATGCGGCGATCAAGGACGCGCTCGGGGGCTTCGTCGGCGACATCATGCAGGTGCCGCCGCAATATTCCGCCGTCAAGATCGACGGTCAGCGCGCCTATAAGCTCGCCCGCGAGGGCGAAAGCTTCGAGGTTGCCGCACGGCCCCTCTGGGTCGAGGAACTGCTGCTCGTGGCGCGCCCCGATGCCGACCACGCGGTGCTTGAAATGATCTGCGGCAAGGGCGGATATGTGCGCGCCATCGCCCGCGATCTCGGGGAGGTTCTGGGCTGTCACGGGCATGTGACGGCGCTCAGGCGTACATGGTCCGGGCCGTTCGACGCCGAGGACGCCGTGAGCCTGGAGTGCATAGAGGCGCTTGCGCACAGTCCCGATCTCGACGCGTATCTGCGCCCGCTCGAGGATGGGCTGGTCGATCTGCCCCGCGTCACCGTCCCGCCCGAGGGCGTGAGCCGCTTGCGCAACGGCAATCCCGGCATGGTGATCGCCACGGATGTCGATTACGGCGAGGAATGCTGGGCGGCGATGGGCGGCCGCGCCGTCGCCGTGGGCCGCTACAAGGCCGGCATGCTGCATCCCACCCGGGTGTTCAACACGGCGCCCAAAGATCCTGCCGCGTCATGATCGACGCGCTCATTGACCGGCTGGCCGCGACCGAGGCCCCGCAGGCCTGTGCGAACCCCTACAGCGTCTATCTGCCCGGCGTGGATATCGCCCCCGAGGCACCCGGGATCCGTCTCCGGCAGCTTCGCGCGTATCTGCAGCGGCGACAGAAGACCGCGCGGCTGATGCTGGTGGCCGAGGCGCCCGGCTATCAGGGTGCGCGCTTTTCCGGGATTGCGATGACCTGCGAACGCACGCTGCTGGGCCAGAAATCCGGTGTCCCGCCAGAGGCGGTGCTGGGCGATTTTCCAGCGGCGCGCACAAGCCATCCCGACACGGGGCGCAATCGGCCCGAGACGGCGCACGGGTTTTGCGAGCCGACAGCCTCGATCGTCTGGCGAGAGCTTGTGGCGCTCGGTCTCACGGATCAGGTGGTGCTCTGGAACGTGTTCCCGTTCCACCCGCATCGCGCGGGTGCGCCGCTGACCAACCGCACCCCCTCGCATGCAGAGGTGGCCGCCCATCTCGACATCATCGCGGATCTGTACGCGGCCTTCACGCCCTGCCGACTGATCTGCATCGGCAACACCGCGCGCGACCACCTGCGTGCGCTCTACCGGGATCTGCCAGCCTTGCGGCACCCCGCCAATGGCGGGGCGTCAAAGTTCCGCAACGGCTTGCGCCGCCTCGTCGACGCTCCGGGAGACGCCGCTCCCGCAAGCTGATCCATGAGCGGACCCGTCTGGTGGAGGGGCCGAGACGGACGCACCCGATCCCACGACGCGCGTGACGGTGCCCGGCTGAAATCATCAGATCGCGGCGTCACGCCCGGGCCGGATGCATGAAGCCGGCGGAACAGGATTGGGGGTTGGCCGCTTGAGGACAGGCGAAGCAGCGCCATGCCCTGTCCGGAGGGGCGGACAGCGGATGGCACATTCCCCTTTCCCAGGAGCGGTCGATCGCACCCCCCCCCTTGGGCCAACCGCACCCAAGGATTGGACGTGTCAGCCTGCGCCCACTAGCTGATCAGCCGCTTGAGCCAGCCCTTCTTTTCGGCCTCCGGTTCGGGATCTTCCTCCGAGGGTCCGTCGATCACCTCCTGCAGCCGCGTGAAGAACTGGTCGGCCATCCGCTTGGCAAACCCGTCGACGACGCGGCTGCCAAGCTGCGCCAGCTTGCCGCCGACCCGCGCCTCGACATCATAGCTCAGCGTCGTGCCGCTTTCGGTCGCCTCCAGCCGCACATCGGCAGAGCCCTTGGCATAGCCCGCAGCCCCGCCCTTGCCCTCGCCACTCAGCGTCAGGCTTTCAGGCTCGACCATCTCGGTCAGGGTCACCGTGCCCTTGAAGGTGGCCTTCACCGGGCCGACCTTCTGCGTCACCGTGGCCTCGAAGCCGTCCTCGGGCGTGCCGGTCACCTCCTGCGCGCCGGGCACGCATTCCTTCAGCACCTCGGGGCTCAGCAGCGCCGCCCAAACGGTTGCGCGGTCGGCCTTGATCTCGCGCGTGTCGCTCATCTTCATTGTTGTGGCTCCTCGTCCCTGTCCCTCTGGCGAAGCCTACCCCAGACGCACCCACCCGCCAACAGAGACACATGTCGGCGCTGCGCCTCCAGGGCAGTCCGCCTGCGGCGGGCAAGGATCCGGCATGGCTTGGCATGGCCTCTTCGACCCTCTATCACTCTTCACGCGCATGCCTGCCCACCCCCTTTCCTGCCGACCGGAGGTTCGTCTTGGCAAGAATACCCGAAAAATACCTGCCATTCGAAAAAGACCCCACGCCATGACGGTGCGCTACCGCCTGCATTACGCGCCCGACAACGCCTCGCTCGTCATCCGGCTGGTGCTGGAGGATCTGGGCGCGCCGTATCAGACGGTGCTGGTGGATCGCCGGGCCCGCGCGCAGAAAACGCCCGCCTATCTCGCGCTCAACCCCAACGGGCTGATCCCGGTGCTGGAGACCGAAGACGGCCCGATCTTCGAGACCGGAGCGATCCTCTTGTGGCTCGCCGACCGCCACGGCGGCGCGCCCGCCCCCGGTGACGCCCTGCGTGGCGATTTCCTGAAATGGCTGTTTTT
>JAWLFT010000054.1:0-19477 GCA_041685435.1 Roseovarius sp.
CGCCGATCACGTTTTGGGCCGCAGCCTGCCCGCCGATAATGCGCGGCCATGGATGTATCCGGACTGGGATGCCGTGCAACGATCAGGGTGAATTAACCCTTTGTTCACCCTTCGTCTTGCGATGACCGGAAAGCTCGCGTCATAAAAGCGTATGTTAAGGGTTTCTTTACTATTTGTTCTTTTGACGTTCCCGGCGCCGTCGATGGCGCAGGCGTTCAGCGGCGCGGTGCGGGTCGTGGATGGCGACACGCTGGATGTCGGCGGAACCCGCGTGCGCCTGCATGGGATTGATGCGCCCGAACTGGGACAGACCTGCACCACGCCGTCCGGTGTGGTGTGGGACTGCGGCGCATGGGTCGCGGACGAGTTGCGGACGCGGATCGGTGCGCGCAAGGCCACATGCGACACCAGGGACATGGATCGCTACGGCCGTACCGTGGCCCGGTGTCGGGTGGCGGGACAGGATATCGCGCGCGGGCTCGTGCAGGACGGTCTGGCAGTGGCCTACCGCAAATACTCCATGGCCTACGATCTGGAGGAAAAGGCGGCCGTCGTGGCAGGGCGCGGCCTGCATGCACACAGCATGAGCCGGCCCGCGGCGCACCGGCGGGACCAGCGTTCAGGGGCAGCGCAAACGACCGCGCCCGCCGATCCCGGCTGTGCGATCAAGGGCAATGTGAGCCGGTCCGGGACGCGGATCTACCACATGCCCGGACAGGTCTTTTATGCCCGAACCGTGATCCGGACCGGGGACGGGGAACGCTGGTTCTGCACCGAGGCCGAGGCCCGCGCGGCAGGATGGCGGCGCGCCAGACGATAGAGCATGTTACGCAAAAGTGGGTACCGGTTTTGCGCTTCTCGAACATGCGAAATCAAGAGATAGGAGGATGCTGCGTGGGTGCACATAAACGCGGCGCGCTCCAAGCCCTCTCTGGTGGCCATGTGACCAGCGTGATCGCTGCTTGCTTGATCCCGATCAAGGCCCGGCGTACATGTGCCTTGTAGCTTGCAATCGACGTACAGGAAAAAAGGAAAAGCCCCGATGTCACACACCCCCCATGAGCTGCATGAAGAATTTCCGGAACTGGCCGACAGGATCAGCGAACTGAAACAGACCGATGCCCATTTCGCCCGGCTCGCCGACGAATATCACGACATAAACCGACAGATTCATGGGGCCGAAACGCTGGTCAAACCGGTCGAGGAGCTGACCGAGGTCGAGATGCGAAAGAAGCGCGCCCATCTCAAGGACGAGATCTATCGCATGCTGACCGCCTGAGCGTCGCCGCCGCGCCTTTCAGGGGTCGCATAAGGTTTTGTCACGGGGCCGTTTTCCGGCCACGTGATCTTCGCACGCATAGGATCGAAATGCGCAGCCCGAGGCAGGACCGGCGAATTAACGGTTGAAACTCCGGCCGGCTCCGGCGTTAACTGCACGCCGATATTCCCGTATCCCGCAGGTCGGATTGCCGCTGATGACATTTGAACAGATCTTCGTTCTGGTGCTGCTGGCGGCCGTTTTTTTCTGCTTCATCAAAGAGATATATCCGCCAGAGGTGACCGCTCTCGGCGCGTCGGCTGTGCTGCTGGCGACAGGTATCATCCAGACCGAGGCTTTCCTCGGGGTTTTCAGTTCCTCCGCACCGATCACCATCGCGATGATGTTCATCCTGTCATCGGCGCTCGAACGCACAGGGGTTCTGGAACTGATCGGGGATTTTCTGCGCAAACACGCGCGCGGATCTTTCCTGCGCACGATGTTTCTGATGATGTTTGGCTCGATTATCGCCTCGGCCGTGATGAACAACACGCCCGTCGTCATCCTGCTGACGCCGGTGATCATCTCGCTGGCCGGCTCGCTTGGTGTGGCGCCGTCTCGGCTGCTCATTCCGCTGTCCTATTCGGCGATCTTCGGCGGCACGCTCACATTGGTCGGCACCTCCACCAACATCCTGATGAGCGGGGTCGCGGTGGAGGCGGGCCAGCCGCCGCTGTCGATGTTCGAGATGACGCTGCCGGGTCTCGTGCTGTGCACGGTCGGCGTGCTTTACATGATGCTGGCGGGGCGGTTCCTGCTGCCGGACCGGTCGTCGCTGGCCTCGGTGCTGGGACAGGAAAGCAAGCGCAAGTTCCTCGCGCGTCTGCTGATCCCGCACGAATCGCGCTATATCGGCAAGACGCTCGATGAATTGCCGTTCAACAAGTCCGGGGCCCGCATCCTCGACGTTGTGCGCGGCGAGGTGTCGATGCGGCGCCACCTCAAGGATCTCGAACTCAGGCCCGGGGACCGGGTCGTTATCAAGACCGACACCGGCGAGATCCTCGGGCTGAAGGATGATGGCGCGGTCGAATTTCGCGACATGGATGAAAGCGGGTTCGAGCCGGTTACCGCAGATCGCACGATCACCATGGAGGCCAGCGTCGGCCCCAACTCGCATCTGCGCGGGCGCCCCATCAAGGACCTGAAACTGCGCCGCAAATATGGCGTCTACCTGATGGCCGTGCACCGCCACGAACAGAACATCTCGGGCGACATCCAGGACACGCGCCTTCAATTCGCCGACACGCTGCTTCTGGAAGGCCCGCCGGAGGGGCTGCGGCGCATGATGGATGACGGCGGTATCGTCAACCTCACGGCCACGTCAGAGCGCCCGGTGCGCCGCGACAAGGCCCCGCTGGCGCTTGTCACCATCGCTGTGGTCATGGCGCTTGCGGCGTTCGGCGTCATGCCGATCGCAGGGCTGGCGGTGATCGGGGCCGTGGTGGTGATGATGACCCGCTGCGTCGATCCCGACGAGGCGTTCGACGCCATCGACTGGCGTATCCTCTTTCTGATTTTCGGCATGCTCGGGGTGAGCCAGGGCCTGCAAGCCACCGGGACCGCCGAGTTGATCGTCGCGAATGTCGTCAGCGCCGCGGAGGGCCTAGGGCCGCTGGTGATCCTCGCCGCGGTCTATGTGCTGACCGCGATCATGACCGAACTGGTGACCAACAACGCGGTGGCGATCATCATCGGCCCCATCGTCATCGGTCTCGCGCTCGAGCTGGGCTATGATCCGCGACCCTTCATCCTTGCGGTGATGTTTGCCGCCTCGGCCAGCTTCGCCACGCCCATCGGGTATCAGACCAACACCTTCGTCTACAGCGCAGGGGGCTACAAGTTCCGAGATTTCCTTATCGTGGGACTTCCGCTGACGCTGATCTTCGCGACGGTCGCCGTGCTTGTCATTCCCTATTTCTTTCCCTTCTAAGCCGGTTCGGGCAACTTTGGCGCGCTTTTCGCGGTGGCCGCGACGGCGTATGGCGGCCCCGACGCCGCAGAGGAGTCAGGCCATGATGCCATCACCCATATCGCTGTCGCGCGATCTCGTCCTTGTCGGGGGCGGGCACACGCATGCGCTCGTGCTGCGCATGTGGGGCATGGATCCCCTGCCGGGCGCGCGGCTGACACTGATCGACCCTGCGCCGATGGCGCCCTATACCGGAATGCTGCCGGGGCTGGTGGCAGGACATTACCGGCGCGACGAGTTGGAGATCGACCTCGTGCGGCTCGCGCGTTTTGCCGGCGCGCGGCTGCTGATCGGCGCGGTGACGGATATCGACGCGCGCGCCGGGCGCATGAGCGTCGCGGGCCATGGCGAGATCGGCTATGATGTGGCGAGTGTCGATATCGGCATCCATTCGGGCATGCCCGATCTTCCGGGGTTCGCGGACCACGGCACGGCGGCCAAGCCGCTTGGCCCCTTCGCGGCCCGTTGGGACGACTTCGTGGCCCGCGTGGCAGCGGGCGAGGTGGCCCCTCGCGCGGTGGTGATCGGCGGTGGCATCGCGGGGACCGAGCTTGCGATGGCCATGGCGCACCGCTTGCGAAAGGCTGGCCGCGATCCCGGAGCAGTCGAGGTCACGCTGATAGAACGCGCCGCACAGATTGCACCCGACACGCCCGCGACCCGGCCCCGCCTGCTGCGCGCTCTCCGGGAGATGGGCGTGCGCGTGCTCGCCGATACGCAGGTGACCGAAGTCACCGCGACGGGTGTCGCCCTTGACGCCGGTTCATTCGTGCCAGCGGGTTTCATCGCCGGCGCCGCCGGCGCGCGCGCGCATCCTTGGATTGCCGAAACCGGCCTGCCTGTGACCGATGCCGGATTTCTGCGCGTCGGCCCCGATCTGCGCGTGCGCGGCACCGAGACGCTGTTTGCCGCCGGCGATTGCGCGCATCTCGATCACGCGCCGCGCCCAAAGGCCGGGGTGTTCGCGGTGCGCGCGGCCCCTGTGCTGCGCGACAATCTGCGCGCGGCGCTGTCGGGGGGGCGGTTGCGCGCCTTCCGACCGCAGCGCAACTACCTGAAGCTGATCTCGCTCGGCGGCAAATCGGCCCTCGCCGAACGCGGAGGATGGGCGTTTGCCGCACCGCTGCTCTGGCGCTGGAAAGATCGGATCGACCGCAAGTTCATGGCGCAGTTCAACCCGTTGCCGGCGATGGAGGCTCAGAGACGCCCGCGTGTCGCGGCCCTCGATGACGAAACCGGAGAGGATCCGCTCTGCGGTGGCTGTGGCAGCAAGGTCGCGCCCGCCGTCCTGACCGCAACGCTGGCGGCACAGCAGCATGGCACGCGCCCCGATATCCTGACGGGACCGGGCGATGATGCGGCGTTGCTCGATCTGGGTGGGGTGTTGCAGGTGCTGACGACCGATCATCTGCGCGCCTTCATTCCCGATCATGGCCTTATGGCGCGCATCACGGCGCTGCACGCGCTTGGCGATATCTGGGCCATGGGCGCCCGCCCTCAGGCCGCACTGGCCGCGATCAGCCTGCCGCGCATGTCCGAGACGCTGCAGGCTCGCACCATGGCCGAGATCATGGAAAAAGCCGGCACCGCGCTGCGCGACGCGGGCGCCGAGATCGTCGGCGGGCATTCCAACATGGGCGCCGAGCTGAGCATCGGCTTTACCCTGACCGGACTTCTGGAGGGTCCGGCGATCACGACGGGCGGTGCACAAATGGGCGATGCGCTGATCCTGACACGGCCCATCGGGTCGGGCACGCTGTTGGCCGCCGAGATGCGCGGGCTGGCGCATGGTGGCGATATTGCGGCGCTGTTGCAGGTTCTGTCCAGACCGCAGGGCGATGCCGCAGAGATCCTTGGCGATGCACATGCGATGACGGACGTGACGGGGTTCGGTCTGGCCGGGCATTTGCAAGCGATCTGCCGCGCGTCTCAGGTCGGCGCGCGTCTCGAAATAGCCGCCATTCCGATCCTCGCCGGTGCCGCAGCGCTTGCAAAACAAGACATACGCTCGACGGTATGGGAGGCGAACCGCCGCGCGGCCCTGGTGACAGGCGCCGGGGCCGACCCGCGCGCCGCGCTGCTGTACGATCCGCAGACCGCCGGTGGGCTGCTGGCGGCGGTTGCCCCCGGTGTGGCCGAGGCGCGCCTGCAGGCCCTGCGCGCCGCCGGACACGAGGCGGCGATCATCGGGCATGTGACAAGTGGCGCGGCAGAGATCACGCTCGGTTGAAAGAGGCGATGAGATCCCGCGCGGTTTGGGCAAGCGTCGCATCCGACAAGTCGGGCAGGGGGCGTGTCTCGGCGGTCTCGCGCGTCGCCGTCCGTGTATAGCGCGGGTCGTAGTGCTGCGTGATCAGCGTCGCGACCAGTTCCCCGATATCGCCCCTTGTGGCCATGTCGCGCCAATGCGCCACCGTGTCGTGTCCGTGAAAGCGCACCAGTCGCCCAAGGATGGCTTCGATCTGCGTGGGATCGGTCCCCAGTTCGGCATATTCCGCCATCAGGTGCCCGACACGCGCCTCGATCGGGGCGCTGATCCGCACCGCTCGCGCCGCCTTCATCGCCGAAGCGAGCGCGGGCGGCAGGTTGATACGCCCGATGCGGGTGCTTTCAGCCTCGACAAAGACCGGTCGTGCCGGATCAAGGCGCTTGATCTGATCGGCCAGCAGGCTTTCGAAGCCTTTCTGCGCCGGTTGCGGCTGCGTCATCGAACCGAACACTGATCCGCGATGTTTGGCCAGATACTCGAGATCGAGGATCTGGGCGCCCTGCGCCGCCAGATGCCCCAGCAGTCGCGTCTTGGCGGTGCCGGTGCCGCCATCGATCAGCACGATGGGCGCCGGGAAGGCCGCGTCGTAAAGCGCTGCCGACACCAGCCGCCGGTAGCTGCGATAACCGCCTGCTATGGTGTCCGCCCGCCAGCCGATCTGTTGCAAAATTCCGGTGAAGGATCCCGACCGCTGTCCGCCGCGCCAGCAATAGACCAGTGGGCGGTACCCGCCGTCGCGATCGGCCAAAGGGCCTTCGAGATGCGCCGCCGCGTTGCGCGCCACCAGCGCCGCGCCGACCTTGCGGGCGAGGAAGCGATCCTCTTGCACATAGATCGTGCCGACGCGAGCGCGTTCGGCATCCGACAGGACGGGCAGGCTGATCGCCCCGGGCAGATGGTCCTCGGCATATTCCGACGGCGAGCGCACATCGATGATCTCGTCGAAGGGCAGCGCGTCGAGGTCGCCGAGGGTCTCGAGGGTGATGGTCATGGTGTGACGGATCGGTCCTGCTGTCGCTACGCCGTCGTTCATGCGGCGCGCATCGCCGGAGTTCAAGGAGTTTCGGCGCGGCCCATCCGATAGCCCTTGCACAGGTTGTCGCGGACAGCGCAGAATGAGACATGAGCGAGACCGATCCCACCGTCAAACAGGTCCCTTCCTTGCGCCTTCGCATCGTCTTCGAGGGCGGCGCGATGATTGGTCCCGGGAAGGCGGATCTGTTGGCCGGGATAGCCGAGACAGGCTCGATTGCGGCGGCAGCGCGGGCCATGAACATGAGCTACAAGCGCGCATGGATGCTGGTCGAGACGATGAATGCCGCCTTTCGCGAGCCTGTGGTGCATTCATCGCGGGGTGGCAGCACGGGCGGCGGTGCGGCCCTGACCGGGACCGGCGCGGCGGTGCTCGCGGAATACCGCAAGCTGCAAGAGATCACGGCGCAGGCCGGGGCCGGGCGGATCGCCGCGCTGCAGGCGATGCTGAAGGATACCGGCGACAGTACGGACCCGCCGTGCCCCGCGCCGCCGAACCACGAGACGCGATCCCGGACGTGACGGCCCGATCCGCCGCCCCGTCGCGCGATCACATCGCCTTGCGCAAACCCATGATGCGCGCCCGGGCGCGGGGGTCGTTGTCGAAAAGCGCCGCAAGCTGTTCGGTCATCGCACCGGCCAGCTGATCGGCGTCGGTGATGGTCACCGCCCGATCGTAGTAGCGCGTCACGTCATGGCCGATGCCGATGGCCAGCAATTCCACCTGTCTGCGCCGCTCGACCATGGCGATCACGTCGCGCAGGTGCTTTTCGAGGTAATTGGCGGGGTTCACCGACAGCGTGCTGTCATCGACCGGCGCGCCGTCCGAGATCACCATCAGGATCTTGCGCGCCTCCTTGCGGTTCACTGTGCGCTTGTGCGCCCATTCCAGCGCTTCGCCGTCGATATTCTCTTTCAGAAGCCCTTCCTTCATCATCAGGCCCAGATTGTTGCGCGTCCGGCGCATCGGCACGTCGGCGGACTTGTAGATGATGTGGCGAAGATCGTTGAGGCGACCGGGCAGTTGCGGGCGCCCCTCGGCCAGCCACTTCTCGCGGCTCTGCCCGCCCTTCCAGGCGCGGGTGGTAAAGCCCAGAATCTCCACCTTGACCGAGCACCGCTCGAGCGTGCGGGCCAGAACATCGGCGCAGATCGCGGCAATGGATATCGGCCGCCCCCGCATCGAGCCGGAATTGTCCAAAAGCAGCGTCACGACAGTGTCGCGAAACTCCGTATCCTTTTCCACCTTGAAGCTGAGCGGGGTGGTCGGGTTGGCGACAACGCGCGCAAGGCGCCCGGCGTCGAGGATGCCTTCCTCGCGGTCGAACTCCCAAGAGCGGCTCTGCTGCGCCTGAAGCCGGCGCTGCAGCTTGTTGGCAAGCCGCGACACGGCCCCTTTCAGAGGGTCGAGCTGCTGGTCGAGATAGGCGCGCAGACGTTCCAGCTCGATCGGTTCGGCCAGATCCTCGGCGCGGACCTCCTCGTCATGGGTGCTGTCGAAGACTGTGTAGTGCGGATCGGCATCCGAGACGGGCTGCGGCGTGGGCGGCTCCAGCGGGGCCTCGCCCTCGGGCAGCTCGGTCTCGTCGTCCATTTCGTCCTCGGCCATGTCATCCATGCTGACCTGGGCCTGGGACGCGTCCTGCTGTTCGTCCTGGCTGCGCTCGGGATCGGCGTCGGCCTCTTCGTCCCGGCTGTCCTCGTCGCCGGTATTGTCCTGCTCGTCCTGATCCTCGCCGGTGTCCTCGGCCTGGTCGTCCTCATCATCCTGGGGGCTGTCGGGATCATCGCCAAGCTGATCGCCATAGCCCAGATCCTCGATGATGCGGCGGGAGAACTTGGCAAACGCCGTCTGATCGGCGAGCGTGTCCTGCAGGTTCTCCAGCGTTCCGCCAGCCTGCTTTTCGATGAAGCCGCGCCACAGCTCCATCACGTTCTGCGCTCCGGCCGGCATGTCACGCCCTGTCGCCAGATGGCGGATCAGGTAGCCGGCGGCGGCGGGCAGGGGGGCGTCGGCGGCCGCGTCGATCTGGTCATATCCCAGCCGGCTGGCCTCCTGCGCGATGCGGGCGTCGATATTGGTGGCGGTGCCGGGCATCTCGCGTGCACCCACGGCTTCGCAGCGGGCGGTTTCCATCGCCTCGTAGAGATCTCGCGCCATGTCGCCCGGCGGGCTGTAGCGCGCATGCAGGCCGGCATCATGGAACTTGTGACGCAGCGCGAGCGCATCGGCGGTACCGCGCGCGATCAGCACCTCTTCGCGGGACATGCGGCGCGAGACCTGCGGCAGCCGCATGGCATCGCCTGACAGGCCGCTTGGATCGACCGAATAGCTGACCGAAAGCTCGGAATCGTCGGCCATCACCTTGGTCGCGTTGGCGAGCGCCTTCTTGAACGGATCGGCCGGGTTGTCGGTGGGTTTGTTCATTGCAGATCCCCTGCGCCAGCCGGACTAGCGCACCGTCACGTTCACGGCGCTTTCGGGCAGTTCCTCGTCAAAGCAACGCTGGTAGAATTCGGCAACCGTCTGGCGCTCCAGCTCGTCGCACTTGTTGAGGAAAGTCAGCCGGAAGGCATAGCCCACATCGCGGAAGATCTGTGCGTTCTCGGCCCAGGCGATCACAGTGCGCGGGCTCATCACCGTGCTGAGCTCACCATTCATGAAGGCGGTGCGCGACAGGTCGGCCACGGTTACCATGTGGCCGACGGTCTTGCGCCCCTCGGCGGTGTTGTAATGCGGGTTCTTCGACAGCACGATCGCCACCTCGGCATCGTGGCTGAGATAGTTCAGCGTCGCCACGAGGCTCCAGCGGTCCATCTGGCCCTGATTGATCTGCTGCGTGCCATGATAAAGCCCGGTCGTGTCGCCCAGACCGACGGTGTTGGCGGTGGCGAACAGACGGAAATAGGGGTTGGGCGTGATCACCTCGTTCTGATCCAGCAGCGTCAGCTTGCCGTCGGCCTCCAGCACGCGCTGGATGACGAACATCACATCTGCGCGGCCCGCATCGTATTCGTCAAAGACGATCGCGGTCGGGTTGCGCAGCGCCCATGGCAGGATACCCTCGTGAAACTCTGTGACCTGGACCCCGTCGCGCAGCTTGATCGCATCCTTGCCGATCAGGTCGATCCTGCTGATGTGGCTGTCGAGGTTGACGCGCACGCAAGGCCAGTTAAGCCGGGCCGCGACCTGCTCGATATGGGTCGACTTGCCGGTGCCGTGATAGCCCTGGATCATCACGCGGCGATTATGCGAGAAGCCCGCAAGGATGGCGAGCGTGGTGTCGGGGTCGAACTTGTATGTGGAATCGAATTCCGGCACGCGCTCTGACCGCTCGGAAAATCCCTTGACGACCATGTTGCTGTCGATCCCGAACGTGTCGCGCACCGAGATTTCCTCGGTCGGTTTCGCGTTGATATCTATCGTGCCGTCAGCCATGTCGCCGGTCCTTCAATCGGGTCGTTTTTCCAGTCGCCTGTTGCAACATATCGCGCGGAAGGGCAAGGGGAAGGGGCGATATCGCACCGTGGATACAGCCGAACACGGCTGGTCATGTGGTATTTCCGTGCTGAATCGCCGTCAATATGCAAGGCAGATGGGGAAATTTTGACGCGCAGCGCTGTCGCGGATCTGATCCTGCGTGTGACCCAAGGCAACCGGGCCGCGTTCCAGGCGCTTCATGACGACACAACCGCGAAACTCTTCGGCGTCGCCTTGCGTGTCTTGAACGACCGCGCAGAGGCCGAAGAGGCGTTGCCGGAGGTTCACGTCAAGATCTGGAACAATGCGGGCCACTACGCGGTGAACGGTTTCGGCCCCATGACATGGCTCATCACCCTTGTGCGAAATACGGCCCTGGACCGCCTGCGAAAGCTGCGCCGCACCTTGGATCACGCGCAGATCGACGAGCGTGCTGTCGATCCCCATCGGGCCGCGATCCGGAAATGTGGCTGATTGCCGGCGAGGATGCGCCGATCTCGCTTGGTTGTGCTGCCAGAGGACACGCGCGGGATGCTGTCGGTGCCGGACACGCTGCGCGAGCGGTTCGCGGGATCGGCGCTCGCCATACGGCGGCACGCCCACGGATGAAGCCTTCGGCATGCTCGGCAAGGGATCGATCGGGAAACTGCTGGAGCCCAAGGCGACCCATTCCGGCGACACGATCACGCTCGGGGACGAGCGCAGGCGCAGGATCACCGTCACCATCGCCGATGTGAAACAGTCCCACGGCGTGATTCACCTGGTCGACACCGAGATCCCGCCGCCAAAGCCCGAGTGCCTTGCATCGCGCGCCGGTCGGGGTGGCGCGATGCGCGCCGCCCCTTCTTGGGCGCCGGGGACTGCTAGCTGCGCCCGCGCGCCGCAAAGCGCGGCAGCATCGCGGAAAAGTCGCGCCCCGTCGCTCCCTCGTTCTCCACGAATTGCGCGTAAAGATCCCGCGCGGCACGCCCCAGTGGCGTATCGGCATCGGCCGTCTCGGCGGCCTGCTGCGCCAGTGTCAGATCCTTGAGCATTAGTTCGGCGGCAAAACCGGGCGTGTAGTCGTTGTCGGCGGGGGATTTCGGACCGATGCCGGGTGCGGGGCAATAGGTGTTCATCGACCACGACGACCCCGACGAGGTCGAGACGACATCGAACATCGCCTGCCGGTCGAGGCCCAGCTTGTCGGCCAGTGCAAACGCCTCGCAGGTGACGATCATCGTTGCCCCCAAGATCATGTTGTTGCAGATCTTGGCCGATTGCCCGTTGCCCGAAGGGCCGCAATACACCGCCTTTTGCCCCATGATATCAAATAGCTCCGAGGCGGTCTTGAAGCCAGCCTCGTCGCCGCCCACCATGAAGGTGAGCGTACCTGCAGCGGCCCCGCCCACGCCGCCCGAAACCGGCGCGTCAAGCGCCGACAGCCCGGATTCGAGCGCCTCTGCCGCCACATCCCGGGCGCTGTCCACGTCCACGGTCGAGCAATCCAGAAGCACCGCGCCCTTGTCCATGACCGGGATCACCTCGACTGCCACGGCGCGCAGGACCCTGCCGTTGGGCAGCATCGTGATCACAACCTGGGCGCCTTTCGCGGCCTCGGCGGCGCTTGCGGCCCTGGTGACACCCTCCACAGCGACATCCGCAGTGTCAAAGCCCGTCACGTCATGCCCCGCCTTGGCGAGATTGGCCGCCATGGGTCCGCCCATGTTGCCCAGTCCGATGAACCCGATCTTCATGTCGTTGTCTCCTCCTCGAATGTGAGCGCGTCTGCGCCAAGCGGCTCCAGCATCGCCCTCACGGCCTCCTCCGGCAGGCTGTCCAGCTCGTGCTGCCATGCCGGCTTGCGGTCCTTGTCGATGATCGCGGCGCGGACGCCTTCCAGAAAATCGCCCTGTTCCATGGACCGGTAGGTGAACCGATACTCCAACCCGAGTGCATTACGGATCCCGGCCCCCGCGTCGCGCAATCGGCGGATCATCCGGGTCGTGCAGGCCATCGACAGCGGTGAATTGCGCTGCATCGCGGCCAGTGTATCGCGGGCAAAGTCGCTCTCTTCGGCGCGCAGCGAGGCGAGGATATCGCGCAGCGCCTCCCGCCCGAAATGCGCGTCGATCTGCGCAGCGACGCGGCGCAGCGTGCCGTCCGGCGGTTGCGAGGCGTGCCGCGCGACCAAGCCCGCGTCACCCGTTTCAATCAGGCCCGCCGTCAGCTCGCCCCACGCCTCTTGCGGCACATAGGCATCCGCAAATCCGCAATGCATTGCGTCTCCGGGGCCCATCCGTGCGCCTGTCGTGCCAAGATATTCGCCCAGACGGCCCGGCGCCCGCGCCAGCAACAGAGATCCGCCCACATCCGGCACCAGGCCGATGCTGCATTCGGGCATCGCGATCTTCGTACTGTCGCAGACGATCCGGTGCGACCCGTGGCAGGCAATACCCACGCCACCGCCCATCACGAAGCCCTGCATCAGCGCGACATAGGGCTTGGAGTATTCGGCGATCTTGGCATTCAGGCGGTATTCGTCGGACCAGAACTGGCGGGCAAAGGCGTAATCTCCGGCGCGCCCGGTCTCGTAAAGCTGCTGCACATCGCCGCCGGCGCAGAACGCCTTGTCGCCGTCGGCGTCGATCAGCACGAGCGCCACGGCGTCATCGTCGCGCCACGCGTCCAGCGCCGCTTCGATGTCCAGACACATCTCGTAGGACAGCGCGTTGAGCGCCTGGGGCCGGGTCAGCGTGATGCGGCCCGCACGCCCTTCGGTACGGATATGGATGTCCCCGCTCATCTGGCCGCCAGCATCTGGCGGGCCACGATCAGGCGCATGATCTCGTTCGTGCCTTCGAGGATCTCGTGGACGCGCAGATCGCGAACCAGCTTCTCGATCCCGTAATCGGCAAGATAGCCATACCCGCCATGCAGTTGCAGGCACTGGTTGACCACCTCGCTGCCGGTCTCGGTCACGCGCTTCTTGGCCATGGCGCAGAACTTGCTTGCGTCGGGGGCACCGGTGTCGAGCTTCCACGCCGCCTGTCGCAGGAAGATGCGCGCCGCCTGCAGGTCGATCTCCATATCCGCAAGGCGGAACTGCAGGCCCTGAAACTGGTCGATGGGCTGGCCGAAGGCCTTGCGCTCGCCCATGTAACTCAGCGTCATGGTCAGGGCCTGCTGCGCCGCGCCGAGCGAGCAGGCGGCGATGTTCAACCGCCCGCCATCAAGGCCGTTCATGGCACAGGAGAAGCCCTTGCCCTCTTCGCCGATCAGGTTTCGGGCGGCGATCCTGCAGTCGTCGAACTGGACCTGCCGCGTCGGTTGGCTGCGCCAGCCCATCTTGTCCTCCAGCCCGCCGAAGCTGAGGCCCGGCGTGCCCGCCTCGACATAGACGGCCGAAATGCCGCGCGGCCCGGCTTCACCAGTGCGCGCCATGACGATGTAGGCATCCGAATAGCCACCGCCCGAGATGAACGCCTTGGTCCCGTTCAGCGTATAGCCCGCGTTGCTGCGTTCGGCGCGGGTCTTGAGCGCGGCCGCATCCGAGCCCGAGCCGGGTTCGGTCAGGCAATACGAAAGCACTGTCTCCATCGTCAGCGCCTTTGGCAACACGCGGTCCTTCATTGCGTCATCCGCAAAAGTGTCGATCATCTTGGCGCACATGTTGTGGATCGACAGGAACGAGGCGACCGACGGGCAGGCCATCGACAGCGCCTCGAAAACCAGTGTCGCATCAAGCCGCGAAAGGCCGGCACCGCCCGACTCCTCGCGGACATACAGCCCGCCGAAACCGAGCGCCGCGATCTCCGGCCAAAGTTCTTTCGGGATCATACCGGCGCGTTCCCAGTCCCGCGCAAAAGGTGCGATGCGGTCCTGCCCAAAGCTGTGGGCCATGTCGAAAATGGCCGTCTGTTCCTCGGTTAGGGCGAAATCCATGGGAGGCTCCTGCTGATTGCCATGCCGAATTTACAAGGCTTCGGCGGGCAAATTGCAAGACCGATTTACGCTGCATCGCGGCAAGAGCGGGCGCGGCGCAGTATGCAGTATCATTTCTGGTTGATTGACCAGGTTTCGGTAAACCCGGCCCGGCGGTATCGAAATTGATTTGAAGAATGGCGGAACCTTGGGAAGCGGGCGGGCCAGGGCCCACCCGCGAGTGCTGTTACTTGAACCGGTTCATCGCCGATTTCATCGCCTGTGCCATGTTGTCCCAAGCCTGATCGGCGCCCTTCTTGAATTCTTCCCATGCTTCCATGCTGGAGGAATGCACTTTTTCATATTCCTCCTGCATCTCGTCACGCTTCTGGCGAAGGGTTTCGATCTCTTCCTCATATTTCGCCTGCATATCCGCAGAGGCTTCCTTGGCCTTCGCCTGCAGCTTGTCCATCTCGGCTTGCCACTCGTCGAGTTGCTGCTTCATCTTTTCCTGATAGCTGTTCTTGTCCATGGCGTGTTCCTCCTATTTGTAAAACGTGGGTCGTACTATACAGGAAACCTATGAACCGTCGACGACAATGAAAAGGGGCAAGCGATCGTTCGCCTGCCCCTTTCGATCTTTCCGTCAATTCGAAATCAGGCGAACTTCTTGATTTCTCCGGATTTCAGCCGTCCTGCATAGCTGGTCAGCTCGCGTTTGACGATTGGCATCAGGAAATAGAGCCCGATGATGTTGACCACTGCCATGGCGAATATCGCCGCATCCGAGAAATCGATCACCGGACCAAGCTGCGATGCGGCCCCGATCACCACGAAGACGCAGAAGATCACCTTGAATATGATCTCTTTCGTCTGGCCTTCACCAAAGAGAAAGGTCCAGGCCTTCAGGCCGTAATAGGACCAGGTGATCATCGTCGAGAAGGCAAAGAGCACCACCGCAAGGGCCAGAACATACGGGAACCAGCTGATCTTGCTGCCGAACGCGGCCGAGGTCAGCCCGACGCCCGAAGTGTCGCCGATGGTGCGCACAGCCGTGCCCGCCTCGTTGAGAAGGTAAAGCCCGGTCGTGGGATCGGTGACCAGCTGCTGCGTGATGATGATGACCAGCGCGGTCATGGTGCACACGATGACAGTGTCGATGAACGGCTCCAGCAGCGCGACATAGCCTTCGGTGATCGGCTCGTTTGTCTTGACCGCCGAATGTGCGATCGCCGCCGAGCCAACACCCGCCTCGTTGGAGAACGCCGCCCGCTTGAAGCCCTGGATGAGCGCGCCGACAAAGCCGCCGGCAACGCCGAGCCCGGTAAAGGCCCCGGCAAAGATCTGACCGAAGGCCCAGCCGATCAGGTGGTAATTCATCGCGATGATGATCAGCGCGGTACCCACGTAGAGGATGCCCATGAACGGCACCACCTTTTCCGTCACCCGCGCGATCGACTTGATGCCGCCGATGATCACCGCGAAGACGAGCCCTGCAAAGACCAGACCGGTGATCCAGCCTGGATAGTCGCCAACGACGCCGGTGATCTGCTGATGCGCCTGGTTGGCCTGAAACATGTTGCCGCCGCCAAGCGCGCCGAGGATGCAGAAGATCGAGAACAGCACGGCAAGGATCTTTCCGCCGGGCAGTCCGCGTTCCTCGAACCCCTTGGCGAGATAATACATCGGCCCGCCGGAGACCCGGCCATCCGCGTATTCGTTGCGGTATTTCACGCCGAGTGTGCATTCGGTGAATTTCGTGGCCATCCCCATCAGACCTGCGAGGATCATCCAGAATGTCGCCCCCGGCCCGCCGATGCCGATGGCAACCGCCACACCGGCGATGTTGCCAAGACCGACCGTTCCCGAAAGCGCGGTGGCCAGAGCCTGAAAGTGGCTGACCTCACCGGCATCGTTGGGATCGGAATAATCGCCCTTGATCAGGGCGATGGAATGCCCGATCACCCGGAACTGGATAAAGCCGAAATAGATGGTAAACACCACGGCCCCGATCACGAGCCATCCAACGATCCATGGAAAGGACGTGCCGGGAAAGTTGGAGAAAATCAGGCTGACGAACCAGCCGGTCGAGTCGGCGAAGATCTGATTGACCTTGTCGTCAAGCGACATTGCCTGCTCTTGTGCGACGGCAGCCGTGCCGGTGAGCACTGCCCCGACCCCGGCGAGAGCCGCGGAAACTGAAAAGTTTTTCATTCGTTTTTTCCCTGTTACTTGTTATAGGTCACGGCACGATGGTGCAGGGGACCGGCGCCGTCTGGACAAGTGCGCCCGCCACGGATCCGAATACCCGCGCGCCAAGAGATGACTGGCCGTCCCGTCCGATCACGATCTGCACGGCGTTCTTTTCCTTCGCGATGCGGCTCAGGATATCGGCAGTCTTGCCGTAGCGAATTTCGGTCTCCACCGTGAGTCCGGCATCCTCGAGTTCAGCGACGACTGTGGAGGTGATTGCCTTTTTCGCGCGCTCCATCTCTTCGCGGCGACGTTTGTGGCGTTCTTCCAACTCTTCGGGTGTAAGGAACGAGTAGGGCGACCATTCCAGCACATGCGCCAGCACGATGGTGCCGCCCTGCGCGCGTATGCGTTCCACGGCGAAGTCCAGCGCGCGTCGCGCCGGCACGCTGCCGTCGTAACCGACCACAAATTTTCCAGACATGACGTATTCTCCCTCGTTGGTTGCTTGATCGGGGCCGCGTTTCCTTGCCCGATGCGTGATGCTAGCAGAAGGCAGCAGTCCGATTGTTCTGAAATACGCGTTTTTGCCGCTCCTGTGCGAAAATTTTAGCCAGTTTTCAGACCGGCATGGCTTTTTGCGCGCATTTTCGTGCAATCGGGTTGGGGTGCACAGGTCGGTAGCGGTCCGTTGATTGCGATTTTGCAGGCTATGGATCGGCCCTTGGAATGCCGCGCGGATCTTACGGCAGGCGCAACCAAGCATCCTGTGCCGCATCTGCGAATTGCGGTCGAAAATAGGCCACCATCCGGCCCTCGGGTGGCGCGCTTGCCCCGTCCTGCCATGCGGCCACGCCGTGCAGGGCGCGGCGGTGCACCAGACAGGCCGTGCCGGGCGGGCCGTGGACAATGACGCGCCGGCAGGTCTCGAAGGCCTCGCGCCGGGCGGCGGTGTAGGCCTCGGTCAGGTCGATCGCGTCCCAGTCCTGCGGTGCGCGGCTGCCAAGGACTGTCTCGAAGGCGCGGCGCATAATGTGGTGACTTCCCTCCCAGACCACCAGCGGGCTTGCGCGCGCATCGGTATCGGTCAGCGGCAGGCCGAGGATATAGGCATGGCGCTCGTGCAGCATGCGCCGGCGGTCCGACCCCACCGGCAACAGCCCGTCCACATGCGCCGCGTCGCGCTTCAAACGATAGCGGAACGCCGCCTCGGATTCGCCCGCCCGGGGGCGCGGGTAGCCCGGATAGGTGACGGACACTTGCGCAGGGTGCAGCGGCAGCGTGCCGTAAAGCGCCTGCGCCGCATCAAGCGCCGCGCCGGCAAGCGGGCCGGATGCTCCGACCCGGCCCTCGGCGTCATTCGGCAGCGTATCGACGCCGACAAACCATGTGCCCTCGCATTGCAACCACTGCGCGCGTTGTGCGGGCTCTGCGATCCGCGCAAGGGCCGCCGCCCGAGCCTCGGTCGTCCAGTCGCGCACCGCGCGCTCGGCCGGGAACAGTGCCCAGCCCTTGTCGAGAAGCCCCGCTACCATCCGATAGCCTTGCGCAGCATGTTGAGCGCAACGACCATAATGAAGACGGCAAAGACCCGTTTCAGCGGTTTCGGGTCCATCGCATGCGCCAGCCGCACACCCCAGGGTGCGGTGATCAGCGTCATCGCGATGACCACCGCGAAGGCCACCAGATTGACCGCGCCGATGGTCAGTGGCGGGCGGTTCTCCGGCGCGACATCCAGCAAAAGGAATCCCGCCACCGACGGCACCGCGATGATCAGTCCGAAACCGGCGGCTGTCGCGATCGCGCGGTGCATGGTCATGCCGTAAAGGCTCATCAGGGGAAGGCCGAAAATGCTGCCACCGATGCCGATCAGCACCGACAGAAAGCCGATCCCGGAGGCCAGAACGCCGCGCGTCAGCCCGCGTGGCATTTCTGTTCCAAGCTGCCAGTGCATCCGGCCAAAGCCCAGGTAAAGGCCGATCATCACGCCGACCATGCCAAAAATCGCCTGCAGTGTGGTCGAGCGGAGATTGGCCGCGACCAGAACACCGAGGATCGCGCCCGCAGCAATTCCCGGCGCCCATCCGCGCAGCACTCCCCAGTCGACCGCGCCCTTGCGGTGATGGCTCAGAACCGAGCGGATCGAGGTCACGATGATCGTGGCGAGCGAGGTGGCAAGGCAGATCTGCATGAGCTGCGGCCCGTCATAGCCAAGCGTCTGGAATGCATAAAAGAATGCGGGCACCAGAACAAGCCCGCCGCCCACACCCAGAAGCCCCGCCAGAACCCCGGCAAACGCGCCGATGGCCAGCAACATGCCAAGCATCTGAAGCAACAGGGCGGTGTCGGGAAGAGGAAGGCTCATGCGCGGGCTCTGATGTCTTGATTGCGCACCTGCCTACACCGCGCCCGGGCAAAGGAAAAGTCGCGCGGTTTCGGGTTGCCCCCGACGCGCGGATCCGGGACAACCGCGCCCGAGCACAACTAGCAGACAGACCCATGCCCCGCTACGCCCTTCAGGTCGAATATAACGGCGCACCCTTTTCAGGCTGGCAGCGTCAGACCGATCAACCCTCGGTGCAAGCCGCCATCGAGGCGGCCCTTGCCCGGCTGGAGATCGGGCCGCACCGCATCGGGGCTGCAGGGCGCACGGATGCGGGGGTGCATGCGCTTGCACAGGTGGCACATTGCGATCTGGCGCGCGACTGGACGCCGTACCGTCTGGCCGAGGCGGTGAATTACCATCTCAAGCCCGATCCGGTGGCGATCACCGGCTGCGCGCGAGTGTCGAGGGACTGGCACGCGCGGTTCTCGGCGACCGGGCGGCGCTATCTCTTTCGTGTCACGCCCCGCCGCGCCCCGCCGACGATCGAGGCCGGTCGTGTGTGGCATGTGCGGCGCGATCTCGATATCGCGGCGATGCGGGCAGGGGCGGCACATCTGCTGGGGCATCACGATTTCACCACCTTTCGTGCGTCGATCTGCCAGGCGGCCAGCCCGGTCAAGACGCTGGACCGGCTGGACATCGCGCAGGTGGAGACATCGGCCGGGCCGGAGATCCACTTCCACCTCGCCGCGCGGTCCTTTCTGCACAGCCAGGTCCGCAGTCTCGTCGGCACGCTGGAGCGGGTCGGCGTGGGGGCATGGACGCCCGATCAGGTGCGTGAGGCCCTTTATGCCCGCACCCGCACCGCCTGCGGTCCGGTGGCCCCGCCGCACGGTCTCTACCTTTCGGGGGTGGTCTATCCCGAGGATCCGTTTGCGAGGGATCCCTGATCAGCCGTTCCAGATTTCCGGCCCGGCGGCGAT